>JAOMDR010000001.1 GCA_028345575.1 Candidatus Nitrosopelagicus sp.
TTCTGCACGTGTAACAATCATTGTTTGTGTAATTCCAGGTAGAGTTAATTGTGTTCCAAGTGCTGCTGCAGATGCCAAAAATGATGTAACACCAGGTACGACAATTGATTCTACATCTTTTTTTTCTAGATTATCAATCTGTTCTCTAATTGCACCATAAATTGCAGGGTCACCATCATGTAATCTAACTACGGTTTTTCCTTTTTTTGAATTTTTTAAAAGTAAATCAAATATTTCTTCACGAACAAGTTTTGCTGCATCATGTTTTTTGCCTTTTTTATTAAATTTTAGAATCTCAGGAGGAATCAATGAACCTGAGTAAACGATTACATCTGCCTTTTGAACCAATTTTTTTGCCTTTATAGTGATTAAATCGGGGTCACCAGGACCGCAACCAACAAAATATACCTTAGACACGTTTTATCACCAAAATTGAAAAGTATTTTGTAGTTAAAGTATCATCATTTACATCACCTAGTCTTAATTTTCTAATAATTTCTTTGTCTGTACCTAAATCTTGACCAATTGCAAATATAGAATCCTCTGGAAATCCAGACTCTCTAACTAGTTCAATCACTTGATCAAAATATCTACCGTCTTTAAGAAATACCAATACCTCAGAATTCTTTGCAATTTCTTTAACTGAACTTAAATCATAACAAGAGGGAATAATTGAAACTTTTTCTGCCCCTTCAGCTATACTTATTCCAACTTTAGATGCAAAGGTGAACATCGAAACAATTCCAGGTATTACTGTAATCTTCATTTCAGGATGTTTTTTACTAATTTCTCGGTGCATGTAGATCCATGTGCTGTAAAGATATGGATCGCCAACCGTTAGATAAACAACATTTTTTCCTGACAAAACTTTTTCTGCCATAATTTTTGAATTTTCTTTCCAGTGTGCTTCAAGAATATCTTTATCTTTAGTCATCGGAAAAATCAGTTTTACAATTTCTTGATTTTTTGATTTATCAATTAAAGTGTTAACAACTGATAGAGCAATACTAGGTCTATCTTCTGCTGATGCGGGACACATTATCATATCAGCATCTTGAATTGCTTTTACTGCTTTTACAGTAAGTAAATCTGGATCGCCAGGACCGACTCCAATTCCAGTTAATTGAGACATAAGAAAGATGATTTTGTTCCCAATTAAAAAGCTAGATTATTTTTTTGTAGCAGAGATAACACTGACCGGGTTTCGTGCAAGCATCATTGTGCCTGTTTTGGTCTTTCGACTCTTTCCAATTGTAATTTGTGTGATATCGATTGATTCAAAGTCTAATTTTTCAATTGTCTTCAATACAGAATAGAGTGTTTCAATTAAAATAACACCAATTACAATTCTTCCGCCAGATTTGATTTTATCTTGACATAATTCTACTATATCTTTTGTATCACCACCTGTTCCACCAATAAATACAGTATCTGCTTGAGGAAGTTCTGAAATTTTTTCTTTAGCGTTTCCTTCAATTAATCTATAATTTGAGATTCCAAATTTTTTTAAATTTTTTTCTGTCAGTTCAATTGCATTAGAATCAATGTCAACGCCAATTATCTTACCTGATTCTTCAACTTGAATTGCAGCTTCTACTGTTACAGAGCCACTACCACATCCAATGTCTAAAACAGTTTGTCCTACAGAAAGTCTACCTTTACTAATTTGTATAGCACGAATCTCTTCTTTAGTAATTGGTACAGACTCTGTTCTTTCAAATTCTTCATCTGGAATTCCAGGAGTTTTTGATTTCCACATTTTGTAATTATAGACCAGGAATCATTGATGGACTGGTGGTAGCATTAACTACTGTGTAAGTAAATATCCAAATGAATAGATACATGAATACAAAACTGCCTATTCCAGTTGTAACGTATTTTTTCCTATTTGCAATTCTAATTTTCCAAGACTTGGCAATTATTGCAGTTGCGATAAATAACATAATCATAAAAACAATTGATGTCCAACGTTTTTCTTCAACATCGGCAATATCTTCAAATGCAAATGTTGCTATAATACCACCAGCAATTGCAACAGCAATTCTTAACCAAAATAATCTATCTGTAAGTTTTTTTGTTGCAGATTTATCCATTGGGTCTTCGGTAGGATCAGGTTTAGGATCAAGTTTAGATTCAGATTCAGTTTCTTCTGCAGATCCTGTTGCTTCGGCAATTGCTTTTTTCTCATCTTCTGTTGCTTCAATTTCAGGAAGATCGTCATTTTCATCCTTAGGATCTGGTTTATCTGCTGAAAATTTCTTTTTTTTGAACTTTGCCATTTGAATTTCTTGAGTTGACTCAGAAATGCCTCGTTTAAAATCTTTGGCAGTCACTAGGCAATAGTAAGAGTATAATTTCCAGAAAAATTTGCAATACCATGACTCTTGCGGGAATTGAATTAGTATATCTGGTAGATGACATTGGAGAAAAGACTAGTGGATACTATGCAAGTAATATTTGGGGAATAAATCGAAATAGTCTTTTATTCAAATTACATCATACAACAAAACCAGACATAATGTTAATGGTTTCTAGTATAGGAATGTGGATTACAGATAAGAAAATTGATACAATTGAACCAAATAAAATGTTAAGACGATTACGTGGCGATCTTTTACGAGCAAAACTAACAAAAATTGAACAAATTGGTACTGAAAGAATTGCTTACTTTACATTTACAAATTTTGAAAAGGAGTTTATCCTAATTGTAGAATTTTTTGGAGATGGAAATATTATTTTATGTAATGGCGATAAAAAAATTCTAGCACTTTTACATTCAATTGATGTAAGACATAGACAACTTCGTGTAGGATTAGATTACATTCCACCTCCAGAAGATGGATTAGATATTTTAAATTTAACAAAAGAATCATTTAGAGAGTTATTTTCTTCTAGTGGAATTGGAAAAACTATAGGTAGAGGATTAGGTTTACCAAAAAAATATGTTGAAGAAATAATTAGATTATCAGGAATTGATTCTAAAAAACCAAGTAATGAAATTACAGATGATGAATTTGAGGCATTATTTGAAATTATTACATCAACTCTTTCTAAAGTAACAAAAGGTCCACATGATCCATCTGTAATAATTGAAGATAATGTACATGATGCATATCCAATAAGATTTTCAGATGATAACCTGAATGCAAAAAAAGTAGATAGTTTTAATGAAGGATTAGATATAGTATTTACTGAAGAAATTTTAGAAAAAGGAAAATCATTATTCAGTAGTCCTGCTGACAAAAAAATAGAATCATTAGAAACAACATTAGCTGAACAAAAAAATGCAATTAATGTAGTAATAGAAAAATCAAAAGTAATAGCAGATGTAGCAAATTTACTTTTTACAATGACATCTCAAGGTCAACATAATGTTAGAGATGAAAGTATCACCAGTTCACTAAAAGAAAAAAATGCAGAAATAATTAGTGAGAAGGGAATTTCATACATGAAGATTAATGAATCAAAAATAAGAGTAGACCCTGATTCATCTCTTCCAACAATTGCTTCAAAATTATTTGACGAGTCAAAGAAACAAAAAGGTGCGGTAAAATCAATTGAAAAATTAATGAAGAAAACAGAAGAGAAATTAGAAAAAACAATTGAAAAAGGAGAAATTGCAAAAGGTTCTGTCGGATTCAAAGAAATAAGAAAGAAAAGTTGGTATGAGAGGTACAGATGGTTTTTCACATCAGACGGAGTTTTAGCAGTTGGAGGAAGAGACAGCTCATCAAATAGTGCAATAATTAGAAAATATTTAGAAAAAAACGATAAGGTCTTTCATGCAGAAGTTCATGGTTCACCGTTCTTTTTGCTAAAAGCAGAAGATGAGGAATTACTACCATTAAGTTTGGAAGAAGTTGCACACGCAACAGTTTGTTTTAGTCGTGCATGGCAAATATCTGCATATGGAATGAGTAGTTTTTGGGTTAATCCAGATCAAGTGAAAAAAGGTGCACCGACAGGACAATCAATGGCTAAAGGTTCATTCATGATTAATGGTACAAGAAATTTTATCAAAGTTTCATCACTAAAACTTGCAGTTGGAATTTTTAAAGAAGATGAAGATTATTTGCTAGTTTGCGGACCACCAGAACCAATTAAGAAAAAATGTTTGTGTTATGCAGTAATTGAACCTGGTGGCTCAACAATGTCAGATATTTCAAAAAAAATTAGAGCAGAATTTGATAAAACAGATGAAGGATTTAAAAAAATATTTTTGATCGATGATTATGTTAGAGCACTACCAACGGGTTCAAGTAAAGTTACAGAAACTGGTTCAAGTAAAGTTACAGAAACTAATTAATTAAAAATATTTTCAGATTTTGTATCAACCGTAATTTTATTACCATCTTGTATAGAATCAAATTCTTCATTGGATACTACAATCATTGGAATATTTGCAAGTGCACAACCTGATGCAACAGTTAGATCTGCTTTTGTACATATCATTGCAACAGGTGCAGAATTATTAGATTTTAATGAATAAATTGTATATGCACCAACACTACTTCCAATACCATGTGGAAATACTAGTATAGTATCTTTGATTGATTTTTCAAAAATATCATATTTTTCATCACGAATTGTACCTGTTTTTTTATCAACAGCACCAAGAAAATTAATTGGACTAGTAGTTTTTAGAACTGTTCCCTGTGCCGTTCCTTGAACAATTATTTTACTCATTTTGTTTCATCCTCAATAATTTTTGCAAGTGGTTTTAGGTTTACGTCTACACCTGTAGAATTTTTCAAATAGTACGCACCTTTTATGGAATTAGTAGTAATTGCATCAGTTTCATTAGTATCAATCAATGGTGTAAGACATGTACAACAATCAGATAAAATTTCTCCTCCTGCTCTTTCAATTTCATTGATGTAATCAAGAGCACGTGCTTGTTCTTGTATAGCTCTTGAACAAAATATCATGCAACGCTTTTCAAATGATTTTCCTTTTAGCATTTTTGATAAGTCAGATATTTCTTCTAATCCTAATTGAGGACTTCCAAGAGTGATAATATCGCCTTTTTCTGCAGTGTTTAATTCATCAAAGACTTCATTCATCTCTTCTTTTCCAAAATCAACTTTCTCAGATGTTGTATCTTCAGTATCAACAAATTGGAATTTAGCGCATGTACCTGAAGTGCCCATTCCTCCACACAAGGCTTTACAGCTACGTCGGTTTGGTTGTGAGACTCCTGATATGTTAACAGATGTATCACCAACTTTTCCTGCAAAAAACCCAAGCATTCCAAAATCTAGTTCACTTGGATTATCCATTTTCATTCGTATCGTCATTGGAGTTGAAATGTTATCTTTTCGTAAATCAGAATATGGAGATTTTCCAGTTATTGCGCTTGCTAATGCACTAAATGCACTTTCTTTGTTTGTTTTTAGACCACCAAGTGAGTTTGCAAAGATTGCAGCATTACTTTCAGCAAATGAAACTTGAGTGTTTTTTTCTGGTAAATCAAAAATATCATATGGCGTGCATGAAAATGTTGGTTCAACTCCCATCCTAATGTAAGAATCACGAATACTTGCTTGTTTTTTGATAAATTCATCATCAATGTGATTAAATTCAGAGATGCGATCAAAATCAATTCCCATTGGATTAACAGTTGCTTTAACCTTAACACGAGCATCTTTACTTAATTCTCGAAGAAACTGTTCGCCAGCATCACCAATTGTATTATAATTAACACCTGAAAGATGTGCCCATGTTATAGGAATGAGTTTTTCTGCATTGGTTGCCTCACCTGTAGCAACTAGAATTCGGTATGCAGTTTGTAATGTATCACCATGTTCACCATTTAATGCAGCTTTTTCTTCAGAAGTTAACTCCATAATCATTACATAGGTTTTACAGATATAAGACTTGTATTGTAACAACCACGTATGAAAAAAATTCTTAATGGAATGCACAAAACAATGAATTCAGTAAAAACTCCAAGAATTACTGCATTAAGAGATCTACATGATGCCGAAGACCATGGGCCATTTAGTATTTTGATTGGAACAATCTTATCTGCAAGAACAAAAGATGAATCAACTACAAGAATTGTCAAAGATTTATTCAAAGTATACAAAAATGCACGACAATTATCAAAAGCTAAATTAAAAGATGTAGAGAAAATTATTAAATCAATAGGGTTCTATCATGTAAAAGCAGAACGTATTATCGAGGTTGCAAAAATTATTGATTCAAAGTATAAAGGAAAAGTCCCTGATGATTTAGAAAAACTAGTTGAATTACCAGGAGTTGGAAGAAAAACCGCAAATTGTGTACTAGTTTATGCATATGAAATTCCTGCAATCCCAGTAGACATTCATGTTCATAGAATTTCAAATAGAATTGGACTAGTCAAAACAAAAACACCTGAAGAAACAGAGTTTGCGTTAATGAAAAAAGTCCCAAAAAAATATTGGCTTGATGTGAATGATACATTTGTAATGTATGGTCAAAATATTTGCAAACCAATTTCACCAATGTGTGAAGTTTGTAAAATAAGAAATGGGTGTGAATATTATAAAACTAATTCCGCTTCTTAGTGAAGAGTAAGAATGCTACTATAATACCTAGACACCCAACTACATAAAACGGAAACATGTGCAATGGACCTTCTTTTGGATCACCAGAAAGAACTTCAAAATTTAGAAATCCTGCAACAGTAGCAGGTGGATCCTGTGAACCTTTCAAGCCCCAAACAGAGTATGAGTTTATTGCAAATCCTTCTACATCTAGATTTGTAATTACAATTCTTTCTCCATTGTTGATAGTTAATCCGGCGGTATCAGCATATGCTAAGATAACCTTTCCAGTTCCAGGCCAACCTCTGTCAAGTTTGTCATGAACAACCACATATCCTTCCTCAGGAAGTTTAATTGCAACCCAAAATGGTCTATCAGGAATTGCGCCCATTCCTATTTCTATGAATTTATCTTCAATATTTGCATCATACAATCTTACTACTGCAACACCATCAGGATTACCATATAGTAATTCATTTTGTAAATTTACTTGCCACGTTGTATGATGAAGTTCATCAAGTGGAATTATTTCTGCATCTCGTGCAGGCAAATTGAACTCATCCCAATTAATATCAAATTTTGCAACAGAAAGTGATTCATTTGGTGTTTCCCATTGTCCAAATGCAGGAAAGACCATTAAAGATGCAAAAAAGATTATAGAAATTTTATATTTCATATTCTAAATTTTCCAGATCTTGATAAAAAGCTACTCAACAAATGGTTTATCATAATCAATGATTACTTTAGCAACTTCAGGTCTTAAGATGAATTCTGATGGAGATTCACCATTGTTAATCATCTCTCTCATTTTTGTACCAGAAATTTGTTCTCTATATTCTGGAGCACAAGGACAAACATTTGGATTTGTAAATGTAAGACATTTTTTACAGTAAAAGAATGCTGGGAAAAAGATTGGTTCTATCTCAAGTTCAGGATAATCATCAAATATTTTGTGTGCTGCAAATGGATCATAGAATTTTCCAACGCCTGCATGGTCTCTTCCTATAATGATGTGTGTACATCCATAGTTTTGACGCATGATTGCATGATGAATTGCTTCTCTAGGTCCTGCATATTTCATTTCTGTATGTAGAGTTGCTAGTTGACATTTATTTTCTGGATAGTATTTTTCAATCATTGTTTCATATGCTTTTACAATAATTTCATCTTTAAAATCACCAGATTTTTTCTTTCCAATGAGTGGATTTACAAAAACACCATCACGTGTTGTTATTGCAGTTTTTTGTAACATTTCATGTGCAACATGTGGAGGATTTCGAGTTTGAAATGCGACTATTGTTTTCCATCCTATTTTTTCAAATAACTCTCTTGTTTGTGTTGGAGTCATTCTATGTTTTCGAATTTCAGTCTCATTTTGTCTTTGAATATAATCAATTTTTCCGCCAACAAGAAAATCTTTCATTGAGTTAGTTTTTGCAACACCTGGATGAGATTCATCGTTTGTTCCATAAACTCCATTCATGGTATTTTGTTTATCATAAGAGTAGACATCTTCTACATGTAAAATTGCAATTCCTATTCCATCTGGATTTTTAAGTAATACATTACCTGCATCTTTCATTTTTTTACCAGTGTCATCATCAACATCGAGAACAGTTGGCATAGTCCATGCCATACCATTTGCTAGTCTTCCTTTTGAAATAACAGATTCAAAATCTTGTTGATTAAGAAATCCTTCTAGTGGTGAGAATATTCCATCTGCAATATTTTCTACATCATTAGCTAAATCTGCAGAAATATCAATTGACATTAATCCTGATGGATCAACATCTTTTACTCGATTTACTAACTTTCCACCGTGTGCATTAATCAATATGAATCAGTTTTGTATGATTAATTTAATTGTCGTGATTCATGTGGAGACCACATTCTTTGTTTGTGTCGTTTTCCCACCACCAACGACCAGCTCTTATGTCTTCACCGATCTTAATTGGTCTAGTACATGGCTCACAACCAATACTAGGATACCCCTGATCAAGTAATTTGTTGTAAGGACAATTGTTTGATTTTACATAATCCCATGTTTGATCATAAGTCCAGTCAACAAGTGGATTAACTTTCACAATATCTCCATGCATTTCATCAATTTCAAGCATTTTAGCTGCAGAACGATTTTGGTTTTGATCATTTCTAAGACCAGTAATCCAGCCGTCAAGTGTTGCAAGCATTTTATTCATAGGATGAACTTTTCGTATACCACAACATAGTTTTCTGTTATCAATACTGTCATAGAAACAGTTTAGACCTTTTTCTTTAACCATTTTTTCAACTTCGTTTTGATCAGGAAATAATTTTTCAATTTTTGTATTATACTGTTTTTCGACCGCATCCATTACATCAAAAGTTTCTTGAGGTAATCTTCCCGTTTCAAGTGTGAACAATCTAGAATTTGAATTAATTTTGAACATCATATCAACAATTGCTGCATCTTCTGCACCAAAACTAGATGCTTTTGCTAGTTTGGGATGAAGATTATCAAACGCCCATTTCAAACAGTCCTCAGGGGTAGACAAAGTATTGTTTACATCATCTAATTCCCGCTGACTAAATTTTCCCATGAGTTTGATTACATAATCAACTATTATAATTATATCAAAATTAGCTCAAGTTAAGAGATATTGTAAAATATAAACTCCTTAGAAATAACAAATTAGATGACAGAAGATACTCTAGTGGTTGTTTATCCATCATTATTTGCTGAAAATAAAATTAATCAACTTATAGAAAATATTAAAAAAATTTTAAAGACAAAAGATTTAAAATTTGGTAAAATTACTAGAGATGATTTTTTAATTTGTGTTAAAGCAGATGATCCAGTTTTCGTATCAAGTGCAATTGCATTATTATTTGGTGTAAAACAAATTGTAATTGCAAAAAAAATTAAAAATGATTTTAAAACAATTGTATCACAGGTTGGTGAAATTGGTTCTAATCTTCTTTTGAAAGGTGAAAAATTTTATGTTAAAGCAGATGGGCATGCAAAAGGATTTGTTATAAAAGATTTAGAGTTAGCTGCAACATCAACATTAATACAAAAAAATCAAAAAATTTCTGCTAAACCGGGTACAGAATTAAAACATGATAAATTATTACAAATTTATGTTACAAAATCAAATGCTTATGTCTGTATTTTTGTAGATGAAGGATTAGGTGGAACTGTAAATAATTCTCAATTACAGAAATCAATTTGTTGTGTAACAGATGAGTTTTCAGCAGTAAATTGTCTTGAGACAATCAAACAAGGATTTGAGGTAAAACTTTTGGTTTGTTATGAAACACGTGAAGATGCAATACATTTAGTGAAAATTATAGACAAAATACTTCCTAGAATGTTGAGATCAGAAATAGAACTAGAATTTCATAAAATATCAAAATTTGGTAAAAATTCAGAAGATGTATTATCAAAGAATACCCTCATCACCAACATTCTAATTAAATCTGCAAAAGAAAAGAAGATTTCTCACATATCACTTTCAGCTTCACCGTTAATTTATCCGTCAAGATATGTTGAAACATTACAAAAGAGAATTTTTAGTGCAGGCATGATTCCACATATTCCATTGTCTGGAATTGATTCAGAAATCATGAAAAATGCAAAAGAAATTGGAATGGAAAAATATATTTCAAAAATTGAAAAATTTCTAAAAATTGATTTAGTAAAATCTAACAAAAAAGCAAGTAAAAATGAAAAGACAACAAAGAAAATTATCAAGATTAAGTTGGGACCAAATAATGTTCACACTATATTGGACTCCTTAGAAATTGAACATTGAAAATTTAAACGGGAATTTTGAGTAAAGAGACATGGCAAAGATAGGACAATTCATCTATCCGTGGGGAAATGGCCATTATTCTAGAATGATGAGATTGAATGAAAAATTAAAAGAAATAGGTAATAATGAATTTCATTATTTTAGTAAAGGCGATATTTATGAAAAATTACTAGAAAAATTTCCTAATGAAAAGGAAAACATTCACGAAGTTTTGATGCCTACACCAATTGATGGTAAATTTGGACCAAGTTTAACAAAATCTATGCTAAATTTTCTATTACCAGTAGAGGAGAATAAACCGCTTGTAACACAAATTTCAAGTTATTTGAAAGACGAAGCTAAATTGTATAACAAAATTGGATTTGATTTAGTAATTAATGATGGAGATATGGGTTCGAATGTATTAGCACAACGACGAAATATCACAAGTTTGTTCGTTACCAATCAGTTCAAACCAAAATTATGGAAATCAAGAATATATTTCAAACCAGCGTTAGAGTTTGTTGCAAAGCAAATTTCCAAAGCAACTAAAATTCTTGTGGCAGATTCTGAACCACCATATACAATGTGTGAATATAATCTAAATTTTACAAAAGAAGTTGAAGAAAAAGTGGTCTATGTTGGACATTTTACGAATGAAAAAAAAATTGAGAAGAGTGAGAAAAGTGATTTAGAAAAATTAGTTGTAGATTCAGTTTATGGTTATTGGATGAGAACTGGAAACAAGTCAACTAATGATGGAACAGGTGAAAGATATGAAGAAGCATTTCATCAATCAGAGATGAAAGATGAGAAAAGAATCGTCTCTCATGCAAGAAATGATTCAGGTATTGATAGGGTTTTAGACAGAGATGGAAAAGAATATTCTATATCAGAGGCATATGAAAAGAAAATAGATTGGATCCAAATTGATAAAGGATTTCTTTCTGAGCAAGAAAAAGAAACTGTTTTGAATTTGTGCAAATATTCAGTAGTAAATGGTTCCCATACAGTAATGGGAGAAATTCTAGGCAGTCATGCAAAACCAATAATTGGAATTCCAATTTACGATGAACATACAAATCAGATTGAATGGGTAAAAGAAAAAAAATTAGGACTTTTTGCTCGAAATAGAGTCCAAATAGCAGAAGCGATAAGAGAAATGCATGAAAATTATGAAGAAATTACAGATTCAGTTAAGGAATTTTCAAGAAACTTCAACGGTAATGGCGTCAGCAATACAACAAAAATTGCATCAGAAATTTTAGAAGACAAAAAATAATAGCTTTCAAAAACTAACAGAGATGTACTGGTGCGCGGTTGTCGATGGGCGAACTGACCGCAAGGGATGAAGAGTTAATCCGCGCATCAGTCATTTTTTAGATCTAAAAAATGAGGCAACACTCTTATGTAAAAATAGAAGGAAATCGATATTGGTAAACTGCCCTGAATGCGTAAGTAGAGAAGTAGCTAAAAAAAGGAAACAGCTAGAGGCAGATTTTAAGGCTGAAGAACAAGAAGAAGGTTTTGAATTTAGAGCACCACCATACAGAGAAATGGAAGATGAAATTGATTTTGAGGAATTAGGTCTAATAATGAAGTTAGATCCTGCAACAAAGCACTTCATTTGTAAAAGATGTGGTCTCTATGCAACAAGAGAGCAGGTTAGTGATATTAGATACAAATTATCTCGTAAAGAAAGCACAAAATCAGATAAACAGTATGATTATCTAGATTGGTGGCAAAAAAGCAAAAAAGATAAAAACGAAGAATAATTTTTGATGAAAAATGGCTAAAAAAAAGGACGAAGTTCCAGAAGATATCAATAAAGAATTAGAATCACCAAAATTTGGAAAACCAAAATCACTAACAAATAGTGGTTATGTTTTAGATATCAATGAAAAAGATAAGAAAGTTGATCTACAACTGTATGAATCAGTACAAGGAACATCAATCATTGAAGGGCTAAATCTTTCAAAGGATGTAAAATTAAATGATTTACAAAAAGGCGTCGTATGTGAATTCAAACTAAATGAAATGAAAGCTAAACTAAGTAAAAAAACAGTGGATTATCTTGCAGAACAAGGAATCAATCTTACTGAAATAATTCAATACGAATTAGCTGAAATAAAAATTACAGACGAAAATGCCTAAGAATCTCTTTTATCAAGCTGTTTTCTAAATCTATTTCCAATTATTGGATTAATTAAAAATGGAAATGTTTGTTTAAACCAGATTCCGATTCGTACGAATGATGGAACGACAATTTCTAATCTAGATGAATCTGATGCCTTGATGATTGCTTTTGCAACAGTTTCAGAACTTAAGGAAATTCCAGTTGCAAATTTTGTAAAATTTTTGAATGATGGATGATCAAATAAGCTAGTTCTAACCATTATTGGACTTACAACAGTTACTCCAACATTAGTTTCATAAAGTTCGTGGTGTAACCCTTCAGAAAATCCTAGCATTGCAAATTTTGTTGCACAATATGATGCAATACCAGGCACCCCAAAGCTTCCTCCAACTGATGCCACATTTACCATATGACCAGAATTTTGTTTTAGAAAATGTGGCAGAAAATATTTGGTACAATTTATCATACCAAAATAGTTGGTTTGCATTTGAGATTCAATATCTTCAATAGATAATTCCTCCACTTTGCCATAAATTACGAATCCTGCATTATTTACTAGTACATCAATTTTAGAGAATATTTCAATTACTTTTTCAGACATTTGCTTTACTTGTTCTTTATCAGACACATCACAAACCTGTACTAGAATTTTTGTAGAATATTTTGAAAGTTTTTTCTCAACTTGCTCTAGCTTTTCTTTTCTTCTTGCAACAAGCACGATATTTGCTCCTTTTTTAGCAAATTGTTCAGCTGCTGCTTCACCAATTCCACTAGATGCACCAGTAATTACTACAACTTTATTTTTAAAATTCATTGTTCATGCAGAATTTGGTTTACTGATTTTACTTAATGCTAATTTTACCAACAAGATCCATGTAACAGCAATTGGTACATAATATGTGGCTATTCTCCATCCAATTACAGCGTTCCATTGAAGTGGATCAACATCTGCAGATAAATTAAAAGGATCTAAGTTATTCAAATAAGCAATTATTCCAAATTCTGCTAATCCTGAACCACCAACTGTAATTGGAAGATTAGCAATTGCATTTGCGCCCATTACTGCCATAATTGAATCAAAGAATTCTACTGCAAAACCTACACCATCAGCAATTATTAAAAATGAAACTCCATAACATATCCAAGATACAATTGATACAAAAAATCCTACAATGAATACTTTTTTTGATTTGCTAGAATGAAGATTTTCTCTACTCATCACACAAACATCTTCAATCCAACCATTGGTTTGTTTAACATATTTTTCTCCACGTTCTTTTCCTAGTGTAGTAACAATGTATGAAATTACTCTAGGAAGTGTGAATGTACGTTTTGATGACATGAAGAATAAAACAATCCATAATCCTGTAATTGGAACAGCGGTTCCTAAAACTACGGCTCCAACAACATATGCACCGTACATTAATGCAAGAATTCCTGCTAGAATTGAAAGTACACCTGCAGCAAACACTTCAGTTACAATATCTAATAATGCAACCCATGATGCTTTTGATGTTGGTATTCCTTTTTTTGTCATGTAATAGATGACTGCAAACTCTGCTCCAACAAACATTGGAGTTGTAAATTTGATAAACTCACTACCAACACGCATTGCAGTTAGACGTTTTATTGAATCAAATGGACCAAGAAAAGTTCGTGCAATGTATGCAAGCTTTAATCCTTGTAATCCTAATTTTGTCATTATTGCTAAAACGGCTAATGCGAAAGGTATAGCCCCTATTGCAAAGATATCTTCCGCTTCAATGTCAAATTGGACAGCAATTATGATGATTGGTATGAGGGTAACAGGAATTACTGCTAGTCTCCAGTTCATTGCTCAATTTTTAAGAGATTCAAATATAAGCGAATAAAAAAGAATTTTTGTCGAACCATTGAAAGTTATTTTTGTTACAGGCACAGCAGGGGCAGGAAAGTCGTTACTGACTTCAAAACTCAAGGAATATTATGCAAAAAATGCCACATTTCCAATTACACTGAATCTAGATCCAGGGGTAGCAAGTTTGCCATATTCACCAGATATCGATGTCAGAGATTACATTGATCTCAATTCATTGATGGAACAATATGAGTTAGGATCAAATGGCTCTTTGATAATGGCAAATGATTTGATTGCTACAAAAATTGATGATATACAAAAAGAAGCAGATACAATTAATCCGGATTATCTGATTGTTGATACACCCGGACAGATTGAATTATTTGCATACAGACAGAGCGGTCCATTTTTTGTAAATGAGTTTATTGCAGAAGAAAAAATGAACTTGTTTTTGTTTGACGGGACAATGGTTTCAACTCCAAATAATTTTGTATCACTAACATTATTGTCAACATCAATAAGGTTACGTCTAGGATTGCCAACAGTTAATGTAATTACCAAAACAGACTTGATACAAGAAAAATTAGAAAAAGTGTTAAGCTGGTCAGGAACAGACTCGCAGTTAGAGGCAGATTTGGCGGGAGAAGTAAATGGAGATACATTTTCTCTAATATCAGACATGTTAACAAGTTTGAATAGACATGATTTTCAACAGGATTTGATTCCAGTTTCTAATGCAACAGGAGATGGAATGGTAAATCTGCAAAGTGCATTAAGCAGAACTATTAACTTGGGCGAAGAAATAGAAGATTAATGGTAAAATCAGTATCTGTACGTGCTCCTTGCTCTACTGCAAATTTAGGTCCAGGATTTGACGTATTTGGTATGGCATTAGATGCATTATACGATAATGTTGTTCTAACAAAGAAAGGAAAAGGAATTGTCATAGTTAGTTCAGATGATATTCCATTGAATCCATCAAAAAATACTGCAGGATTAGTTGTATCTGCAATGAGGAAAAAATTTAAGATAAAAGATGGCATAGAAATTAAAATAAATAAAAATATACCAGCAGGATATGGAATGGGAAGTAGTGCAGCATCAGCTTCTGCATGTGCAATAGGTATTAACAAATTATATAATTTGAAATTAACTGATGCAGAACTAGTTGAGTTTGCTGGAATTGGTGAAAAAGCTAGCGCAGGTACAATACATTATGATAATGTTGCAGCATCAGCATTAGGTGGATTTGTGATAGTCAAGACAAAACCTTTGCAAGTTGTAAAAATGCAACCCCCAAATGACCTAGTTTTGTGTGTAGCGGTGCCAAAATTGAAGGTTCCAGCAAAAAAAACTAAAGTTTCAAGAGGAGCTATTCCAAAAAAAGTTTCTTTATCAGACATGGTGAAAAATATCTCAAATGCATCAGCATTAGTTGCAGGTTTTTCAGAAAAAAATTCAGAATTAATTGGAAGATCAGTACAAGATGTAATTGTCGAACCAGCAAGAAAACATATGATTCCAGGATTCGATAAGGTGAAAAAAAATGCGTTAGCTGCAGGTGCATATGGAGTAACAATCAGCGGTGCAGGACCATCAGTGGTAGCATTTACAGATAAAAAACATGATTCAAAGAAAATTTCTAATGCAATGAAAAGAGGATTCAAAGATTCAAGAAAAGAATCTACAGTTTTTGTTTGTAAACCAAGCAAAGGCCCAGTAATCAGAAGGTAAAAAATGAAAAGAGCAGTTATCATTCTAAGCGGAGGTTTAGATTCAGCATGCATGATGTCATATTTAAAAAAAGGATACCAGTTGTATGGAATTACATTTGCATACGGTCAAAGAGCGTCTGAGGAGATAAAGGCTGCAAAGCGTGTAGCAAAATTACTCAAACTAAAAGAGCATAAAATTCTCGACATTGGCTTCATGAAGGAGTTGTATGGAGACAGCAATGTTTTAACAAATACGAAGAAAAAGATGCCTAGTAAGTTCGAATATTCTATTGTTGTCCCTATCAGAAATGCAATATTTCTTTCAATTGCCACAGCATGGGCATTTACTCTAAATGCAGAATTGGTTGCGTATGGAGCACAAAAAGGAGATACACAATACCCAGATTGTAGACCCGAATTTACTAGAAAAATACAATCTGCATTAAATCAAGGTGAATATGATGGAATTAAAAATAAAATTAGAAAGGAGATTAAAATTTGGTCTCCATATTCAGAAAATATTTCGAAAAGTGATTTAATAAAAAAAGGCTACAAGGTTTTAGGAAATGAAATTTTCAAGACATGGAGCTGTTATCTAAGCGGCGAAATGCAATGTGGAAAATGTGAATCTTGCAATAATAGGAAAATTGCATTTGAGAAAGCAAAGATTACAGATAAGACAAAATATTTAAAATAAAATTAGAGTATTTTTCTTTTTAAAACAAATCTACGAGCGCCCATATACCATCCAGCAAAGATTGCACCTACTATTCCCCAAAATATCCAATTAAGTGAGCCTTGATTAACAGTTTCTTCGTCTGCCATACTACAGTCGGTTATTTGTGATGTTTGTTCACATTCCCATCCATAAGACATCACAGAATCTTCAAAGAATGGGTTGACTTGCCATGAAATAACTATTGCAATTGCAATTACTATTGCAAATTCAATAATAGACCAGGAGAAAAATGGCCATGATTCACCTGGAACGTGTATGTTATTTCTTGCAGGCATGATGAATTTCTAATTAGGGGATTATTTAATTTTTGATAGAAGATTACTAGTGGCTCATAGCTTTTAGCAGCTCTTCTTTGGTCTTTTGATCCTCAAATGTACCTCTAAATGCCGATGTTGTAACTTTGGCATCATTTTTGACGCCTCTCATCTTCATACATAGATGTTCAGCATCTGCTACAACTGCAACTCCTTTTACACCCTGAGCATAAAGTTCATCTGCAATATTTTTGGTAATTCTTTCTTGGATTTGGAGTCTCTTTGAGAATTTTTCAACAACTCGAACTAGTTTAGAAATACCAAAGACTCGGCCATTTGGTACATATGCAATTTGAATAGTTCCATAAAATGGTAACATGTGGTGTTCACACATTGAATAAAATTGAATATTTTTTGCAACTACTGTTTCAGAATCTTCAGAAAATTGTACAGACAATTCAGAATCAGAATCATAGCCTCCAAATATTTCACTATATGCGTCAGCAATTCGTCTAGGAGTATCCTTTAGACCCTCTCTAGTAGGATCTTCACCGATTTCAATGATTAGTTCACGTACTAATTTTTTAACACGCTCTTTATCCATGTGATCATTTGGTTTGAAAGGTTATTTTAAAGGATGTGAATTTCTTAGGCACAGTTATTCTTGAATAATTATTTCCTTTTTGTAGAACATGCCTGAGATCATAAAGACTACACCTAATATTCCAATTAAAGATCCAACAAATTCAATTGTTGATACCACTCCTTCAGCAAGAGGTGCTATGAGTATAGCTATGAATGCTCCAAAAATTACCATTGGTAACCCAACACCAAAAATGATTGCTTTTGAAGTCATAAAGAAAAACGGGATTGAAATCTATATGAAGTTTATGTTGACTCTTGTACAAGTTTCTCTGCTTTTGTTAGGAGTTGATCTATTAACTGCAATTTTGAGTTAATTTTTCGTTCAGAATCATCTAGATTATTTCGTACATTATCAATAACGGAAATCGCTTTTTCTACATAATATAATGCAGCGTTACTTCCTTTTACATCAGAATGAAGTAATTTTGCTCTTGTCTCAAATTGTGCAAGTTCAGATGTGATTCTTTGTTTTTGAGATAATTGTATTTGATCAACATCAATTTGTTGTAAATTATTCTTTTCGATTTCTTCGATATCATTGTGAATTGTTATGACTATTCTGATTTGCTTTGTAATTTGAGATGTGGAATTTGAAGAAATTAGTTGAATTTTTGAGTTCTCTAACATGTTAACATAATCTAGTAACCCAGAAGTTTTTGCTTGAACAATTAATGTATTAATTCTATCAACATATTTTTCTGCCAATGCCTGTGCACGGATTATCTTATTTTTTTCATTGATTGATTGAAGTGATTTATAGATTTCAAGTCCTTTCAAAGCAATCTGATCAATTGTTTGTTTTGCTTTGTCACTTTCACCTTGTTGATTATTTTGTTTTGCAAGAGATATGAGACTCTTCATTTCTGAAAAGTCAACATCTGCTCCAATTTTATCAGATATTTGTTGAAGTCTTTGATAATTCATTTCATATCTTTTGATAATCTGAGAATGATCTGGTAATGCTGCATCTTGTGCTTTATTTTCAGCAATTTGGTTTAGCATTTGGCTGATTTGTTTGATTTTACTCATAGATGATATGAAATGTTCTCTTGCAGATTTTACATCTCCATTTTCGATTGCAGTTGATAATTGATCAATCTCATAGGTACTTTTGTTGTAAATTTCTAGTACGGCTTGTCTGTTTTTCCAGTCTTGAGTGTTTGAATTTTCCATCTCATCAATATTGTGTTTAATGTAACGCTTTGCTTTTTCAGCAATATTCAACATGTAATCTAAATCTGATTCAGCTTCAACTTGCATAGCTGATGTCGGTAACAAAAGACCAGCAAAGGCAAAAATTGCAATTGTACCATAAATTTTATTCATTTTTGTCATCCTCTACGTTTGTTAATTTTATGAGGTTTTGTTGGTCTTTTTTAGTGATTTCAATTAATTCATATCTTTCTAATCTTTTTACTGCTCTCCACATTGTTGTTCTAGGTAAGAGGAATTTTTTCCTAAGATCACTTTCTAATGCACTACCACCATTTTCATGAATAAATTTGATTATCTGTTTATCGTCTTCTCTGAGATCTGGCATTTCTAGAACTTTTTCAATATTGAAAGGCTCATTCTTTTCTAAAACCGTGGTCTGAGAAGCTGAAACAATTTGTTTTGGTTTATTTTTCATCTTTACTGCGATTGTAGTTATAACAGCAATTGCTACAACAGCCCCACCTACAACATACACCATAGAATTATCACCTTCTGGTGTAGGAGTTTCTTCAGTTGGTAAAACTTGGGACGATTCTGCGACTGCTAAAAAATATGTAATTTCGGCAACTCCACTAGGGAGTAAAATTTTGGTTCTTTCAGAATCGACATTCATGTCAATAGGAAATGTTGACATGCCTACAATGACAGAGTTTTCTGGCATTACTACATTGAATTCAACTGGAGAATCTATCTCAAATGACCACATTTTTCCATCTTTTGAAATTAGCGAATAAGTATCATAATTAATCAGAATGTTTGAAGACCCCAGCGTCTCAACTTGTAAAATATTTCTTTCAGATTGTGTAGTTAAAGGAAATCCATTTTCATCTTCTGCTACAAGATTTTCTAGAGAATCACCATAAAGTGAAACTTCAGTATCAGGAAGAAATGGATCAGATTCTAAAGAATAAGTAACATGCGTAGAACCATCAGGAAAAAGAAAGAAATCGAGGGTTCGAGTTGAGCCAAAAGAGTGCTGTAGCGGTACGGACATTGCAAGCAGAATTAGGACGAAAGCTGCCATGTGTACGCGGGCCATCAAAATCAGGGCTTCGGTTGGGCTTAAAAGCATTCCATCATTCTTGGAATCTTCCAACCAACCACAGCAAGCTGACTCTTGGTTCAATTCTAATACCTCAGATTCATCGAATTTAGGAGGTTTTGGAAGTTCTTGAATTCATCAAAGAATTTTAGACCTTTTTCAGTTATCATGAATTTGCGATTTCTATCATCACGTCTTGTTTCGACTAAACCTGCATTGATCAATTTTTCACATTTATCAAGAACGGCATAGTGAGATAGGTTTGCTCTTCTGGAGATTGCAGACACAATGACGCCCTGCTGGCCTCCATTCATGGTAACATCTAAGATGTCTCCCATTATTCCCATTTCGGATCTGTATTGTTGTTTTGACATGGTCTAGTTTAGGATCTAGAGCTTTATGAGGAACATTTTGAAATGTCACAGCGGAACGCATAGCGGAACGGGTTTGAAACGGCTAAAAATCGACTAAAAATGGCAATTTTGGTGAAAGTTGTTGAAAATTGTATTTTTTCGTATGTGTAAAATGTGCGTAAAATTCGTCCGTTCATCTTTTTATTTGAGGAAAATGAAGTTAATTCGTGACTGGATTATTAGGTTCTTCCAAAGAAGACGAAGGCGGCGAAATGATGGAAGAAAGACCAGCTGAATCTATGCCTGAACCACCTCAAGAAATGGGTCAATCAGACTCAGATATTGGAATTTCATCATTGATGAACAAGCGGGCAAAATTAGAAGAGGCTATCGATTATGTTGGAGGCTTGATTGCAAACCTCAAAGAAAAAAGAACTAATCTTGAAAAAGAGATTGAAGAAGAATCAGTAGACATTAAAAATTTAAAAGAAAAATTAATGAAAGTTAGTGATTATATCGATGAAGAGACACGTGGAATAGAACATCTAACTCAAAAAAGAAATACAGTTGAAAATGAAGCAGATGAGGTAGGCACTCTAATCTCTTCAATGAGAGAGAAACTATCAGGTATAGACAAAATCATCGATGACGAAGGAAAAAGAATTACTAGTTTCAAAGAGTCACGAGATAAATCTTCTAGTTTCTAGAGAATCTACATAAATTTTGATTCAGAAGTTGGAATATCAAATTGCTCCATTCCAGTTGATGGTACTGAAGGGAACTGTTCTCCTGATTGTGATTCTGCGACTGCTGCTGCTTCTGCTAAGATACTATCAGATTCGGCGTTTGTTGATTCTTCAACTCCGAAGGATGATCCGCTGCTGCTGAAGGTTTCAGTCATTAGTCCACCTAACATCTCAGTCATTCTACCAATCTCTTGATCTGCACCTGGCATGAATTTGACAAGTGATGATTTGAGTCCGTTCATGAGACCGATTGTTGGCATCAATGTGGTGACTGTATCGCCCAAGTCGTGGAAGGTTGTTAATCTTAATTCAATTCTTTCTAATCCCATTTTGGCATTAGACATTATTTTGTTAACTTTACGAACTTCTACTAGTTCATTTGATAATACTTTACTTGAATAGGTGTCGTGTGCTTGTTGAGCAGCGACAATTTTTTGGAAAATTTTCTGATCTCTTTCTTGAAGTTTTTGGCACATACCATCAAGTTTTCCGATTTGAGCCTGTAATCGTTTTACAGCCATTTCGACTCTTGGTTTTAGTGATCCTTTTGGTTTGAGAGTATCACCAAGTTTGTCCATGAAGCTTTGCTTCTGAGGAGCTGCCCATTTGTCTTGGAAACTTGCCATGCGTACTGTTTTGAAATATGTTATTAATTTCCGGTGTGAATAATGGTTCACAAATTATAGAAATTGTATGACTAGAATTAACAAAATGACTATAATCTGGGAAATTCATGCCTAAATTATGAACAAAACACTCATCGCGGGAGGAATAGTAGCTGTTGCCATTGTGGTTTCAATGGCATATGGTGCTCAAATGAATCCAGGCGGAAATGAGGAAAAACGTGCAGATTCAGAGATTTGGAATTTCCGTTTTTCAGGACCAGAATTTCATGATATTGCTTCACATCAATTCGCACCAATATCATTAGACAAAAATGTTCCATACAAATTCGAGTTCGTACCTATGGGAGATTCACCAGAACGTCTGAGAATAACTGTGGGCGGAGACGGACATGGAGTTCGAGTATTCTCTGAAGAATTTATCTTAGAAAGAGAATTGGTTGATACTGGAATCTCAAAATACTATACGTGGGATTATTCTGGAGACAAATATTTTGAAATTTCCGATCTGCAATGCAAGAATCAGAATATGTGTAATTATGATTTAATGGTTCAAAGATATGGCAATCTAAAGGGCTCAGTCAGTATTTCATTGATTGCGATAGACAGAAGCATCTAGGCTGAATAAATGGGGGCGTGGCCCTTCGGCAAAGCAATGTGAGATTCCCTCACTTGTCAGCATCTATGTGCATTAACTCTATTTTCTGCTCTGCAGGACCACGCAAGTCTAATCGATAGGATTTACATCCTTCCGCATTAATTACCGTATGTTATAATCATATTTAAGAGATTTGACAAATTATTACAAAAAAAACTAGTGTTTTTTGAAAATTATTATTGATTCAATCTATTGTTAATTATAGAAGGTCAAATAATCAGGGACATGACAATAGAGGACGATAAGAAGAAGGGCGGATTATCATTATTTGCAAAACATGCAGTTCAGTTTTACATCGTTGGTGCAACCGGTGTTATAGTAAATTTAGGAATTTTATACCTTCTAACAGATATCGGAGGATTCTGGTATGTTGCATCTCAAATTATAGCAATCTCAGTTTCAATTACCACAAATTTCTTTTTCAATAGATATTGGACATTTGGTAGTTTCGTAAAAGATAAACGAAATTCAGTGATGTATATCAAATTCCTCATAGTTAGCGCAATTGGAATGGCAATTCAATTAGGAATTACAGTAACTCTAGTAGAAAGTAGTGCATTTTATCATATGTATGGTGCAGGAATTGGAATTGCAGTCGCCAGTGCCATAAATTACGTCCTAAATAGAAGAGTTACCTTTGGAATAAAGTTCAAGAATTAAATTTGATGAGAACAAAGTGATTTTATCATGAATGCTAGGAAAAAACAGAGAATTGAGATAATTGGGCTTCTAGTAGGAGTCTGGTTTATTTTATCACTTCCACTTCCATGGCTGATAACAACACCCGATGTAGCACAGCAACAACTATTGATTATAGTTCAAATGACTGGATTGATATCAGTTCCATTTGTTGGTTTAGCCATAGCATGGACTCTAAAGCCAGAATTAGCAAATAGAGATTTGAAGAATGATTAGTGAATTACCGTTTAAATCAAGTCTGCCTGAATTAGGAAAAATTATTGATGGAATAGTAAAAGCTGGTGAAAAGGTAATTGAGGTTTATGAAACTGATTTCTCAACTGAAAAAAAAGATGATGACTCACCAATAACTCAAGCAGATATTGAGAGTAACAAAATTCTAAAGGAGGTTTTGGGAGAAACTGGAATTACTATTTTATCTGAGGAAGATGTAGATGATAAAAAAAGATTATCAAATGATAAGATTTGGATAATTGATCCGCTAGATGGAACCACGGATTTTGTAAACAGGACAGGAGAGTTTACAATAATGGTAGGATTAGTTGAAAAACAAAAATCTGTTTTGGGTCTAATTTATTGGCCTACCAAAAAGAAGATGTATTTGGCTGAATCAGGAAAAGGAGCTTTTCGTCATGACGAGGAGTGGGAGAAAATTGAGACTACAATGATGTCAGAAATACAAAATTGTCATGCTTTAGTCAGTAGACATCATCTTTCAGAAAAGGAGAAAAAGTTGTTGGATGAAATGGAAATTTCAGTTGTTACAAGTATTGGAAGCTCGCTAAAAGTAACAGAGATTGCATCTGGAGATGCCGAAATTTACATGACTACCACAAACAAGATGAAACAGTGGGATACCTGTGCCTCTAATTGTATAATTTCCGAGGCCGGTGGAAAGATGACCGATATTTCAGGCAAGGAAATGGTATACAATACAGAATCAGTGAATCATGAAAATGGTGTTTTAGTTACAAATGGATTAATTCATCAAGATGCGTTAAATGCAATTTCTAGATTAGATTCTTAGATTTTAAAAATTCTAGTACTTCTGCAGCACTCTCATCAAGTGATTTGTTCTCAGTATCTAGAACTAAATCTGCATTGTCTGGTGCCTCATATGGGTCGTCAATTCCTGTAAATCCCTTAATCTCTCCAGAACGGGCTTTTGCATACATTCCTTTGACATCACGTTCTTCACATTGTGCTAATGAAGCATTGACATAAACTTCAAAGAATTTTGTGTCATCACCAATAATCTCTTTTGCGTTTGCACGATTCTCCTTGTATGGGCTGATTAATGATACACCCATTGGAACATTGTGTTTTAGAAGTAGTTTTGACAAATGAGCAACTCTTCTGTTATGCTCATCTCTTGCCTCTTTTGAGAAGTCTTTTGGAGAGAACCATTCTCTTAGTTCATCACCATCTAAAATGGCTAGATTTGGTATGGTTTCAGCAAGTTTTCTTACTATGGTGGTTTTACCTGAACAAGGCAATCCGGTCATCCATAAACAAAAGGCCATGTAAATGGCAGAGAAATTACCGCTTAAGAATGTTATTTTGCCCAATCTTGGGATTCTAGATAATCAATATCTTCTAAAAGAGAGGTAACCTTTTCTGCAATTGCAGATATAGACTGGAACTGCTCAAACATTTCTTGTTCTTCTTCTCTTGAGAGAATTTCTTTTTCTGCTTTTTCAAAAAATGCTTCTTCTCTTTTCATGTGTTCTATTAGAAATGTCGAATATACACTCAAAAATCTAGCAACCGGTTCACGTTTGTCTTGACCTTCTTTCCATAATTTGAGATTTTTTGAAATTGATCTTGCTATATTTCTGCTAAATTCATGTTCAATTAACAATTCACGAATTTCTTTATTCAGATGATCGTATGTTGCAACACATGGAAAGTATGAACCTTCTTCTCTTGTAAAATGCACAGAATCTAAAAATTCTGCAATTAGAAAATTAATCTTATCAATATCAGAAAATGGAATATCTACTCCATCGTACAATGCTTTGTATGATTTTGTGATTACTTTTTCAAGACGTAAAATATCTTGATGTTCATTTCGTAGAAATTCACTAGCACTCATAATTCTAATTTTTTTTCTTGGAGAAAATGGATTTTATTTTTTCTTTATAGATATCAAGTTCCATCTTGAGGTTTTGAACCATTTCGTCAGATTTATCGCCCATGAAAATTATAGAAATTTCAGATTTTTAAAGAGATCTATACGCCTAATGTTTCAGATTTTGAGATGTCTAGATTGACCTTATCTCCAACAGATAATCCAAGCTGCTTGTATTCGTGCATGTCTAGTTTGATCGATGTTGTTCCTGGTGCTGCACCGCCCATCATACCTGGCATTCCACCACCAGAGATCATTTTATTTAGATTTTTCATCATGTCATCCATGTTGGAAAATCCCATAACATTTGTTGTAGATGGGTTTGGAGGCTGATTTCCTTCTGCCATATCTTTGGCTAAAGAAAGAGTAACAAGAACATATGGTGCACCGTCCGGGGCTGCATCAATTCTCATAACTACAAATTCTTTTCTCATATCATTTACCTGTAAAAATCCATATTTTAACTATTCATGTTTTTCATTTTTTGGTCTTTAATTTCATTTAGTTCGTCTTCGAAAAAGAATTTATCTTCAAAAGCAGGTTTTAGATCATCAAGCCATATTGCATTTTCATCATATTTTGCAAAGAATGGACGGTTTACCCACTCTGGATTTCGTCCCTGAAGCATTCTCAGTACAATAACTTTAGTCCCATTTATTTCAGAAACTCCATCAATCTGAACTTTTCCAGGAGTAGCAGACATACTTGGACCTCTAACTGTTCTTCCTAATCCGCTTACTTTTTGAATTGCATGTTGGAAAATTTGATGTGCTTTGACTAGTGGTATTCCAAAGTAATGCTGTGCTCCAGTATCTCTTACAACAAACATGTAATATGGAATACAACCAAGCTCTACTTGTTTCTGCCACATTTGAGCCCACATATCTGCATCATCATTAATGTTAGTAAGAAGTGGAGATTGGGTTCTAATTTGAGCACCTGTCTCTCGAACATTTTTGATTGCAAGTTTTACAGCACCTGTTTTTAATTCTGCTAAATGGTTGAAATGCCCCATTATTGCAAGATGAACCCCTTTTGAGTTTACTCGTCTAAATGTTTCAAGTGTTTCTTCAGCATCATCATCAGAGATGAATTTGTATGGCCAATAAGATAAGGCCTTTGTTCCAATTCGAATTGTTTTAAGATTTGGTAAATCTGCATCTAAAATTTTATCAATATATGTAGAAAATATTTTTGCCGGCATAATCATAGGATCTCCTCCAGTAAACAAAATATCTGAAATTTCGGGATGTTCTTTTACATATTGTGCTAAATCATCTCCTTCTTGCATCGCAAATTTCATTTCATCCATACCAACGAATTGTGGCCATCTAAAACAAAAGCTACAATATGCATGACAAGTTTGTCCTTGACTTGGGAAAAAGAGAGTTGTTTCTTTGTATTTATGCTGCATTCCATAAAGTTTAGTTCCGTCTTTTAACATTGGAACATTTAGCTCCATTTGACCAGCTGGATGTGGGTTTAATTGTAAACGAATTTTATTTGCCATATCTCGAAGTTCCTTTCCAGATGAATTATTTTTTAAAGTTGAGGCCATCATTTCATAATGCTCTGGTTTGAGCATGCCTTTTTGTGGAAATGTTAGATTGAACATTGAATCACCTGGCACATTATCCCAGTCAATTAATTGCTCAATTACGTAATTATTTGCCTTGAAAGGTAAAACATGTCCAACTACCTCCATTTCAAAAATTTGTTCTTCTGTGAAATTTTCAATTTGTGGAATTTTCCTTAGATTTGAAAGCGTGTATGACTTGATCTTTGGTGAAGAATCTATTGTCCAGATCGATTCTTGTTGATTACTTGTTTGAGCCATTCCATAATTACAATAAATCCTCTGTTAAACTTTAGGATCTGACATTTACGAAGAGATTATGCCTGAAAATGCATATTTTTGAAAAAAATTGACAGTTTTTTTAAAACTTGACGACAAATCTACTAACTTAAGTTTAGGATTCTCAAAAAATATTAGAGATGGCAGAAGAAATTAGTGAGATTTCAGTTGGGCAATTTGATACAGTATCACAGTTGATCGCATCATCAGTATCTTTGCAATTAGCGGTAATTGGACTGATAATCGGAATTATTGTGATTAGTGTAGTTTATAGAAAATTTTCATTTTGGATTAAAACTCAAAAATTCAACCATACAAGACCACATGTTGCAAGGTTTGCAAGAAAAATAATTTTACCATTTTTAGCAATTGCTTTAATTTCATCTGTAAACATGTACATTCAAGTTTTTGAATTATTTGATGAAGAGTCAACAGTTATGCAAATAGAAGGAGAGCTAGCACCTAGTGAAATTTTTGCAAAAATGTTAAACACATTGAACATTTTGGTTATAGGATATACAATTTCACAGTTAGTTCCAATAGCATTAACAAAACGCGATAGTTCACGTCTTGAACGTGAAGATTTTGAAGCCTGGAGAGAAATGAGAGGATTTCCAGATGATGCTGACGATTTATTTCATAAATTATACAAATGGATTCCACCAAAACAAAAACCAGATGACCTAACTGAAGAAGAATTCAATAGTTATTTGCAAACTGACGAAGGAATACAATACTTAGAGAACTTCCGGACGTCAAGGGGAGCCCCAATTGGAAGTTATGAAAAAAATTCTAAAGAACCTTATGAAAAATGGAAAAAATCTGAACGAAAAAAATATCAGTCATACTTTGAAGCTTGTGTAACAGGAAAGAATGTATCTGGAAGGAAATTATTTCCAGGCGTATTACCTGAGGAGATTTACCCAATAGATATTTGGAGAGAACAAAAAAGAAATTCAGGTTTTGAATCAATAATTTCAGGAAACAAACCACCAGGACACTCACGTAAACAAAAAGAAGGGGTTCCAAAATCTGCAAAACAGGTTTTACCAATTTTAATTTTTGTTGGAGTATTAGTTGGAGTAGTATCATGGTGGGAAGTAGATTTGATAGTGCTAGCAACTGCAACAGGAGGACTTGCTTTTGGTGTTGGATTAGCATTAAAAGAAACTTTAGAAAATTACTTTTCATATATTCTTATCAGAAAAGATAAGGTTGTCAAAGAAGGAGACAGAATACAATTACAAAGTGGATATAATGGATATGTGCATAAAATTACACCAAGAGTCACATACATCCGTCATGGATTAAATGAATCAGTTGCAATTATTCCTACACGACAATTAGTTAGTGCAGAAATAATTAATTATACAAAAGAAATCAAACTTGTTCCTGCAGTAGTAAATGTTGGTGTATCATATCTGAATAATCCAAGGCAAGTTACATCAATTTTAGTCAAAGTTGGGAAACGTGCTATGATTGAAGCTACAGATGCAAGAGGAAGACATCTTGTAAGACAAAATAGATGTCCATATCTTGAAGAAAACAAACCTAGCTGTGGATGTGACAAGGATATTCATGTGGATGTAACGCAACCAGTTGTACGATTTGACAAGTTCAATGATTCGTCTTTGGATTTTTCAATGTGGGTTTACGTAAGAGATTATGGTGCACAATTCAAGACAAAAAGCGATATGCGTCTGATTATGTATGAAGAATTCAAGAAATATGATATTAGAATACCATGGCCAATACGTACAGTTTACCAAGGGGATGAAAAACGTGAAGAACAGGAAATTAATCAACTAGATTCCAAGCGTAATGAAGTGATGGACGAGTATGGATTAGGTGATTTAGGTCGTGGTGAAGCAGGAGATGAATAGTAATGATTAATTTATTTGAAAAAATTCAAAACGCATATTGAAAGATATTATCAAATTCATTTTAAAGAATTCAATAATTTTTGCAATAGTCTCACTTGTGTTTTCGATGATTGGTGCCTTCTTTCCTGAGAGTGAATTCACATTTGTGATTGGAAATCCGCTTGTAGTGAGTAGCATTACGTATGAACATGTGTTAGGTCATATTTTTTGGGGCGCAGTAATTGGGTTGGGAACATTAAGTATTAGATACATCATTTTAGGTGGAAGTTTTGCAATTTTCTTAGATTCGGATCATTTACTACAATTTTTGGATATAGAGTTAGTTTCAAGAATGAGTCATTCAATTCCATTTGCAGTAATTATATCTATAGTATTTTTTGTAATTATACGAGGAAAAGATATTAGAATTTGTGCTGTTGCATTTGGTGCGGTTTTATCACATATTGCGTTTGATGTTTTCTTAGCAGATGTTTTACTTGATTCAGCCACAGAATTTCCATTGTTTTCACCATTTACATTTGAAACAGTATCATTACAGGGATTAGATTGGCTCGGAATACAGATTATGGGGGTTAGCATAGTGGCAATTACAAGCTATTTTTTCAAAAGAAAGGAGATTAAAGTTAAGAATACGCTTACGAAAACTTAAGAATCCGTTTTGATTCGTTGATTTAATGACAAAATTTACAGTTGTTGGCGGAGATGCATCATCTGATTTAGCTAAAAGAATTGCTAGAAAATTAAAATCACCCTATATCAAGACTGAGAAGAAAATATTTCCTGATGGAGAAAGTAAAATAACAATTAATCAAATTCCAAAAAAAAGTATAGTTGTTGTTGTTCAATCAACTAACCCCCCAGTTGATTCAAATCTTTTAGAATTATTGAGTATTGTTTCAAAGGTACAAAAATTTTCTTCAAAAGTGTATGCAGTGATTCCTTACATGGGATATGCAAGACAAGATAGAGAATTTCTTGGTGGGGAGATAATCACTATCGGTGTAGTTGGAAAATTACTCAAAGCAGCAGGTGTAAAGAAAATCCTCACAGTTGACATTCATAGTAAATTAGCATTAAAAGAATTAAAAATTCCATCAGAAAATGTTTCTGCAATGGAAGTACTAGTCAAACATTTTAAGAAAATGAAAATGAAAGATCCGTTGGTTGTATCTCCAGATTTAGGGGGTAAAGAAAGAGCTGGAAAATTTTCTAATCTTTTGAAAACAGATTTCATTGCATTGAAAAAACATAGAGATAGAAAAACTGGAAAAGTGAATATTCTTTCTGGTAAAGTTGATGTGAAAAATAGAGATTTAATTCTGGTAGATGATATGGTTAGTACTGGCGGAAGTATTGTTAAAGCAACCCAATTTTTAAAGAAACAAAAATGCAGGCGTGTTTTTGTTGCATGTACGCATGCATTATTGGTTAATAATGCAACAAAAAAGATCAAAAATGCAGGTGTTACTCAAATTATTAGCACAAACACCATACCTGGTGAATCAGCAAAAGTAGATGTATCAAGAGTTATTTCTGATGCATTGAGATGAAAATAACATTATGAAAATAGTTTATCTTGGAACTTCGGCTGCTGCACCGACAGTTGATCGTTCATTAACATGCATTTGTCTTGTTCGTGAAAATGAAGTTTTGATGTTTGATGCGGGAGAAGGAGCCCAAGTTGCATATTTGAAAGCAGGTTTACCGTGGAATAAAAAAATGAAAATATTTGTCACACATCTACATGGAGATCATTGTTTGGGTGTCTTGGGTCTTTTACAAACAATGTCATTACAAAAGAGAACAGAAGCTGTTGAGATTTACGGCCCAGCTGGAATTGAAGAATTCATTACTGCAAATATCAAAGTATTAAATTTTGGATTACCATTTCCTGTTTTTATAACAATTGTAAATGAAGGTAATGTTGTTAACGAAAAAGATTATCAGATAAATTGTTGTGAGGCACAACACGGAATTACTGCGTATTCATATTGTTTTGAAGAAAATGAAAGAGCTGGTGTATTTTATCCAGAAAAAGCAAAAGAGTTAGGAATTCCGGAAGGGAAATTATGGCAGGAGTTACAAAATGGCAATTCCGTAGAAGTAGAGGGTAAAAAAATTAACTCATCACAGGTAACAGGTGAAAAAAGACCGGGTAAGAAAATTGGAATTTCAGGTGATACACGTCCTACTGAAAAATTACTAGCATTTTTTAAAAATAGTGACTACATGAGCTTTGATTGTACATTTTCATATGAACTAAAAGATAGAGCAATTGAGACAAATCATTCAACAGCAAAAGAAGCAGCAGAATTGGCAAAAAATGCAAATGTAAAAAATCTCATTTTAACACACTTTTCAGCAAGATATAATGACGAATCAATTTTGCTAAATGAAGCAAAACAGATTCATGAATCAGTTATAGCTGCAAAAGATCTACTTGAAATTGAGATTTAGATTATTCATCAAATTTTAAAAAGTCAATCTCAGGGATTTCTGTTTCATCGATAGTGTTTTCAACTTGACCTGCAACATCTACTACTGTATCTCCTGCCTTTAATCCAACATCATACAATGTATCACCGACTTGGCTTGTATGCTGATTGTATTCCTTAATGTTAGTGGCATCTGCAACTAATGCATCAAGAACTAATGTACCTGCAGGAAATTGACTCATTGTTTCAGGTAAGAATAAAATTCCACCAGCTACCAATACTGCGCCAATTATTGCTAATTGTATTTTCATAACAAATGCTGTAAAAATCGATTTTTCATAACTGAGCTAAAAAAAAGCTCTCAAAATGGATAGAAATAGCTAGTTGTCTAATTTGTGATAGAATCAATTACTTGTTCTATGTCGTTTGAGCGTAAAATTATCTTAATTGGGCCTAAAGATGATTCGTTTGCTTCACTGCATAATGCTACAGCATTTACAAATGCTGCTTGTTTATTGAGATAAAACCAAGTGGAGTCACCGTCACTGTTTTTTTTAAGAATACGTTGATAGGTGTTTTTAGTGTTTTTTTCATGAATTGATTTTGAAATTTGGGATAGAATTGAAAAATTATTTGTTTTTCCACTAATTTCTGTATCAGATATTTCTAATTCTATTTCAGGAAAAATGTTATTTATTGCAGATTTTACTTTTTCAGGATCTTCAGATGGATTGATTTGACAGAAAATTTGAATTGTTGTTTTTTGATTCATTATTCAATCCACTTTTGAAAGATTTTAACTGCAGATTTTACCATTTCTTCAATTGTTACATTGTTATTTTCAATTGATTCATCAGCAAGTCCAATAATTTCTTCTAACCCAACACCAATTTCACGATTATCACGTTCTTCAAATTTTTCTCTTGTTAATGGATCATCCGACCTTTTACGCTCACGGAGAAAATTGAATCTTGTATCAGCAGATGCGTTTACAGCTAAAAGTTTTACATTTCCAGTTTCTTTTAGAACATTAATTTCATGTGTTGAACGTATACCGTCAATAATTATAATTTCATGTGTTGAGTTTTCAATAGAATTTTTAAGTAATTTTGCAATTGCACCTGGTCCATTTTTTTCACGTAAATCTAACATAAGTTTACCAAGATTCTCACCTGTAGGTTCCAAATCTAGTCTTTTGGCCTCAGCTCTAACACCATCACCAAGGCTAAATGTTTCATAACCACCTTCTTTTAATTTTGAAACAATAGTTGATTTTCCTGCACCAGGCATTCCAGTTAAACAAACAACTAGTTTTGACACAGATTATTTTTGAATGACTAGTCTATGAAGGTAGCGATAAATAATTACTAATGTTTTATTTTTCATGAGAGTTTTTGTAGCAGTTGAAATTTCTAATGACGAAATTTTGAAGAATATTCAAACATTTGAAAAAAATATTCAGATTGATGCAAAACCTACAAAAATTGATCAGATTCATTTTACTTTAAAATTTTTAGGAGAAATTGATGAAAGTAAATGTGAACAAGTAAAAGATATTGTTAAGAAAATATCATTTTCTTCTTTTGATTTATCGTTGAAAGGTGTAGGCGGATTTCCAAATTTAAAAAATCCACGAGTAATCTGGATTGGAATCGATGAAAATGGTGCAGAGAAATTAACCGCTATAGCAAATGAAATAGGAATAAAATTAACATCGTTGGGTTTTGAAAATGATAAAAAATTCAAACCTCACTTGACAATTTTTAGGGTAAAAAATAAAATTAACGACATTTCAGTCATGATGAAAGATTATCAGACTATTGATTTTGGTACACAAACTGTATCAAAAATCAAAGTAAAAAGAAGTGTTTTAAGTCCAAAGGGGTCAGAATATTCAGATTTACTGGAGGTTAATGCAAAATGAAAAGCGATATCATAAAAAAATCAAAACAAATAGCAATTCCAAACAACATACTAAGAAAAAAAGTGGATAAAATTGCAAATCAGGTCTTTAGTCTAGTAAATAAAGAAACTGAGAAACAAAAAGCGGTCGTGTCAGTACATTTTGGAGGTTCATATGCAAAAGAAACGTGGACTCCAGAAAAAATTGATATTGATATTTTTGTAAAATTTAAAAAAACAACAACTGAAAAAAATTTTGAAACGATTGGTAAAAAAATTGGATTTGATTCACTAAAAAAATTCAAGCCATATGTAAGATATTCAGAACATCCATTTGTTGAAGCAGACATTGATGGAGTAGGAGTTAATGTTGTACCGTGTTATGACATTAAAAAAGGAGAATGGAAAAGTGCAGCTGATAGATCAACATTTCATACAGAGTTTATGAGCGAAAAACTAACGGGTTCAATGAAAGATGACATTAGAGTTTTAAAATGTTTTTTAAAAATTAATAGAATGTATGGAGCAGAGATTGCAAAGCAGGGATTCAGTGGTTATGTTTGTGAAGTTTTAGTTTACTATCTTGGTAGCTTTGAAAATGTCTTAAAGAAAATTGCAAAATTGCAAAATAATGAAATGATTGGAGAATCTCCAAGAAAATTTGAATCTTCAATAGTAATAATTGATCCAATAGACAGGAATAGAAATCTTGGAGCTGCAATATCAATTCAAAATGTTACAAATTTCATTTTAATTGCTAGAAATTTCTTAAAGAAGAATTCAATTTCATACTTTAAAGAAAAATCAAAAATTAAGATTCCTACTGAAATTGTAAAAAATTTACTAATTGTGAATTTTACATACAAAAAAAGGAGCGATGACATTGTTTATGGGCAAATTAAGCGTGCATCTAGCTCAATTGAATCCCAAATGATCAATGAGGGATTTAATGTTCTTAGAAATGATGCTATAGCATATGATGAAACCAAAGCTAGTTTGTTGTTCTTACTAGAATCACTAACCATATCAAAAAATGAAATAAGAACAGGGCCGGATGTGTTTTCTGGTGAGTTTGCAACTAAATTTATCAATATTAATTCCAAAAAATCAAAATTAATGTGGACAGATAAGGAAGGAAAATTACAATCATTACAAACTCGAAGATATGAAAATGCCAAAACATACCTTAATGATTTAATTAAAAATCATATTGGACAATCAGGAATTCCAAAGGGATTAAGAAATGATTTCAAAAAGGGATTTAAGATAACAAGTGGAAAAGACAAACAAAGCAAATCTGTTAAAAAGAGCATTTCAAAACTGATAACTACTGATGACACAGCATTTTCAACCAATTAGCGTTTTCAATAAAGAACCTTACAAAAAAATTCTAGCATTTCCAGAGGGAAAACAAACAGAGATTAAAAAACGACTAACAGAATTAAAAAAATTAGGAATTTCTCATGTTTCATTCACCGGACCATTACAAATTGAAAAGTGTCAGATTCTTGGAAAGGGGTATGTGGGAATGGTTGTTCTTGCAAAAAAAGATAAGAATGTCGTAGCGTTAAAAATTCGAAGAATTGATTCTCCAAGGAAAAATATGGCAAATGAAGCCAAATTACTTAAAATTGCAAATAAAATTGATGTAGGTCCAAAGTTTATCAAAAATTCAAAAAATTTTTTGATAATGGAGTACATTGAAGGTGAGAAAATTATTGATTGGGCAAAAAAGCCTGAAACAAAATCAGAAGAAATTCGTTTAGTATTGAATAATGTTTTGAGAGAATGTTATCTTTTAGATAATATAGGATTAGATCATGGAGAACTAAGTACAATAGACAAACATGTAATTGTTGGAAAAAATAAAAATACAATTATTGATTTTGAGAGTTCAAGTACTAATAGAAAACCATCCAATGTAACAGGTGCAACGCAAGCAATTTTTATTGGAACAGGATTGGCAAAAATTATTCAAAAAAAAATAAATTTACTAACAAAATTAAAGATAATTAATCTAACTAGAGAATACAAAAAAAATCCAACAGCAAAAAACTTTGAAAATATTACTATTGGATTAAAATTACAAACCGCAGGTAAATATGAAAAAGAGGTTTCATCTTTGTATTTAGATAAAAAACTTGAACCATTGATAAGAAAAATTGGTCCATGTACAATGAGAATTACAAAAAACTCGTACCAAACACTTGTGGAGGCAATAATCTATCAACAATTATCAGAAGCATCTGCCACAGCAATTACAAAGAGATTTCTAAAACTTTACAAAAAATTTCCGACTCCAGAACAGGTTATGAATACAAATGATAAAAAATTAAAAGATACAGGAATTTCAGGCACAAAAATCAATTACATTAAAGGATTATCAAAACAGATTATTCAAAAAGAAATTGATTTTAGAAAAATTTCGAAATTAAAAGATGAACAAGTAATTGAAGAGTTAACAAAAATCAAAGGAATTGGAAATTGGACGGCACAAATCTATCTAATGTTCTGTTTACAAAGAAAAGATGTTTTTCCAGTAGGAGATTTAGGAATACAAAAAGGAATTAGAGACTTGTTTTCATTAAAAGAACTGCCTAATCCAAAAATTATGGAAAAATTTTCTGCTAGATGGAAACCAAATCGCAGTATTGCGTGTTGGTATATTTGGAAAAGTCAGAGAATAAATTCTATAGGCTAAAAATCAGTAGAGATTTGACCTTTCATGCATGAAATAATTAAATCGTGGTGAGACAAAATGAGTGTATGGGTACATGTTCTATCTGTAAGAAAATTTGTGCAACAGATAGTGATCATCTACACTGTGTAGAAAAAAGACGAATTGAATTAGAAAATTTACAAGTAAAAGATAGTATAACTGAAAAATTGGATTTAGGAAAAGATACTAACAATATGGGTAAGGAAATCAAAGCGCTCTTAGGACATATGAATAGAGAAAAAGATACTAAATCTGAATAATTATACTTCTTGCGTAGTTGGTCTTATTAGAATTTCATTCACGTTCATGTGATTTGGTGCTTCTAGTGCAAAAATAATTGCATTTGAAATATCTTCAGCTTGTAAACCTTCCATTTCTTTATGTTTATCAACAAATGCTTGTAATGATTGTTCAGTAATTGTGTTGGTTAATTCAGTTTGTACAACTCCAGGTTCAATACTGGTAACTCGAATATTTTTTCGTACAGAAAGTTCTTGTCTCAATCCTTCTGTAAATGCGGCTACTGCGAATTTTGTAGCACAATATACACTTCCAGCAGGGAAAACGACTCTTCCTGCAACTGATGAAATATTTACAATATGACCTGATTTTTTCTCAACCAATGTAGGAACTACTGCTGCAGTGCAATAAAGAACACCTTTGATGTTTACATCTACCATTCTATCCCATTCATCAATTTTTAGAGATTTTACAAAACTAAGAGGCATTAATCCGGCATTATTTATCAGAACATCAACTGTTCCATACTTTTCAATAGCTTGTTTAACTAAATTATCACAATCAGATTTTTTGGTAACATCTGTTTCACAAATAATAATTTCACCACCATCTTCAGTAATTTCTTTTTTCAAAGTTTCTAATCTATCTAATCTTCTTGCTCCAGCAACTATTTTTGCGCCCTTTTTTGCAAGTGCTTTAGCAGTTGAATATCCAATTCCGCTAGATGCGCCGGTAATTACTACAACTTTATCTTGTATCAAAGCTGAATTTTATGAATTTCGTTATGACTAAAAATGTTACGTGATTTAGATAAAAAGAAGAGTTAGCAGTCGTGCCCGCCACAACCGCATCCACTGTGAGTCTCGGTACCTTGAGACGCACTTGGTCTACATTTGGAACATTTGTCTCCTCCATCTGCTGAGAAAAATCCAATTCCACATGTTACACATTTCATGCTTGCCATACAAATTCTCAATATTGTGAGTATTTTATGCTATCCGTTCATTCCTTGAGCGGTTTCAATCATCCACATTTCAACAATACCACCAATCAACAATAATGCAACGACAATACCAATTTCAATTGAAATAATCAGTTTATCACTTTTAATTTGATTCCAATTTTTTTGAAATACATCTTTTGCAAGTAACGTACTGCGTGACATTGCAAGTGAATAGGACGCCATCTCCATCAATCCAAATGGTGTCAAAAGAATAGCTAGCGGGTTTAGTTGTGCTACTTGAGCATTTGAAGCTGCTATAGCTGAATATGCAAATCCTGTTGAATAAGCAGAAAACAATCCCCAAGCTACACCAAAACCTGGAATAAACATCGGTAATGCTATTGTTGTATTATGTACAAAGATACCAATTCCATCTATAGTATCAATAATTTCTTCAAAGAAACTCATTACTTCTTCAATTTCTTCTTCAGTAGGCTCACTTGTTACAGCAGAACCACCATATACGACTGTGAAAATTGCTGTAAATATGAAAAATAATATTATTCGTTTCATTGTTAACATGGTGCACGTTTAATCGATCTATATTTGAGGTTTTGTTGTAAAACAGATTTAATTAAAACTCTAATCACTATTTGGAATGGACGAAGAAATTTCCTCAGCTGTTAGTTATGCGTTGAATAAAGGATTTCAGATCCATCCAGATGCACTTGAAATTCTACATAAAATTGATGTTAAGGAATTGGCTCAGATTATCAAAGATGTAGTTAAAGAAAAGACAAAACAAAAGCAGTTTTTGATAAATGAAGAAGATTTTGAGATTTATCTAGGAATAAAAGATGATGAGGAACATCAGGTGGAGTTTGAGATTTTATCAGACCCTACCAGCAAAATAACATCTGCAGAAGGTGTTGAGGGATATGGAAAATTATTTGCTAGTAGATTTAACAAATTAAAACAGATAATGTCTGATAGACCAGAATCAAAAAAGGTCAAAGATATCGAATCTGTCAAATCAATCACAAAAAATGATGATGAATTATTCGTATGGGGATTGGTTTCAGATAGAAAATCAGATAGAAACATCACAAAAATCACTCTAGAAGACCCTACCAGTTCAATGGAGATAGTGGTTTTTGAAGGAGACTTGAAAGATACCGCAGATACTTTGCTCATGGACCAATTTGCAATGTTTAAGATAGTTCCTGCCAAAAATGGTGGATTTTTTGCAAAAGAGATTCTTCTTCCAGACATACCAGAACATACCACAAATCGCTCAAAAACTGAGACTTATGCTGTATTTTTATCAGATTTACATGTTGGAAGTAAGTTCTTCATGGAAGAAGAGCTATCAGAATTTATCAAATGGATTTCAAGTGCAGACCCAATAGCCAGAAAAATTAGATTCGTCGTTGTGGGAGGAGATTTAATTGATGGAGTTGGTGTTTTCCCAGGTCAAGAAAAGATACTAAATCAAACAACAACAGAAGGGCAATTACAAAAAACGTTTGAGGTTTTAGATAAGATACCAAAGCACATCAAGGTCTTTTTGATATCTGGAAATCATGATGCAGGAAGAAAGGCTCTTCCACAACCGGCAATCCCAAAGATGTACAATTCAGAATTATGGGATAGGGAAAATTTCTTCATGTTAGGAAATCCATCAATGGTTTCATTAAACGGAGTTAAGGTTTTGATGTATCATGGCCAATCAATAGATGATGTGGTCAGAACCACACCTGGAGTTAGTTATGACAAGCCGGCTGCTGTAATGAGACATTTTCTTAAAGCCAGACATATGAGCCCGATTTACGGAAGTAGAACTCCAATCGCCCCAGAAACAGAAGATATGATGGTAATTGATGATATTCCAGACATCTTCCATTCGGGGCATGTTCATTTTGTGGGACTTGATATGTACAAAGGGGTATTGATAGTCAATTCGGGTGCTTGGCAAAGACAGACAGATTTCCAGGAAAGTGTTGGAATTACACCTACCCCTGGAATGGCCATTATAGTAAATCTACAAACAATGAAGGTTTACCAAAAAGATTTTCGTGTTCAAGAATCAGACTTTATTGAACCAAAACATGCAGAGCCACAACAACTCAGTTAGAGAATATCTTGTAGTAGCATCTCATCTTTGAAGGTAGTTTTTACCATATCTGGTGAGACTGTAATTCTGAATTTCTTTGTGTTTCCATGTGTTCCCTGGTGGACGATTCTACCGGCAATGATTCCTGACATTTCTATCTCACTTAACATTTGAGTGACTCTTCTTTGAGTGAGCTCTTTTTGGCGAATATCTTTACAGAGATTTTTGTATGTTGAATATACTTCTCCTGTGGATATCTCTGATGATTTCATAATTGCTAAAATTAGTAACTTTTCATGTAATGGGTAGGAGCGAAGTGCTACAACCTCTTTGTTTTCCTCAATCTTTTCTGCTGCCATTCTGATATGATCTTCAGAGACGGTTGGCATTTGGGTTCTTTCTGCTATCTCGGCTGCTACTCGAAGAAGGTCTAATGCACGTCTAGCATCTCCTGATTCTCTTCCAGCCATAGCAGAACAGAGGTTTAATGCTGCATCTGAGACTATGTTTTGTTCAAATGCCACCTCAATTCGAGCATCCAATATCTCTTTGATTTGTGGTAGATTGTAATTTGTGAATATGACTTCTTCCTCACTCAAACTGCTAATTACACGTGGGTCTAGTCTTTCTTTGAAGGTGAGATCATTTGACACACCAATTAGTGTTAATGAGCCTGTGGTTAATCGCTCGTTTGCTCTGGTAATTTGATAAAGAACATCTTTGCCTGTTTTTTGGATTAATTCTGCCAAGTAATCAATCTCATCAATTACGAATACTGCGTTTGTTTCGTTCTTGTCTAAGACGTAGAGAATTCTGTTAAATACTTCGCTTATTGATAGGCCCGTACTTGGAAGCCACATCTTCTCATCGTTGGTTTTTTGACTTCCTAGGCCTAATTGTCTTCCAAAGGAGACCAATAGTCCGTATAGGGTTGTCTCTTGTTTTGCGTTTGTATATGCTAGTTTAATTGGAAATGATCCCTCTTCAACCCTTTTTTGGATTTTTGAGAGTACTTTCTTGATTACCAGAGTCTTGCCTGTTCCAGGCTTGCCATACACCAGTAAGTTTGATGGTCTTGATTCCATTAAAATTGGAAGTAAAGATTGAGTAATTTTTTCCTGCTCAGGGTCCCTGTGAAGTATCTGATTAGGCATGAATGTAAAGTGAAGTACGTCTCTATTTTTGATTAGAGTTTTGCCGTTTTGGGCTGCATCTAAAAGACGGTCAATTGGATCGATTGTGGTTGTACTCATGTTGAGATCATATTGTATTTCAAAACAACAGTTCAACTGATCTTTTTGAAAAACTTCACAAGACTGATCGTTCTTGTTGACTCTTCTCAGATCGATAGGATCGCTCCCAGACACCTTCATTTCTAATGATAAACTAGATTGTATAATAAAATAAAATAAAATTAGTATGAATATGAATTCTCATTTTAAAAAAATTAGAAAAGGTAACACTGGAAAGATAGGTGTGTGGGATATCAAAAAATAAAAATAAAAAATGAAATTTGTGAGGGAATTTTACGAAAAATCTAAAATGCTTGGGGATAGTTAACAACTGTTAAGGACGTGTTAAGAAAAGTGAAAAGAAGCCCATTTTACCCCTTAATTTCCAGTCTAGGCGTGAAGATGGCTGTTAACATTGTTAATATGATAAAATCACCCCTTAATTTCCAGTCTAGGCGTGAAATATCCCCAAATTTGGAGGGTATAGGAGATGGTTTTGTTAATAACAAAAAAACACTCAGGCGTGGGCTAGGCAGTCAATGTTAACAAACCTGTTAGTTAACAAATCTCAGAAGATCAGTTGATGAGTTAAGGTTGGATCCTTATTGATCTGAATGGCAGGAAAAAGAATTAGAATAGATCTAGAGGACAAGGATGGGGCCAAATACAAGTTCAACTTGGAGGGTAACATCAATCGTGATAAAGTCCTCAAAATTTTCGATTTACTAGACTTGATGAATATTGAAGAAACCGCAGACAACCCTGGGGTAGAGTCAGTTGGAGGTAAGATATGGCATATAGTAGACAAATACTACCCAACCGGTAAATTCACATCTTCAGACATACTAGAGAAATATGAGGATGAATACAACCAACCAATCAAACTTAGCGTAATTTCGACATATTTGGCCAGATTTACCTCTAAAAACAAGGTTGAAAGAGCCAAAAAAGGCAGAGAATGGGCTTATCACACTCTAAAACTCACAAATACCGCCCCAAAACTTTCAGAAAACTAAGAAATACGCACTTTTCGGACCACTAAATGGTCTCCTTCCAGGCCTATTTTGAGGTAATCACCCTTCTGCATCTCTAAATATCGTCTAAATTGCTTAGGTATGGAGATGGTTCCACCTGATGTTATCTTTACTAATTCTTCAGGAACCTCACTCATATCATAATATATGATAAACTAGTATTAATTAATTATGTTTATTATTATATCATAAATTACAATAGAAAATATGAGTAAAACCATCAAAAAATCAACATCTCAAACACAATTCAACAAAGTCAAAAAACCTTTCAGATCATGAAAATTACCTTAATTTTATCCAACTAGGAGGTCTGTGGGGCTATAGTTTGTGTTGCTGCACCTGATCCAGACAACCTGGAACGGCCAGTTTGGGTAATTGAGTAGCTGTATGGCTTTGCGTTGGTGTTTCTCTCCACCAACCCATCATCAGACATTTTCTTCATTGTCCTCGAAATATGCTCTCTACTCTTACCTAGTGTGATTTGAATATCACGTGATGTGCGTGACCTGTCTGTGATTAGTCTCAATACTACCTCAACAATATCACCACTACTCATGTTAGGTGTTCTTTCTACTCTAGGCTGAACTGGAGTCTGCTCAGGCACAACTTGGACCTGTTTCTCCACAACTTGGACCGGTTTTTCCTCATTTCTTACAACATTTTGTGGTATTTGTTGAGAAAAGCTAAGATTTTCCAAGTCAATTGCATCTAATTTAATTTTAAGATCAATTAACTGTCTTTCATAGAACTCTAAACGCTCTGAATCTGCCTTTGTTTGGTCGTTAGAGGCTGAAACTGCCTTTAATTTAAAATAAATGAATAGTGTGAATAATCCGCCTATGAAGGCCAATATGAGACCGAATATCACATCTAAGTCTGGAATCTCAACTAACATGACATATCATGAGGAATTTGTGATTTATCGTGATAGGACAACATTATTTCACACTTAGAGTAACCAAAACATCATCACACTATTACACAAGAAATATTCCTCACAGGCACAAAATCACATTGCTGTAGTCTGCTTGACTACACGCTCTATCACACTAATGATTTCTTGTTCCTTCTCAGGGAAAACATCACCATCTTTTATCACACTCATTCGTTCGGAGAGTTGTGATATTACATCAATATCATCAGGCAAAACCACGCCTAGTATGCCTAGAACTATGAATGAATAATACAAGCCTGAAAGCTTATCCCTGGACTGAGAAACCTGCCTGTAATAGGCGCCTTTAGTCATAGTAAATTCGACATCAGAAAGATTCTTTGATTTTAAAATAATTTCAATTTGCCTCTCTGTAAACAGTGATTTTTTGATGATTTCCTTTAAAATATTAGAAAAATTAGAATTACTAGGGTCGCTCATAGCTATACAAATCTGTATACCGATACTTGAATAAAACTTAAAGGGTCATCATTAAACGTGAAGCATGACTGGAAAAGTAGAAGAATTACTCATTTCTGAGCGTAAAAAATCACCATTACTATTCGTATTAATTGATTCAGAGGTATCTCAGATAGATTCTGCTGTAAAACTAGCCAAAGATGTTGAAGAAATAGGTGCAGCATCAATACTAGTAGGAGGTTCATCTGCAACTGATCAGATGGAGATGGCCGAGGTAGTCAAAAACCTCAAAAGCGCAGTAAATATTCCAATTATTCTATTTCCTGGTAACATTACCGGAGTTGTGCCTCAGGCAGACGCTATACTGTTTAGTTCCTTAATGAACTCTGAGAACCCATATTACATTACACAGGCACAAGCCCTTGGTGCTCCAAACGTCCTCAAATTCGGCTTAGAACCTCTCCCAACATCATATTTAGTGATTGGAGAAGGAACATCTGCCTGGTTTGTAGGTAATGTTAGAGGAATACCATTTGATAAGCCGAAAATCGCAGCTGCATACTCTTTAGCAGCCCAATTCTTTGGTATGAGATTTGTCTATTTGGAGGCAGGCTCTGGTGCAAAAACCAACGTAACTCCTGAAATGGTTGCAACTGTGAGAAAGGTCTTTCAAGGATTTTTAATCGTAGGTGGAGGCATTCGTGATGCTCAAACCGCAAAATCATTGACTGATGCAGGGGCAGATGCTTTGGTAATTGGAACCCTTCTTGAGGATAGTAAGAACTTGGAAAAACTAACCGAAATAGCCAAAGCCATCAAAAACTAACCTTCTACATGTCTACTACCGCAAATTATCTTAAAGAAATCAAGGTTCCTCAAAATTACTCTGATTACTATGAAGAACTATCACAACAGGTCTACAAGGAGTTTGAGAGGGCAGCAGACGCAAAATCAACGCTTTTAGACTCTTCTGGAATAATAGAGCCGAAAATCGCATTTGATCTGGCGGAACGAGTAGCTAAAATGCATGATATTGACATTTCTACACCACTTCGTGAGTTATTAGATAAAACCGGAAAAGAAAACGCTGCTTTGATAATGTCAAAGGAGATAGCATTAGGAAAGTATCAATCTCCAAATGCAAGTTTAGAGGATAAATTAGATCATGCAGTTAGAGTTGGGTTAGCTATTGTAACAGAAGGTGTGACAATTGCTCCCTTACAAGGAATTAGTGAAATTAAAATTAAAAATAACAAAGATGGTTCTCAGTATCTTTCTGTATCTATTGCGGGACCAATGAGGTCTGCAGGAGGAACTGAATCTGCTGTTACCATGTTAATTGCTGATCACGTGAGACGTGCAGTTGGACTCGAAAAATATCAAGCAGATTGTTTTGATGATGAGACTGGAAGATTTGTAGAAGAGTTGCGAATCTATGAAAGTGAAGCAAAACAAAGTTTTCAATTTCACGTATCTGATGATGACATCAAAACTGTGATTTCTAATTTACCTGTTGAACTTGAAGGAGAAGGAACAGACCCCGATGAAGTAGTCAATCATCGTAACATGACTCGAATTAAAACAGACAGAGTAAGAGGCGGTGCACTACGTGTACTAAATGATGGATTAATTGGAAGATCAAAAAAACTCCTAAAACGAATTGAGAAGTACAACTTGGAAGGTTGGGAGTGGCTAAACGATGTTCAAGGTGCTGTTCAAAAAGGTGAATCTGGTGATGATGCATCTGAAAAACGTATGAGAGAAGTCATTACTGGGCGTTCCGTACTATCAATGCCAAACAAGATTGGAGGTTTTCGACTCAGATATGGACGTGCATGCAACACAGGTTTTGCTAGCGTTGGACTACATCCAGTGATTGCTGAAATCTTAGATCATACTATTGCTGTAGGAACACAAATCAAACTTGACAAACCAAGTAAAGGCGCAACTGTAGCCTTTGTTGACTCACTTGAGACGCCTATTGTCAGACTAAAAGGAGGCGATGTAGTCAAAATTCAAGATACAGAACACGGAATTCAGATTAAAAATGATATTGAAAAGATTCTGCATCTAGGTGATATTCTAATAACATTTGGTGACTTTTTGGAAAATAATGCAGAATTAATCCCAACTCCAATGGTGGAAGAGGTTTGGGCTGAATATCTTAAAGCAAAACTTTCCAAACATGACGAAAGACTCGAATTTCTAACAAAGACTCCTACATTTGTTGATGCCATATTACTTTCAAAAGAACTGAAAATTCCATTACACCCAAAATTTCTTTACTACTGGGATTTTATCACAACAAAAGAGCTTGAGAAAATCTCAAACCCAATCTTAAAATCAGAAAATGAAATTCATTATGAAATTTCAACAAAACAAATTCTTGAAAATTTAGGAATCCCACATAAGGTTACAGATGATAAAATCATTATTTCTGGAATAGATGTTCAAATCTTAAACCACCTTATTTTTGGTACTACCTTAAATTTTGATACCACCAAATCTGTTTTAGAACTGTTAACAGAAACCACTGGAATTGAAATAAAGAATAAATTTTCAAAGTCAATTGGTGTTAGAATTGGAAGACCTGAAAAGGCTGCACCACGTCTAATGAAACCGCCAGTTCATGTACTATTTCCTGTTGCAGAAAAAGGTGGCATTACTAGAGATATTTTGAAAGCCGCTGTTGCATCAGAATCATTTTTTACGAATCTGAATAATCGTCGTTGCACAAATTGTAATATTCCATCAATTGGAATTGTTTGTTCAAAATGTGGTAATAAAACTACAAAATTTTACATCTGCAGAATTTGTAAAGATGAATTAGAAACACCACATTGTGAGAAATGTAAAAGAGATGCAAATGGATTTTCTTACAAACAGTTCCCACTAAAACAGAATTTGATGGCAGCACAAGAAAAACTTGGAATACGTGCAAAAGCACCATTCAAAGGCGTTGATAAATTAATCAATCAGGAAAAAATCCCAGAACCTCTAGAAAAAGGGCTAATTAGACAAAAGTTTGGTTTATCTACCTTCAAAGATGGTACTGTTAGATTTGATGCTACAAACTCACCTTTGACACACTTCAAACTCTCCTGGATAGGAACAACAGTCGAGCAAATCACAAAACTTGGATATGAAAATGATATTGATGGAAATCCAATCACAAATGATGAGCAATTAATTGAATTAAAGATGCAAGATGTGATCATTCCTCTTGAAAGTGCCGAATATCTGGTAAATGTTTCAAAGTATATTGATTTTGAACTGCAGAAATTTTTTGGGAAACAACCATTTTACAATCTAAAAGATACACAGGATTTGTTAGGTCATTTAGTTATTGGCCTTGCACCACATACCTCTGTAGGAATTACCGGACGACTAATTGGTTATACGAAAACCCACGTATGTTTTGCTAGTCCAATTTGGCATTCTGCAAAAAGAAGAGACGCAGATGGTGATGCAGATTCTGTCATGTTATTACTAGATGCATTATTGAACTTCTCAAGACAGTTCTTGTCTGATAAGATTGGAGGATTAATGGATGCGCCATTACTAATTCAACCAATAGTTTTACCACATGAGGCACAAACACAAGCACATAACTTTGAGGTAGCAAAAGAATTCCCACTCGAATTTTATGAATCATCATTAAATAATGAAAAATCAGGTGATATCAAAAATATTGAAACTTTAGCTATGCGAAAAGATACTGGTGATGAAAATATTTTCTATGATCATTTCTTCACTCACAACACAACAACACTAACTACATCAAAATCACGAAGCGCATATTCCACACTTGAATCAATGGTTGACAAGCTTGACTTGCAAATTAGAAATGCAGACATTATCAATGCAGTTGAGACAAGAGATATTGTTTCATATCTAATACAAACACATCTTATTCCTGATATTATGGGAAACATTCGTGCATATGCAAAACAAAAATTCCGTTGTACTGCATGTGGTGCAAAGTATAGACGAATGCCGTTACTTCAAAAATGTACTTGTGGTCACAAGTTATTACAAACAATTACTCGGCCATCAATTGAAAAATATCTCCCATTGGCAAAGAAACTAGTCACAAAATATGACGTGGATCCATATCTGAAAGGAAGAATCATGACTTTGTCTGATGAAATTGAACTACTCTTTGGAAAAGGTGATGGTTCACAACAACTACTAACTGATTTTGTAAATTAACGTAATTTTACGTATTCGTAGGCACCGAGTTTGTTATCAAAACAGTATTGTGTCTTTTTGAAATCTGTTTTGAATTCTTTAACATGTGCTGCAATTTCTCCTGCATTTTTTTTATCAACAACAACCTGTTTCAACAAAGATGCAATCTCTTTCATTTCAGATTCCTTCATACCTAAACGGGTAATCTCAGATGTTCCTAAACGAATTCCACCTGGATGCATATAGTGACGACCTGCTTTCAAATCTCCAGGAATTAATTGACGATTAACAATGATGTTTGCTTTTTCTAAATCAGCTTCAATTGTTCCACCATCACCATAATCTAAAACATTAACAACTGTTTGGTGTGATTCTGTGTAACCTCTCTTTTCACCTAGCACTTTGAATCCTACATTGTTTAATTCTGAGGCTAATGCTTTTGCATTTTTAATTGTCTGCTCTGCATAATCTTTTCCAAACTCTAAAGCTTCGGCAAATGCAACTGCCTTTGCACCCATGTGATGAATGTGATGACTGCTTGTTAATCCTGGGAACATTGCTTTTTTGATTGGTTCTGCATGTTCTTCAGATCCTAAAACTAATCCTCCTTGTGGTCCGAACAAAGTTTTATGAGTACTCATTGTCATCGTGTCTGTTCCTTCTCTGAGTGGGTCTTGGAATTTTCCACCAGCAATTAATCCTGCAACGTGTGCAGCATCATAATTGATATGCATGCCATGACCTTTTAGAAATTCAGCTAATTCTTTTACTGGATGTGGAAATAAAAATACCGAACCACCAAACATTGCAATCTTTGGTAGTTTTCCTTGTGATTTCAAATCTTCAACTTTAGCTTTTGTTTTATCAACATCTAATGTCATTTCTTCTGGATCAAATGCAAAGAACTCAATATCTAATCCATGTACTAATCCTGCAGTTCCTGAATGTTCTTTTTTACCATGTGAAATGTGACCTCCCGCAGGAATTGATGATGCAATCATGACATCACCTGGATTTGAATAAGCAGAATAAATTGCCAAGTTTGCTACGACACCAGAAACACTTCTTACATCTGCAAACTCTGCATCAAATAATTTTTGTGCCAACTCCATACATTGAATTTCAACCTCATCGATGTAGGTACATCCTGCATAGACTCGCTCACCTGGCCAACCTTCGGCATATCTATTACCAAAATCTGACATTACAGCTTCTCTGACCGCTGGGCTAGGAATATTCTCACTAGCAATTAATGGAATAGAGTTCTCAAACCATTCATGATGTTTTTCAAGACTGGTGAAAATCTTATCATACGATTCTTTGTTTGAATCAGCCATGATTTTGAACTTGATTTTCCTAATTTAAGAACAGCGATCTTTCTTCTAATTTTCTAGAAAAACAAGAAGCTAGCTATATATTTTGAAAATTGATGTTTTGATCTATGGCAGCACAAACTCCAAAAGGCAACATGCCGGTTGTAGTTCTCAAAGATGACGCAAGTCAGGTAAAGGGAAGAGAAGCCCAAAAAAACAATATTGCAGCTGCCAAAATTATAGCCGAAATTGTTCATACTAGTCTAGGTCCAAAAGGAATGGACAAAATGCTTGTAGACTCTTTAGGCGATGTTACAATTACAAATGATGGTGCAACAATTCTAAAAGAAATTGATGTGCAACATCCAGCAGCAAAAATGCTAGTTGAGATTTCAAAAACTACTGATAATGAAGTAGGTGATGGAACCACATCTGCAGTTGTATTGGCTGGTGCATTACTAGAACATGCTGAAGAACTAGTCTTACAAGACGTTCACCCAACAATTATTGTTGACGGATACAGAAAAGCAGGAAGAAAAGCAAAAGAGTTCCTAGATCAAATTGCAGACAAAGTTGAACCAACTGATAATGGAATTTTATTAAAAATTGCAAAAACTTCTATGCAAACTAAACTAGTTAGAAAAGATTCTGAACAACTAGGAGATATGATTGTCAAAGCAGTAAAAGCAGTTGCAGAAAAGAACGGTGAAAAATATGTTGTTGACATTGATGATATTAAAGTAGAAAAGAAAGCAGGCGGTTCAATCAAAGATTCTAGAATAATTCAAGGTATTGTTTTGGATAAGGAAATTGTTCACTCTGGAATGCCAAAGAAAATTACAGAAGGAAAAATTGCACTCTTAAATGCAGCATTAGAAATTAACAAAACTGAAACTGATGCAAAAATTAATATTTCAAATCCACAACAAATGAAAGCATTTTTGGATGAAGAAAACAAAATGCTCAAAACAATGGTTGACAAAGTTATTGGCTCTGGTGCAAATGTTGTATTGTGTCAAAAAGGAATTGATGACATGGCACAACATTACTTATCAAAAGCAGGTATCCTAGCAGTAAGACGTGTAAAAGAAAGTGATTTATCAAAACTTGCAAAAGCAACCGGTGCAAGAATTGTAACTAACTTAGATGATTTATTTGAAAGAGATTTGGGTTCTGCATCATCAATTCAAGAAAAGAAAGTTGAAGAAGACAAATGGGTATTTGTTGAAGGTTGTAAACATCCAAAATCTGTAACATTACTACTTCGTGCTGGCTCACAAAGAGTTGTAGATGAAGTAGAACGTTCAGTTCATGATTCATTAATGGTTGTAAGAGATGTAATGGAATTACCATCTATAGTAGCAGGTGGTGGTGCACCAGAAACATTTGCAGCCACAAAAATTAGAAGTTGGGCAAAATCACTTCAAGGTCGTGAACAACTAGCAGCAGAAAAATTTGCAGAAGCATTAGAATCAATTCCTTTAGCATTATCTGAAAACGCAGGTATGGATCCAATTGACACACTTACTCACTTACGTGCAAAACAAATCAAAGGTGAAAAATGGACTGGAATTGATGTTATGAAAGGTAAAGTTGGTAATTTGAAATCAACTGATATCATTGAACCATTAGCAGTTAAACACCAAATTGTTTCAGCAGCAACAGAGGCAGCATGTATGATTTTAAGAATTGATGATGTTATTGCAACTGCAAAATCTGCAGGACCTCCACCAGGAGCAGAAGGCGGAATGCCTGATATGGGTGGAATGGGTGGAATGCCAGGTATGGGAGGCATGGGAATGCCACCTGGAATGGGAATGTAGATTAGTAAAAATTTTAATCAATACAATTTCAATCTAGATTATCATGGTAAAGCACAGAAGATTTTCTGATAAACCAAAAGAAGATTCTACTAAAAACGAAGAAAAAATAGAACTTCAAGAACAAGAAGTTTCATCAGAAAAAACCTCTTTTGATTTAAAATCAATTCTATTATCTGGAACAAAATATGCATACATTATAGGAGCTGTTGCTTTACTTTCTGGAATTTTTACTCCATTAACTTTAGGTGTAGAAATTGAAGCTGTAATTTTTGGAATGCTTTCGATCTTTTTGGGTCTTGCAGGTGGAATAGTGATTTTTCTGGGAATTAAATACCAAAAATTTACAATAATGATGGTTTGTGGTGGATTAGGAATGATGTTTGCTTCTTTAATTCTAATTTACGAATCAACTAATCATTCGTTAATTAACTAACTTAAACATCAAAGTAGAGATAAAATTCGTGTGGGTGTGGTCTAATTGCAATTTCTCTGTGATCTCTTCTTTCCAATTCAATAATTTTATCTAAAACTTCATTTGAGAAAATTGGATTTAGGAATTTTCTATCACTTTCCAATTCATCAAGTGCTCTTCCAAGGTTTGCAGGTAACGTGTCAATTCCATGTTTCTTCCTTTCTGATTTTGTCATTTTGTAAATATCTTCTTTTACAGGATCACCCGGTTCTGTTTTCTTTTTAATTCCATCTAGTCCTGCAGCTAAGACAGCTGAAAATACAAGATACGGATTAGATGCTGGATCCGGTACACGATATTCCATTCTTTTCATATATGCATATTTTTCTCCCTTAAAATGACCAGGAATTCTAATTGTTGCAGAACGGTTACTTGAACTCCATGCAATGTAAACTGGTGCTTCATAACCTGGAACTAATCTATGGTACGAGTTTGTTGTTGGGTTTGTAATTGCAGTTAGTGCTTTTGCATGTTCCATTACTCCCCCACAGAAATAACGTCCAGTTTGACTTAATTCTAATTCTTCATCTTTGTCATAAAATGTATTTTCATCTTTTTTCCATAAACTGACATTGGTGTGCATTCCAGAACCTGCATCCATTGATATTGGTTTTGGCATCATTGTTGCAACTTTGCCAAACTGTTGTGCAACATTTCTTACAACATATTTGTACGATTGTGCACCATCAGCAGAATTAGTCATTAAATCATATTTTATATCAATTTCACATTGTCCTGCTGTTGCTACTTCATGATGATGATTATCACATAAAATACCAAAATTGTCATTCAAAACATCTACGCATTCATTTCTAAATTCTGCAAGAGTATCTGACGGGGTGCTTGGGTAATATCCTTCTTGTAATCCCATAGGGTATCCAGTTCCTTCTTGACTCCATGGTGATTCAGATGATTCGATTGAATATGATTGACCTTTGTATGGTGTTAAAACATCCCAGTGTACCTTATCAAACACAAAAAATTCTACTTCAGGTCCCCAATTGCTAAAATCAAATCCCTGTGTCCTAACATATTTCTCTGCTTTTTGGCAAATTCCTCGAGGATCACTTTCAAGACGTCCTCTTCCTCCGCCCCAGTATACATCACATAACAATCTTGCAGTTTTTTTCTCTTTTACCCATGGAATTATTGCAAAGGTGCTTGGGTCTGGTTTTAGTATCAAGTCAGAATCTGCAATGTCGGTAAATCCAACTATTGATGAACCATCTAATTTTGGTAATCCATCCTCCATTTGCTCAGGAGTAAATGTATTTGCTGAGATTGTAGTATGATGAAATCTACCTGTTAGACCTGTAAATTGAAGATCTATGAATTTGATATCCTCATGTTTTATTCTAGAGAATACCTCGTCAGATGAATATTTTACTTGTGTGGCTTTACCACCTATTACTTTGTACGGCAATTTTCTACTTCAAGCTAAAAGAATTAAACGTACCATTTAAGATTAACTTTGTATTAAAATGTCAACTCTTGAATCACTAGATCTAAAAAATCTCCATGTAATTGTCATGCAAGAATTTCAAACTGATGATATACAGGAGCTTAGCACAGATTTTTTCAGAAATTTATCAAACTTTATTGGAAAATTAAAAAATGAAGAATATGATGGAATTGAAAAGAAAACAAAAAATGATATTATTTCAACTGCTACAAATCTAACTAAACTCTTAATAAATAAAAGACTAGAAAAAATCTCAAAATCCCCGACTACATCTTATAGTATCCTAAGTGATGAAGAAAAATTTGTTATTGATTCAAACGACGAAATGAATGAGCGTAAAGACATGATAATCTCTGGAATAATTAATGGAAAGTCAAAATTTCTAGAAAATACTTCCACAAAACACAAAATAAAACCTGTAACGGTGAGATTTGTAAAAGAATTTGATGAAATAGTAGGAGTTGATTTAGAAAAATATGGTCCATTCAAGCCTGAAGATATAGCAACAATTCCTAATGAAAATGCGCAAGCTTTAATTTCAAATGGAATTGCATTAAAGATTAGAATAGAAGAATAACATGTCTCATCCCGGTTCAGTTGATATAATTGATTTTTTAGCTTTTACAATTTATCCTTTCATAGCTCTTGGTCTAATTGAATTAATCAGCAGAGGAATAAAACTTTCATCATGGAAAAAATTATCTACACAAGGAATTGCAATGATAATTTTGTCTATTGTTTATGTTGTTTTCCCTGCAATGATTGTTACACAAGAAAATAATGTTCATGTTGAACCATTATGGATGTCTATTTTAGTTATGCTTGCACTAGCTGTTACATTATTTTTTCAAGCTAGACGTTCAAAACTTGATCCTACTAAAGCAGATTATTGATCTAACGAAATCTTCCAAAAAACTTTTTGAATTTACTGGAACCTGGTCCTCCATCTCTGATTACTTTTTTTTCACCAAACTTTTTTGCTCTTATCACTGTTAATTTTACGCAACGATGATCTTCTGGAAGTCTATGTTCATCACAAAATGGATCTTTACAATATGTGCACTCAAACGGAATATCTACCATGTCGCCACAATATGCACAATTTTCTGGTTTCATAATATCAAATAGATTTTTTCTCTAATAAATTTACAACATTTTCTCTAATGCTGTAAATGTGCTGATAACACAAACTCTATACTTTTCGAATTTTGTAGTTGAATTTGTATGAGATGTACCAAGATAATCTAATTCTCTGATATTGTTTCCAATCGCTTTTTCATCAGGTTTCAATCTGTGTGCATATCTATTTCTTATACTATTAATCAAGCGAACATTTTTCTTTACGTTGCCTTTTAGTAGACCTGATTTTTCTAGTATCAAGTATTTTTGTGTCCACATAATCATTGGATCATCTAATGCTTCTAAAGGAATATTGAATTTCTTTTCTAATATTTTCTCTAACATCCTTTCGATACAGACTTGTCCAACTAGAAACAACTCATGTACGTTATCTACTTCTAATATTTTCTCTAATTCTTTTTTTGATGGTGCCCACATTGGTGCTTTTTTACCCATGACTATTCAAAATTGATATACGATTCAAGTGTTGCTTGATTAAATACCATTACGGAGAGGTCTGAAAACTCTTTGTCTTCTAATTGATCGACCATCCCTTCAAAACTAGTCTCATTTTCTGTAGTTATTGATTCATAGACATGTACTTTCATCTTCGATGTATCAAATCCATTTTTTTTCAAATATTTTGCAATCTCAGATTGCATGAAGTGTTTCTCTGGAACTTTTGGCCATGGTCTTGGAACAAGTATAACACTGTATCCATCAATCAATGCTTTTTGTAATTCTAATTTCTTCTCTTCTATTGATGTTGAAATATGCATCGTAATCACTTTTGACTTGTCAGTTGGAACTTTTGCACGTGATGCAGCAACCTGTGTTGAGCTAATGCCCGGAATTATTTCAACTTCATCATAAATTTCAATTAATCTATCTACAACTTCAGATTCTGAAAAATTGACATCACCTGTGAATGGAACTAGTATTGTATGATTATCTTCTTTAGCAATTTTTTGATATGCCTCTTCTTGATTCTGCATTGTTACTTCAAGTATTTTTTTGTCGTTAACATATTCTTGAATTGTTTTTATTGTGTAACCATATCCAATCACAACATCACATTGTGATATTGCTTCTTTTACTATATCTGTAACATATTTTGGCGAACCTGGACCTACACCTACTGCAAAAACTTTATTCATTTTATTTTGTAACTCGTTGTTTTGATTTAATGAACTCTATACATGGTTTCCAATCAACACTAAGATATTTTGTAGGATCTTTTATTGGATATTTTACCCAGTCTTGAACAATTGAAAAATCATACTTTTTCTCTTTACCATCTTCAATTGCTTTTATTGATAATACACTACCCCATGTTTTTTCTTCTTCCCCAATTTCTAAAATATTATCAAATGTGATTTTACTGATATGTTTTCTCTTAACTTCTTCTAAATCAACCTGTAAATCTTTTTCCTCATATCCATCTAATTTTTCAGTCATTGTATTTTTATTTTGTAATAACGTAACAATCTGTCTTTTACTTGCTGCACCCCACCATTTTTTCATTCTTTCGGTTCTTTTCAGAAATATGAAGTGATTATCTGTTAATAGCAACATTCCTTCTTTTCCTCCAACACCAAAAAATGACTTTGATTCTCTCCAAACAGACATTAAATGTGTATGAATTTTTTCATCAAATTCCATAGAACAACTTGAAAAATGGATCGTTAAAAGTCAATTGCAGATCTAATTTTTATTATACATATAATTTTCACATTCATGAACGGAAAATTCTTTTCTATACTTTTTACATTATTGATAATTACCATCACTCCTCATGCTTTTGCAGAATATGAGGATACAATTGTAGTATTAGAGACTGATTCTGGACGATTAATTATAGAATTTTTCCCTCAATTTGCACCAAACCATGTTGAAAATTTTGTAACATTGTCTGAAGATGGATTTTACACAGGAACTATTTTTCATCGTATAATTGAAGGGTTTATGATACAAGGTGGTGATCCTAAATCCGCAGATGATTCAGCATCAATGTCTGAATGGGGAACAGGTGATCCTGGTTACTCCATTGACGCAGAATTTAACAATATTGAACATAAACGAGGAATAGTTTCAATGGCACGTTCTGCAGATCCTAATAGTGCAGGTTCACAATTTTTCATTGTTCACAAGGATTCAAACTTTCTTGATGGGCAATATACTGTATTTGGTAGAATTTTAACAGATGAAAGTTTTGAAACGCTAGATAGAATTGCAACAATGAATACTGCCCCAAATGACCAACCAATGGATGCATGGAAAGCTATCATAAAAAATGTTCAAGTTATAGATCGTTCTGAATTATCAAATTTACCAGAATATGTAACCCCAGTAACTACTGATGAAGGAAATGCTCTCATAGCTCCTACGACAAGTCAACCAAACTCTTTTCCTGAGTATGGATTATCTTTCACATCTCCTGCAGGTTGGTTAGTTCAAACACCTCCACCATCCGGTACTAGTCCGGACATAGTTGTAGTTGGTCCAAAAACATCTACATCAGCTCCTGCGGTATCTTTTGCCATTACTCGTCAAGATGTTACAATTGACGAAGCAATAAATGGACTGAGACAACAAGTTACTCCTATGATCGAAACAGGAGCATTATCAATTGTAAGTGAAGAAGGTACTCAAATTAAAGGAAATGATGCATACCATCTAAAAGCAATTGGTCATTTTGAAAATAGAGAAGGGATAGAAATGAACATTGGTTTTTCAACTCTTCTAATAAAAGTAGATGATATGTTTTACACTGTTCAATATACAAATAATTTAGAAAGTCATGATAGACAATCTAATTATTATGATGACATTGTAAATTCGATAGAGTTCACTAACATTGATTTTGCAAAAGTTCCTGTTGGAACTGATTCTTCATTGTCAGATGACACCAATGTACAGAATGATCCTACTGGTGGTTATTCAGGTACATTAGATACTCAAGAAGAAGGTGGCGGATGTCTAATCGCAACTGCAGCATTTGGTTCTGAAATGGCACCACAAGTTCAATTCTTAAGAGAAATTAGAGATAACACAGTAATGACAACACAATCCGGTACAGCATTCATGACCGGCTTCAACCAATTCTACTACTCTTTCTCACCAGCAGTTGCTGACTTAGAAAGAGAAAACCCAGTCTTCAAAGAAGCAGTCAAAGTTACACTAACTCCAATGTTAACATCACTAACATTACTCAACTATGTTGAAGTTGATACAGAAGAAGAGATGCTAGGATACGGAATTAGTATAATCCTACTTAACATCGGAATGTACTTTGTAGCACCGGCAGCAGCAATCGTTGCAATAAAGAATAGAATTAAACAACAATAAGACCAATTTTTATCAAAAATTCAATTCCTGTTGCAAATGTTTTATCATCAATCTGTCCTTTTGCCCACCATCCAGCGTTAGTTTTGATCCATTCAGGAACATTAGATTCAACCATTGATTCAGTTTCAATAACTGGAACAACAATAATTTGTTCTTTTATCAAAAATTCAATTCCATCAATAAATGCGGAGTCTGGTATTTCTCCATCTGCCCACCATCCAGCATTATTTTTCACCCAATTAGGTACTTGATAATCCGATTTTACAGTAGATTTTCTATCTACAATTAACGGAAATTCCATATTTGCAACTTTACTTCCATCTAATTTTTCAAATTTTAAAATAATTAATCCGGACACATCTGATGGAATATTCCATTCAAAATCATTTTTGTTTGATGGCCTGCTTTCATTTGATTTGTTATCCGAACTTACATTACTCTTTGAGAAAATTTTTTCATCATTATGGAATATTTTTAATTCGTAAGGTACTGAAATTGGTCTATCTTTCAAAAATGTATCTAAAATATCATAACGTATTACTGTATATTCTCCAGATCTTAATTCTTTAGTCCACCACAAATTAACTTTAAACTGACCATTTTCTGTTACACCTGATAACGGTAAATCACTTTCAGGATTTACTGTCATTGTAATTTTATTTTCACTAAACTCATTGTTTGAAAAAATTTCTTGTAACTCTTTTTGACTCACCACAATATGTACAATTCTATCGTCAGATGAAAAATCATCAATGTTAATCATTGATTCAGGTAAGTCAAGTCCATTTAATGTTGCAACATACTTTGCAACTAAAAGATCACCAAATGTTTTTGGTACTAGAACTTCTTCATGTATGACGGTTGTTTGATCAATAGTTTCTTGATTCCATTCAAATGGAAATGAAAATGTAATCTCTTTTGTCTCAAAATTATAATCAAATTCTGTTATTTGATCAAAAAATGTAACAATTCCTAACTCCTGTTTACCATAGTTAACATCATTAATTTCATATCGTGTTGTTTCTTCTATTGAAATTCCAAGTTCATAATATGGGGGATCAGTTAAAACATTATCGTAACTATTAATTGTAATTACTGAAATTTCAAACTCATACAATCCTCCATTTTCAAAAATTTCTCCTTCAAAGTTATACTGTTCACTTGCCAATCCAAAAAATGACGCAAACGTTTCACGCTCCATTACTTGCACTTGTTCATTATCCGATGGTGTTAGATTCATTATCAGTACGCCGTCATCTCGTTGAAATGTTTCACTAATTATGACATTACCACTTTTGATTAAATTAACTTGGAATGTAACATTATCAATTGGTTTTACTTCGTTTGATTCAACGTACGTGAAAGTTTCAAAAAAGTCAATTGAAATTTGTCTGATTCCTTTTTCTTCTCCATCTACATCAGTGTAAATTGTTGATGAGTTTACTTCGAGTGTTCCTTCAACTACAAATGGTTCATCTCCAAGACCATCATACATTACAATCGTCACTGGAGGCATTGTCTCAGATCCAAGGCCATGTCCATAGGAATCTGAAATATGTCCTACAACTAGTATCCCCAAAAGAAAAACTGGAATTACCAGAAATTTGGAATTCATACCATTATTCGATCATTTCTATAATTAACTGATATTACATAATCATCTCAGGCTCGGTTTAGGCATGAATAAACAATTAGGATTATAAACTAATTCTGTAATGGGTATACATTATGGTTAATCAAGGCGCCTCAAAAGATGCTTGTCCACGTTGTGTCAAAGGCAAAATGGTCACAGATAATGAATCTGGCGAAATGTTTTGCTCCAAGTGTGGTTTTGTAATGTCAGAAAAACTACAAGAATCTGGTCCTGAATGGCGTTCCTTTACACAAGATGAACATGGTGACAGAGCAAGAGCTGGTGCACCTACATCATTAACAATGCATGACATGGGTCTTGCAACTGTAATTAATCCTGTAAACAAAGATGCATCTGGTAAACCACTTACTGCATCAATGAAAAATACAATTGAAAGATTAAGAACATGGGACAGTAGAAGTCAAGTTCATGAACCAGTTGATAGAAACTTTAGACAAGCATTCAGTGAACTAAATAGATTAAAAGATAAACTCGCAATTTCAGAATCTGTTGTTGAAAAAGCAGCTTACATTTATCGTAAAGCACTAGACAAAGGTCTTGTAAGAGGACGTTCAATCTCTGCATTAATGGCATCTGCATTGTATGCTGCATGTCGTGATACAGAAACACCAAGAAATCTTAAAGACGTTGAAATTGCTGCAAACATCAAAAGAAAAGATATCGCACGTTGTTATCGTTTACTTGTAAAAGAATTAGATCTAAAAATGCCTGTTACTGATTCAGTACAGTGTGTTGCAAGAATTGCAAGTAAAATTGGTATTGCAGAAAAAACAAAACGTTATGCAATCAAGGTCTTAAAAATTGCACAAGATAATGAAGCATCTGCTGGAAAAGATCCAATGGGATTAGCAGCAGCAGCACTATACCTATCATGTGTCAAAAATGGTGAAGATAAAACACAACGTGACATTGCAGAAGCTGCAAATGTTACTGAAGTTACAATCCGAAACCGCTACAAAGGCTTAAAAGAATCTATAGACGTATAAAGCAATTATTTATCTTTTGTTTCTGTAACAAATCCACCTGAACCTTCTGGTGGTGGAATTTTCTTTGCTCCGCCTAATCCAATTGTTGTAATTATCACAGATGTTAGTATGATGAAAAATATTATCTGTGGATAGGCTTCACCATTTTGCAATCCCATTGTAAGCGGTATTGTAGCTAGTACCGCAGCAGCTAATCCTCTTGGAATCATTACAGATGTAACTTTCTTATCTAATCTAGAAAATCCGCGCACAAGCGCTGTATGCGTGATAATGATTCTTCCAACGTAAATCGCCACCGCCGCTATTACTCCAAATATTACATATTCAATTTGACCAAAGCTTGCTAGTAGTCCTACGAAGACGAAGAAGAACGCTCTAACAATGAATGTAACCTGACTGTGAAGTGAGTTATCTATGGTATGCTCTGGCAGTTTAATTCGTAATTTTTTGAGCAGATATTTTTTGTTTCCAAGCATTAATCCAAATACAAGTGCTGTTAATGCTCCAGATTCTCCAAATGAGTTTGCCAAGAAGAATAGTAAAAACAAAACACCTAGTGTGAGCATGTAGTTGTGCTGTGCATTACTTAACTTGGAAATGATAAACATCCATGGAATTCCTACTCCGAATCCAAGTATCAAACCGACAGCAATTGCTCTTCCAAGTGTTTCACCTAAAAGATCGATACTGAATGAACCTGATAGTACCGCTTCAAACAAAATGAATGCAACAATTGTTGATAAAATATCAGTTAACGCAGATTCAAAACTTAACATTGATTTTGCTTTGTCTGAAATTCTCAGTTTTCTGACCAAACCAAAAACAATGATCGAGCTACTACCCCCCACTATAGTTCCAAGTAATATGCTGTCAAGCCATTCCCATCCTAAACCGTAATGGGCAAATGTTCCAACAGTTCCAACAGCTGCTGCAAATCCCAAAACTACAAGAATAACTGAAAAGTGTGCAGTCTTTAGAATTTGTCCAATCTTTAGATTATATCCGCCATCAAACATGATGATGATTAATGCAAGTGCTGCAAAGTATGGAACGATTTCTATAACCGCGGCTGGTTGTACAATTCCAATTACCGGTCCAATCATAACTCCTAGTATCATCAAAAATGCAATGTCTGGAATTCCAGTCTTTTTGAAAAATGCCTCACCTAGCACACCTAAAATAATTACAACACTTGCTGCAAGTAACAAAATTGGAGCAGATGCAATGAGCGAACCTTCTCCCATCGAAATCTCACCTATGAAACTTTGAATGTTTGCTAATCCATTCAGTATGATTTCCATGCCTGGATAATCGGAATCAACTTCCGGAAGCGGATTTCTCTCAAAATATGATCTGACTAAATCTCGAGCATTAGACTCTGCTAGCGCATCAGTATCGATTCTTGACAAAAACCCATCTTTGAACAGGTTTTGAAACTCCTCGAAAATACTCAGAAAAATCAAATTCATGATATTTCAGCCTCATTAATGCTAATTTAAGATTGCATTATGAATTATCTAGAAATCTGAGCACGCAATTTTTCATATGCTCTTGGGGCATCCTCTTCTTTGAGGACTATAACCAGGCCATCTTGTGTGAATAAGGCATCTGCCATATCGATTCCATTATAATGCAAGATTTCAGTCACAAATGCCATAACATCAGAGCGACTATGATTCTCTGGAACTGCCACCTTGATTTTTGCCAATCCAGAATTGAATTGATTCTCTCTTGGCAAGGACTGAAAATGTCGTCTAACTCTGTCGCTATCTTCAGCTAAAATTCTAAACGAATCTCCAAATCTGAAAAACTCAGAATCTGTAAACTCTTTGTGGAACTCATTCAGCATCTTTGCCATCTCATCTCCTGCATCAGTCATATTCCATGATAGGCCCATAATTCCATCAGTTAGGGTTAATCTGGCATCTTTTAGAACCGGATCATCTATCATTTCATCTGTGGTCTCAAAAGAGTCAGCGTATCGCTTTATGGCAACTACTATGGTGTTGAGGTTCACAGGACCTCCCATTGTTTTTTCAACATCAGCCTGAATTTTGACCGCTAATGCTGTAAAGTTAATCACATCCATTTTCATGCAGTCGTAAATTGAGCGGTTTCTAGTAATGATTTCACGCACAACTTCAGGCATGGAAACACCGCTAGTTCTCATAGAGTGTAATATATGAACAGATATAATAACATTATGTAATTTTAGATCGCTATTGTAAGTATATTCATGAATAGAAAATAAAACTTATATAATGTCATACCTATTACATTATAGAGGTAAATATGACAACGTTTAACAACGAAATCAATAGAATCTTCAAAGAAATGTCACGCTCCTTTGGAAGTGTAGATGACATCTTTGAGGCTCTACAAAACACTAACGGGGTTTCTGGTCCAGTCTACTACGGTTATACCATGACCGTTGGACCTGATGGAAAACCCGTTATCCAAGAGTACGGAAATGTCAAGCCAGACACTTTACCTACTACAGACGCTTGTGGATGTGACAACCAACCACAAGTAGCTACTGCCGAGAAAAGAGAACCTCTGATAGACACCTTGGTTGACGACAAGGAACAAACTCTCAAGATTGTTGCCGAGATGCCAGGTGTTGAAAAGACCGATGTGAAAGTCTTTGTGGATGAAGATATTGTCCACATCGATGCCAAGCATGGCGAAAAAGACTACCATGTTAATGTCCCAATTCCTCACAAGGTCGATTCAGATTCTCCAAAAGCTACATACACAAACGGCATCCTTGAACTAACCTTCAATTTGGATACCAAACCAAGCGGTAGATCTGTAGACGTACTCTAATTCCTTTTTTTCTAATTTTTGTTCCTAGAATAGGCTATTTTCTATCCAGAATTGATGAACACTTTCGAGTTTGACACTGATATCATCTCAATCATCTTAATTGGAATACTTTCTCTTTCTGATGCCTCTTTCATCTCATCATGATGCATCTCGTTCAGATGCTTTAGAAACTCTTCTTCTTCGATATCGTTTTTCTTAAAATCACAAGATGGGTAAACACAATTGAAATTCAATAATTTTTTAGTAGATTATTTGTATAAAAATGACTAATATCTTCCGCGTCCACGGTCGTCTCTTGCTGGTTTGTGGTCTTGGAAACAATCGTTACAATAAACTGGTTTATCTCCGCTTGGTTTGAATGGAACTTGACATTCTTTACCGCAATCTCCACATGTTGCGTCATGCATCTCTCTTGGTGGTCTGTCTCTTCCAAATCTTCCTCCACCACGGCTATTTCTACCATATCCGCCTGCTCCGCGTCCACGGTCGTCTCTACCTCTACCATATCCGCCACCGCCGCGTCCGCCAAATCGGCCTCCGCCACGGTCGTCTCTTGCTGGTTTGTGGTCTTGGAAACAATCGTTACAATAAACTGGTTTGTCATTACGAGGCTCAAATGGAACCTGGCAATCTTTACCGCAATCTCCACATGTTGCGTCGTGCATTTCTCGTGGTGGTCTATCGTAACCCATAATCTTTCTGAACTTCCACTACATTTCCCCTAATTATACTAAGGGATCAAATTTCAAATTAGACTTAAACATACAAAATGCCTTCATTTGACATGCGATTTTTTGGTAAATCAAAAGAGGAGAAAATGGCTGAGGCACAGGCAAAGCAGGCGCTAAAAAATGGCAAGTCTCTAAAACAGGTTCTTACCGCTCTAAAAGAAAATCGTGACCAGATTGAGAAAAGTACAGGCAGAAGACCTGACATCGATGATACAACAAAACTCTTCATGCAAAAAGTACTCAATGTCTGGATATCTGAAGGTCGAGATATTGATGATGAAAAGTTCTGGGACGCAGTTGATTACAATAAACAGTTTGATTATCCGGTTGAATACTATGAAAGATAATTTTCTAGAAAATTAACAGTTTGGACAACTAGGACCCGTGTCCTTTTTGGCCTTACCATGAGCCTTTACCATATGTCTCATCAATCTATCTGTGGCAGCAAAATTCATTCCACAAATTCGGCATAATGTACCTGTTATGACTACTTCTTTTCCTTTATTTCCAAATAGACCCATGATGCAATTCTAAAAAAATTGATTAAAAAATGTTTTTTTGAAAACAAAAAGAGAGAGTGGGTCTATGGTTCCACTACTGCTAGCTTTTCATAGATTCTGTCGTAGTATCCATTTTTGTCGCTAGCTGGTGCGTAAAATTCTGCGGAAATTACATCACCAACGCTTGCTGAACAATCACTTACTACGACTGAGTTACCCATCTGGGATTCACCAACACATCCGTAGTCGGTCACTGCAATCACAGTAATTTGTTCTGCGTATTCTGTTGGCATCCAGTTCCACGGAGCAAGCAATAGTGTTAGGATTACGGCTATTCCTGCTACAGCCAAGCCTACCATTGCTATCCGCGATATACTTTCGCTTCTGAGTGATGTTTGTTGCATTTTCCTCACTGTACTTACGCGCTCAGAACATATAACCAAGTGCTAAAAATAACAACTAGTGGTAATTTAATTAACTAATGCCATTGCTCTGACAGGTGAGCCTGTCGCATTTTTGAGTTTTAACGGTGCTACAATTAGATGAAATTTTTCTGAATGAATTTTATCAAGATTTGTTAAATTCTCTACAATCAAGATGTCACTTTTTGCTAAAACACGATGAACAGAAAACTTTTCATCTTTTCCTAAATCAATACTAGGTGAATCAATCCCAACTAGATTGATTTTTTTTGATACTAGGTATTTTGCAGCAGATACTGCTAATCCTGGATTTTTCATAAAATATGATTTCTTGTTTAGATTTTTCTGCCAGCCTGTTTGAAATATGACAGTTGAACCATCATCTATCTTTCCATATTTTTTCTCAAATTTTTGTATGTCGGATTTTGTAATTGCTTGATCTGAACCTTTTTTGATTGTTATCAAAATGGCTTCTGTGACTAATCTTCTAGTCACGATCTGATCAATTTTCTGGCCTTTTTTGACAAAGTGATAGGGTGCATCAATATGAGTTCCTGTATGAGTGCTGAGAAATAGCAATTCAAGATTATATCCATCTTTTTCTATACTCTCCCAATTTATGAAACTGGGTTGGGGCGAGCCAGGAAATGTTGGAATATTTTCTGAAATTGTTAGTGTTAAATCAATTACTTTCATATCATTGGTACATCTATGAAAAGTTAAATATTGTATTTGAGGCTTTTTGGTATTGCCTATTTCTTATGTATTGATTAACTCAAATCTAGGAACAGATGTTCAAATCATTAAAGAAGTTAAAGAATTGTTAGCAGACCAAAATGATGTTAAACTCGAAATTCAAGGTGTATATGGCGTTTATGACATAATCGTCAAACTATCCTCTGCTAATAGTGAAAAATTGAAATCAATTGTAACAAATGATATTAGAAAAATTGAAAATGTTCAATCTACTTTAACAATGCTAGTAATTGAAAAACAAGAAAAATCATAATTTCTTTAATTCTTCTACTAGGCTCAAAATCTCATCTTTTGTATTGTATATGTGAGGAGAAATTCTCAAAACCGGTTTTTCATAGATTTCTCTTTTTGCAATGATTATTCCTTTTTCAGCCATTGCTGATACAATTTTTTCAGAATCCTGTTTTTCAATCTCAAACGAAACTATGCTTGTTCGTTCAGATTCATTTTCTGGGCAAAAAACTTTTGATTCAGAAATTTTCCCAATTTCATCTATGAACAAATTTGATAAACTTATGATGTGATTTCTAATATTGTTCCATCCTAAATTTTGTAAAAATGTAACTGAGGATTCCATTCCTGCTAATCCTACATAATTTCTAAATCCAGCCTGAAATCTATCAGGTAATTCTTTGTATGTTAATTCACCATTTTCATTCGTTTCTGCAGTTTCTCCTCCAATGTTGGATGGTTCTAGCAGATCACTTGATTCTCGTTTACAGTAGAAAACTCCTGTACCCATTGGGCCACACAGCCATTTCGAACCATTAAACGACATAAAATCGCATCCCGTATCTGCAAAATCAAATTCACCAATACATCCTACAGTTTGAGCTGTATCCAAAAAGTATGGTATATTCTCTTTTTGCAATTCATTTCCAATTTCTTTTACTGGCAAAATTAAACCTGAATTGTATAAGCCGTGACTTAATGCCACTAATTTGGTTTTTTCATCTAATACTTTCTTCAAATCTGAATATTCAAACCCACCATTTTCATCAACTGGCAAACTTCTTACATCAATCTTCTTCTGAAGTTTTAACCATGGAAAATAATTTGCATGGTGTTCATGTTCTCCTCCTCTAATTATGATATTGGAATCATTTTCAAACTTCATTCCATTGGCTACAATGTTTATTCCATCAGTTACACTTTGTGTAATTATGATTTCATCAGGATTGCACTTTACCACTTTTGCAATAGATTTTCGTGTCTTTTCCCATAACTCTTTTATGAAAATCTCGGATTCTGGAGAATCTGGTCCCATTTCTGAATAATCTATGAGAAATTGTTTCATTGCTTCTATGCTGACTTTAGGCATTACTGAAACAGATGCATTATTCAGATAGATCTTATCGGTTTGAAATTCTTTAGAAATTAAATCAAAATTCATTATATATCCGATTCAAAAATCATTACTGTTGGATAAAAACCATACAACATTTGAAAATTTTCAATTATTAGAAGAACGCCTAATCTCATCTAGCTCATACTTGTTTTTTTATGAAAATGCATTTTCTAAAATTAAACTAATTCGAGAAATCATATCAAATCAACCTCTTCCAGTTCTATATGTTGATCTTGATTTTCTTTTTTCTGGATATATCAAATCAAATCTTCTTGAAATCTCTAATCTTACATTATTTTCCACATTAGAATCAAAAATAAATGAAATTCTTCCTAAAATTTTTAAAAAACTTGCATTAGAACCTCATCTGGTAATTTTTGATTCAATAAATGGATTATACAACACACTTTCTAACGATGCAGATTCTGGAAGGCTTGTAAATTCAATTTTGATGTTACTTGTGAGAAACGTTTCATTTTCAAATTCAATTTTGATCATTTCGGCATTGGCTGGAAAAAAAGAAGATGATTGGATTCTTCCAAATGGTCGTCAGATTCTTGAAAATCAAGAAATAAAAAAATTTACAATTTCTGATCGATCCAAAATAATATTTGAAAAATAATTTTTTCAAACAGTGTTATAAAAAATCCAAACGGCGTTATAATTCGCATTTTTGAGGTAAGTTATATTAAGATCAATTTAGCATAATTTTTCATGCCAGTAGCAATACTTCCAGACATTGGAGAGCAAATGTGCATTGGATGCGCTTTATGTGTTGAAATTTGTACCTCTTTAGGACCTGATGTATTAAGAGTAAAACCAGTCGAAGGCTGGAAAAGAGGAAAAGCATTTGTCTTTTATCCTGAAAGATGTATCACCGACGGTGCATGTATCGGAGTTTGCCCAACAAAAGCAATCTTTTGGATGAGACCAATGGACTTTACAGTAGGACAACCTGTCCCACTATACAGAAACTCTGTCTTCGTCAAAGGTTGGACTGAATTAGTAGATTAAGTCCAACAAAAATTTCTTTTTATTATCTTTTATCTTATATTATGATCTCATATTGCATATATTATGACCAAAATTGGAGATGCTAAACGTAAATTACATGGAAAACTTACTGGACGACCAGATAATTTTTCCTGGTTAATTGATGGTAAACTTGCAGGAAGTGCAATTCCTACATCAAAAAAAGAAATTGAATGGATGCAAGAAGAAGGCGTTAAAACAATTGTAACAATTAGAGAAGAACCATTAGATGAAAATTGGGTAAATGAGATGAATTATCTACATGTCTTATCTGATGATATGGGTGTTCCAAGTTTTGATGATCTAAAAAATTCAGTAGATTATGTTCATCAAAAAATTGAAAATAAAGAACCCGTAATGGTTCACTGTTTAGCAGGTTTGGGGCGTACCGGAACAATTCTTGCTTGTTATTTAATAAAATATGAAAAAATGTCAGCTGAAGATGCCATTCAACACGTTAGAGAACAAAGACATGGTTCAATTCAGTCATTTGTACAAGAAGAAATGATTTTTCAGTATGCAAAAACTCTAAATGATTAATTTACTCTGGAATTGATTCAGAAACTAATTTTCCATCAACAACTTTAATTTTTAATCGTATATCATCTTTGAAAACCAAAGTCAAACCGCCTTCTGGATCCGGATCTTGGACTTCAATGATATCTTGCATTCTTATTCCGTCAAATTTTGCCATTTCAAACTACTCCGGGATTGAGACAGTATCAATTTTACCGTCTACTACTTTAATGAACATGAATCTATTATCTTTAAGAATTATTGTAATTCCTCCTTCTTTGTCTGGTTCTTCAACTTCTAAAACTGGTTGTCCTAATAATCCGTCATATTTTGCCATACAATAACACCAAATTCAACTAATTAATACTTATTTCAATCTCATTAGATTGGTTCTTGGCATCTCCTTTTTTGATGTAAGGATGTGTTTCCCATGAAGCAAATGCTTCTGCAGAAATTTTATGATTACCAGTTCCTAACTCTGATGCGTTAAATGTGAATTTTTCCTCAAAATCAAAAAACTCCTTTTGTACATCCTCTTCAGTCAATGCAATAAATGGCTCAAAATTCTTTGCTACTTGAACCCATATTCTTCTGTCTTTCATTGGGTTTACCAACTTTGGATTTCTAGTCCAAAAAATTGATGCCTTTCTGTACGTGTCTACAGGCTTGCCCAATTCGTGTTTTCGAATTCCGCCTTTTGCCAATTTTATACCATACTTTAGTTTGATAGTATTATCATTTTCATCATATGCTTGTGTCCAATTTTTTTCATTAAATGCATCTCTTAATCCCCCTGTTAGTGAAAATCTTGCAGTAATGGTAATTTTCTCATCACTTGCAAATTCATCTTTTTCTTTACCAAGACTTATTGCTGAAATCTGAGTTTCGGACATAATTGACATTGATTTATATCCACAATAAGTTCTTTTTTGATCAATTGAACATACAAGTAATTAATTCAGATACAAAGGAAGCCAGCTTGGCAATCAAAGATGCTGATATCGGTGCTCTCTATATTATTCAACACGAACTACTAAAAGACAAAAATACAGATTTTGCAGGTGTTATAATTAAACATCCATTAACCAATGAAATATGGATGAGAGTTAACTCAAAATCAAAACCAATTAACCAAATCTCTGCAGCTGCAGATACTGCCATTGCTGAAGTTGCAAATTTACAGAAACTCATCAATTCAAAAATAAAGTGATTTTCACAGATGAAATTCTGTCCTACCTGTGATGTCAGGCTCAAAAAAGACTCCAATACTTTAGTCCTGACATGTCCAAAATGTAATTATACTGAAGGTGGCTCAAAAACAGAAAAACAATCTGCATCACAAGAAACAGAATCTGATTTTCTTGTATTAGAAGAAAATGAAGGAAAAGATGTTTTACCAACAATGGAAATTGATTGTGAAAATAAAGAATGTGATAATAGAGAGGCTGTGTGGTGGATGCTTCAAACAAGAAGTGCTGATGAGCCAACAACACAATTCTTTAGGTGTACAAAATGTAAACACACTTGGCGAAATTACGCATAAGGTTTAACTTTAGCATTCATGACAAAATAGTGATTTGGTTTTTTCAGCTAAGACAAATGGAGCAGAAGAATGGAAGGCAATCATTTCTGCAATTTCTACACTTGTAGAAGAGGCAACATTTGAAGCAACCGTAGAGGGAATATCCTTTAGAGGAATGGATCCTTCTCATGTAGCATTAATTGATATTAATTGGCCAAACTCTGCATTTGAAAAGTACAATTGTGATAGTGACATAAAATTTGGAGTTCGTATTGATGAATTTTCAAAACTAATTAAAAGATCTGATAAAAGCAATTCAATTGAAATTAACATATCTGATGATAATATGCTTCTAGTTACTATAGGTAAAAATAAAAAATACAAAATGCGATTAATTGAAAGTTCAGCATCTGATACACCACTTCCAAAAATCCCATATGATACAAAAATATCACTAACATCTTCCGCATTAGATAAAATTCTTGGAGACGTTCAAGTGGTTTCTGATTATCTAACCATTGCCTCTAGTGAATCATCTACTACATTTTCTGGAAAGGGCGACTCTGGCGAAGTTGATATCTCATTAGAAAATAGTCAAGATGAAATTCAGGAATTATCCGTAAAACAAGAAAGTATTGGAACATACAGCCTAGAATATCTAAATCCTATAATCAAGGCTGTTGGTAGTAGTGTTGATATTGTTACATGTGAATATTCTACGGCAAAACCTCTAAGAGTTGAATTCAAGGTTTCAAATTTAGGTCAAATTCATTTCTATTTAGCTCCTCGTGTTGAGAGTTAGAATTTTAAGACCAATTGTTCAGGTAAAACAGATTTGAAATTAGTAGTAAAATTCGGTGGAACATCATTGGCAACTGTCAAGGATATCAAAAACGTAGCAAAAACTGTAGATAAAATAGCAAAAAAGAACAAAACTGTAGTTGTATGTTCTGCAGTAGATGGCGTCACTGATGAATTAATTCACATATCATCGTTAATAGAAAAAGGAAATAAAAAAGATGCAAACAGAATGCTTGCAAAAATATCTCAAAAACATAAACAATTCGCTACACATTTAGTTGTAAATCCTAAAATTCTAAAATCACTTTCAAACAAACTGAATTCTGATTTATCTGAATTAGAAGAATTAGTTCATGGATTAATTTTACTGGGAGAAGTGACACCACGTTCATATGATTATTTGATCTCTTTTGGTGAAAGATTATCGATTGATCTGGTATCTTTTTCGTTACAAGAATTAAAAAATAAATCTATACCATTGAGTGGTAAAGAGGCAGGAATAGTTACCGATTCTAATTTTGGTGATTCACGACCTCTTATGGATACTACAAGAATCCGTCTTTCAAAAATAATTAATGAACATTTAACAAAAAATACTATACCTGTTGTAGCTGGATTTGCAGGTGCAGATCAATATGATCATACCACCACTTTTGGTCGTGGAGGCTCTGACTATACTGCAACAATAATTGCATCATGTATCGACGCAAACGAAATCTGGCTAATGAGTGATGTTGAAGGAATGATGACTGCAGATCCAAAGTTAATAAAGAATGCAAAACTTCTCAAACAAGTTTCATATTCTGAAGCAATTGAGATGGCTAGATTTGGTGCAAAACAGATCCATCCAAGAACATTCGAACCATTATTATCTAAAAAAATTCCAATGCGGATTAGAAGTAGTTTTGATGTAAATAATCAGGGAACTCTCGTCACATTACCTCATTCTAAATCTCAAGATTCTGTAAAATGTGTATCTGCAATTAGAAAAGTAGGATTACTTGATTTAACCGGTGGGATATTATTTGCAGGACCTGGTGCTGCTGCAAAAATCTTCTCAGTTCTTGCAAAAAACGACATTAATGCAATGATGGTATCATCAAATCCATCTGAATCAAGCATAACAATTGTTGTAAGAAAAGAGGATCTTCCAAAAGCAGAAAATGTATTAGAAATTAATCTACTTGGGACAACTCTTAAAAAAATTGAAACAATTCCAAATGTTGCGATAATTGCAGTAATTGGTTCTGGAATGAGAGGTAAAGTTGGAATAGCATCTAGAGTGTTTTTAGCAGCACAAAAATCAAACTCAAATGTTATGATGATTGCACAAGGATCATCTGAGTTAAATTTAGCATTTGTTGTAAAAGATAATGACTGTAAGGCAGTAGTTCAATCACTACATAATGAGTTCAAATTGAACACCATAAAGTAAGATAAGGGATAAATTATTCAAACAATCTTCATTTTCCATGGAAGGTAAACTGTACATTGTTGGAGTTGGTCCAGGTAATAACGATCATATGACATTTCGAGCAAAACAGGTTATTGAAGAAAGTGATACTATAGTTGGTTACACAACTTATGTCGATTTAGTTCAAGATTTGATTCAAGGAAAAGAAATTCATAGTTATGCAATGACTCAAGAAGTAGAACGTGCACATCAATGTATTGATTTAGCTAAAGAAGGAAAAATTGTATCACTTGTTTCAAGTGGTGATCCTGGAATTTATGGAATGGCTGGATTGATTTTTGAGGTACTTGCAGAATCTGGCTGGGATCCAAAAAGTGGTTTACATGTTGAATTAATTCCTGGAGTCTCTGCACTGAACTCTTGTGCAAGTATTATTGGTTCCCCATTAATGACAGACTTTGCGGTTTGTAGTATGAGTGATCTGATGGTCCCATGGGAAATTATAGTAAAAAGAGTAGAGGCTGCTGCACAAGGAGACTTTGTTTTAGTAATTTACAATCCTGCAAGTAAGAAAAGAATTCATCAGTTGCAAGATACTCGAAAGATATTACTAAAACATAGAAAACCAACAACACCTGTTGCAATAATTAAAGGAGCATACAGAGAATCTGAAACTGTAATTATGACTGATTTAGAACACATGGAAAATTATGAAGAGCAATTAGGAATGACTAGTACTGTGATTGTTGGTAATTCTTCAACATACAACTTTAAGGATTTAATGATTAACCCACGTGGTTACAAATCAAAGTATAATCTTGAAGAACCAGAAATTAAAAACTAGTGACTATTTTTAATTAATTCAAACAATTCATTACTTAATGAAATTTTATCTCTAATAGGAGCAATAATTTTCACCATGTATTCTCCTACTGTATTTTTCAAATCACCTGGGTGTAAATTCTTTTGAGCAAAATCTGCTTCTAACTCTTCATACGAATTGTATGTTATGTTTCCTCCAAATTTTTCGGGTCTTTCTATTGATATTGAATCATATTCGTGAAATACAATTTGTCTTGCAAGTTCCAAGACTGGATTATTCTCTGTTAATCCTTCTTCGCACCAGCCTTTTCTAATCTTCTTTGTAATCTCATCATCAGAATTGTGTATAAAAATTCCAGAATTTGGATCTGATTTACTCATTTTTCCAGGTTCTGCTGTAGCATCACCTTTTGGTTGTGTTAATCCTGGTAACAATGAATGATGTACAGCAACAGGAACCTTCCATTTCATTTTTGGAAAAATTTCTCTTACTAGCATGTGAATTTTTCGTTGGTCCATTCCTGCGTGAACGATATCTAAATCTAAAGAGTGAATGTCTGCTGCCTGCATTGGTGGATATAGTAATTTTGCTAAATCAATTTTATCTTCATTTTCTGATCTCCCCATGATTGTTAGTGTACGCATTGTTCTTGCAAGAGTCATATGTTTTGTAAATTTCACAAGTTCTGCCCAATACTCTTTTTTTGAATCATAAAGTTCTGTACCCATTACAATGTTTACACCTGGACAAACTAATCTGAATGCATCTGCATAATATTTTGAAACCTTAGAAATTGTCTCTAAATTTCCACCAAGTTTATCATTAATCAAAGTGTGCCAGTCTGCTAAAAATACAGTACAATCAATTCCTGCTTTCATGAAATCATTAATTTTAAAACCTGTGCTGATTAAACTTCCAAGATGTAAAAATCCAGAGATCTCTAATCCAATGTAGTGCTTTGGTTTTGAGTTTGTGTTTAAAAGTTCAATTAACTCTGCTTCATCTTTTACTATTTCTTTTGTAGGTGGTCTTTTGATTAGTTCTACTTTTTCCGCAACATCCATTTTAACAGATTTTTCTTTTGTTTATCTATAAAGTATTGTATTAATTTTTATAATTATATGATAAAATTTGTCGATGTCTATTTTCTATTACACACTAAAAATCTAACATTTCTATTGTATTGTTTGTAATTTCATCAATTGTTTCTGGATAATATTCATTCAATATTCCTTCTATCTGTTCAGGATTTCTTAATGAATACTTGTTTGAGGGTATATCGTATTGTTTTTCAATAATCTTTTCTTTGAATAATTCATTTAGATTAACAGATACCACTGAAGGTGATTTTTTGATAAAATCTCTAATTTCAAGTGATGTAGCGGTTCCTTTCTTAAGTAAAAATAAAATTAATTTTTTTTGGCTTGATTTTGTCATATATTTGCAAATTTTAGCTTCTTCAGCTGATATTCCTGCAGGATATAGGCGTGTAACTCTTGGTGTTCTTTCCAGTTCTATACTTTTTTCATCTTCTAATTTTTTTACATAATGACTTAATGTACCATTTCTAATGTTTGAAACTTTCATTATTTCATTAAATCTAATTCCAGGATTCTTGTTTACAATTTCTAAAACAGTTTTTCTTCTATCCAATTACTTCTCTAATCTACTTTCTATAATCTTAGAATATAAATCCATTTTTCTAATTTTTTTTATAAATTTCTAGAAAGTATTAAATGCATATTATTAGATTCATCGTTTGTAAAAAACACCGACCGCGAATAATGCTGTCATAATTAATATCGAAATATCTAAAATTTCCCCCCCGCCAAACATATCTTCCTCAGGATGTGGTTGTAAAATTTCTGAATACATGTAAGCTGCTTGTCCAAATGCTAAAACTCCAAATGCAAATGCAGAAAATAACATTCTAGAAATTTTGGTTTTCATGTATGCAATTCCTGCCATTATTGACAAAAATGCTGCTAGAACAAAACCAATCTCATGAATTGCAACATGAAGTAAATGTTCACCTTCTAAAACCTGATTCAAAATCAATGGTATTGATAAGATTGCAATTGAACCAACTATTGCAATAAGAAATATTGAATATTTTTTTTCATTGATAAAGTATGTCATAAAAGAATACTCATTCATGAATATTTAATCAAAATTAAATTTTTATTACTAAATTACTCTTCAGGCAATAATTCTTCTTTTGATTTTCTAGGTCTTGTGCTCAAGTAAAATGCATGTGCACTAATCAAAAATCCTACAGACCAAATTTTTGTTGCAAATATTAAATTCCATGGTCTATCTGGATCTGGATAGTGTACTGCTAGTTTGTCTATGTCTGGAGTTGTTCCGTCAATTACCATTTGTGATGTAATTTCTGCATTTAGTACGGTGAAACTCCATAAAACTTCGTATAAACAAATTACCGCAAAACCTAACAACATTAGTTGCAGTAAGGCCATTCTGTATGATTGTAATCCAACTGTTCTTTTCCAACCAATTCTTGAAACACAGTACCATGAAATTATACATGCAAATGATAACCATGTGGTAAGATTTGCAAAGTTTTCAAATGGAACATGTGTGTTTACTAAAACTTCGCCCATCACATAATATCCAGTTTCTTGCCATTCGCCAATCATCATGACCATACCGTATATCATGATAGTTACCATCATTGCAGAAGCAGTATAAAATATGTACAGAAAAACTCTGTACTGCTTATCGCTTTCTTGTAGATGACGAACTTTCATTTCATCGGTTTTTAATAGACCTACTATAAAATTATTTCAATCACATTATACGATGAAACTAGTAACCATCTTTCTGTCGTTGCCTGTTAATCTCATTTTTTCTCTCATATTCTTTCAAGATATCGTCAGGTGTTAGGTTTAGCTCAAGTGATGCTTGAACCACAAAGTGCCAAATATCTATAAGCTCTTCTCTGGCTTCTGCTTCATTAAATTCTGTTGGTGTCTTCCACCACTTCCAATTTGTGGTACGTTGTAGTTCTACTGCTTCATGCATTATTGCAGTACACAATGCAGATACTTTACCTTCAGTATCTTTTGGATATCTATCGAGATTCATCATCTCTGACAAACCTTTTTGCATAGAAAAAATTGAATCCAGTCTATCTTCCATAATTTATAAAAAAAAATCTTATCTATAACTCTTCAAAAAGTAACCATTTTTTCATATTGTCTTATTCTTTTTGAAATATCTAATTTCTTCAATGATGTTAATCCTGCTAATCCATATTTTCCAACAGCAAATGATCCCATTACATTTCCATAAATAATTGATTTTTTAATTTCAGAAAAACTGGTCTTATTTTTTGCAGCCAAGTGTCCAATCATTGCACCTGCGAAAGAATCTCCTGCACCTGTTGGGTCTACGACAGATTCTAATGAAAATCCAACTGACGGAAAAATCACATCTTCATGAAATAGTAATGCACCGTGTTCTCCTTTTTTAATTACAACATAGTTGGCTCCCCAATTCATCATTTTTTTTGCACATTTGATCAAATTGTCTTCTTTTGTGAGTAATTTTGCCTCTTCATCATTAATCACTACAGCATCAACTGATTTTATCATTTTAATTACAGCATTACGTTTTGTTGCAATCCAGTACTCTATTGTATCGCACATTGAAAATTTTACATTATCAAATTCTTTTATTATTTTTGCATTTTGTTCAGGATCATTATTTGCTAGATAAACAAATTCTGATTTTTTGTATGCATCAGGTACTTTTGGTTTAAAATCTGCTAGTACGTTTAATTCTGTTTTGAGCGTTTCTCGTACACTCATTGTTGCATCATATTTACCATCATATCTGAATGTCTTTCCATTTAGAACTGTTAATCCTTTTAGATCAAGATGGTTTTTCAATACTGTGTGATATTTTTTAGGAAAATCACTACCAACAACTGCAATTAATCCTGGTTTTGTGAAAAAACTTGCTGAAATTGCTGCAAATGTGGCTGCCCCTCCTAGTACGTTTTTGAGAGTTTTTTTTGGTGTTCTAATTGTATCTAGTGCAGTTGAACCAAAAACTGTTAACATGGATTTTTTAGAAGAAATTATGTATAAATCCCTTGTCAAAAAAATTACTTGTTAATGATTTGTGTATATCTTTTGATTATCTCTCTAAGCTACTTTGAGCTAGTAAAATAAATCAATATTTGCGTAGATTACATATGGCAAAAATACGAATCAAACAAGGTCCTAATGAAATCGAGATCGATTCTAGAGACTTTTATGTTGACAATGATTCTGTAGCCGAAGTAGTTGAATCACTAAAACAATTACTTAATGAAAGATCGCAACCTGATGTAATGAGTTCATTAGATGATGCTGAATTTCATGAGCCTGAATTTTCATCACCATCTACAATTGCAGTTGATGATATTAGACATAAGTTAAGAATTTTAGAAAAAGATTCCTTCTTTGATCAACCAAAGACCGTTGGAGAAACAGTTGCACAAATGTCTGAGTATGGTTGGACCGCAAGCCCATTTGATGTGTCTGTTGCATTAACAAAGATGGCATTCAACAAAGAATTTCTAAAAAATACAGTTGATGACCGAAATCAGTATGTTTCAAAAGAAGCATTACTAACTAACTAAAAATAAAAACATAATTCTTGATAATCTATACATACTTTGAAAGCTTGATTATACCATGGATGAAAAACAAGAAATTCCAAAAGAAATTGATGATCATTTTAAATTATTTGGAAAAGAACCATGGGAAATAGAATATGGTGACAAATGTCCTTTGTGTAATTCTAGATTTGATGAGTTTGAAGGATGTGCTTGTGATTCAAATGGTGACTAATTTTTCTTTAATTTAATAACAATTACAACAACTACTGCAACAATAATCCCTACAGCAATAATTCCGACAAATGTCATATCATTTTCAGAATTATTTATTTGGCCTTTTTTTAATTCATCACTAAACGATAAATTATCCAATTTCTCATCTTCTGTTTGTTCAAATTGTGAAGCTAATTCTGAAGCTGCCTTAGTTCCTGGTATTGGAAGCGCAATTCCTTTCTTTTCTTCTACTTTTTGAGACTCTATCTCTCTTGCTTTCATATTTTCAATTTGTTGTAATCTTTTTTGATGTTCTTCTGGTGTTGCACCCATAATCGAAATAATTCCTTCACTAGATGTTCTAAATGATATACTTACATGAGTTTCGTTTTGAGAAAATTCTGTTTTTCTAATTTTATCTAATTGATCTAAACTAGTATCATCTTTTTCTGTGAAGTAAACATCATATGGATTTAAGAAATTATCTAAAGGAATTTTTAAAACATACAATTGATCTTTATCGATTACATTAAAATTTAGTAACTGTGTTCCACCTTCAATAAATTCTATTTCAAAAATTTTTCCATTTGATAATAATTCTATGTTGAATTTACCTTCCACAGATGAAATCTCTTTTGTGGATACTTTTTCATCATGGAAATACTCTAACAATAAACCACATCCTATACAATTAACTCCATCTGCATCACTAACATCTATTGGTCTAGAGTTTGCAAAAATTAACTCCATATCATCTTCAACCATTATCATTACATCAAATGGAAATACAATATTTTTTTTCCATAAGCCGTCTTCTAATTCCATAAAATTATCTATATCATATTCTGCAATCAAATCATAATTGCCTAATTTTTGATTTAAAATAATAAATTTTGATTCTCCAAATGTCTCTTTATCATATGAGAAACTTAGTTTATCACCATCTTCATCTGTAACTGACAAGTTTGAATGTGCACCTGGTAATATTTCAATTAGTCTTGGTCTGTCAGCATTCCATGCACCTGTTTCTATTACATGCTTAACATGAACATCTGAATGTTTTCCTACTTCGAAAATTATTTGTTGTTGTTCAACTAATAGACCTAAATCTTCTTGTGCATACACTTGTGGTGAAACTGAAATTAATACAATTGAAAATATTATGAATAAAATTTTCTTTTCCAAGATTTTACTCTGATATAGAAACTTTGAGCATCTTTGCATCTTCATGAGGACAGTCATTTCCATTCCTATCAAGACTTTCTATTTTATGTGCAACATCCATTCCTTCTGTTACCTCTCCAAATACAGTATATTCTCTATCTAGGAATGTACTATCTTTTGTTACTATGAAAAACTGTGAACCTGCACTATCAGGGTCTGTTGCTCTTGCCATTGAAACAATTCCTTCTAAATGTGATCTTGTACTAAACTCTGCTTTAACATTGAATCCAGGTCCGCCCATTCCCCATTGACTTTTCTTACCTGGATCTTTTGTATTTGGGTCTCCACCTTGAATCATAAATCCAGGGATGACTCTATGAAATAATGTACCATCATAAAACCCATCATTTGCTAGTTTGACAAAACTTCTTACGGTTTCTGGTGCTAACTCAGGAAGTAAATTAAATGAAATATTTCCATGATTGGTTTCTATGTTTACACTAGTCAATGTCGCAACGACATGCGATTATCATAATAACCTTTTGATCACTAATTATTTCTACAATGAAAACCTTTTATCATTGTAATGTTTCCCTGATTTTTTTTTCTGATAAACTGCGAATGACGTTTCTCTATTTTTGTCAATTGAAATTTTATATAGATCAGTATTACACGATCCAGTGTGAATCGTACTAATCAAAGCACCGTTATCAAAGCAGCAATCAATTCTTTGCTCGATAAAGGTGTAACAGACAAACAAGACATCTATACTAAAGTCGTTGACGAATTAGGAGTTCCAAGACCAACTGTAAGAAGAGTTGCTCGTGATTTGAGAAATGAACTTTTAGAAAAAATCCAAATACTACAATCTGATACTAAAACATCAACTGCTACTGTAGAAGTTACTGCAGAGCAATAATTCCCCTTTTCTATATTGAACTAGTTCTAAATCTACCATTAACGTTATATTTTGGAGATTTTTCATGTTGAACAATGGGTTATGTAAGAAACCATCTTGCCACGCTTGTTTCAGCCGTATGGGCGATCGTTTTGACTGGATTATACTTCCCATTAGTTGACTTTGCACCACAATTACAATTTATTTTCATAATGGCCGTCCCAATCATGTGGTTTATGGTGTTTGTTATCTGGATTGCTCAATTAGCAGCAGATCGCAATCATGGGGCAGATCATTCTCATGATGAAAAAAAAAACCATGAATTAACAGAAAAAGAGATTACTACATACAAACTAGGTTTGGAAAAAGATCTTTCTGATGTAACCGATGCAAAAGATGATGAAATTACACATCTAAAAAATGAAATTGAGAATCTTAAGACAAAAGTTGAGATTGAAACAATTCGTGCAGAAATTTATAATCTAAAGATGTTAGCACAACAAAAATAATTATTCTTTACAGTGTTCACACTTTAATTCAAAATTATGATTCTTTTTGCAGCCAGGACAACTTTCTGCTCCTCCAAAATGACATTCACATTCACACTTTTGGCTTTTTTCCATTATGATGAATTATCAGTCATGTTAATATATTATTGATGCAATATTTTTTTCAATGAAGACAAAAATTGGAATTTTTGCTGGATTATTTGTACTAGTTGCAATGATTGGTATGTCGCCATCCTTTGCTGACTCTAACACAACTGTACTTTCTACAAATGATGGTGTACAACTAACAAAAACTGTCGTATCAATGTCCATTCCTTCTGACAACACAATGCCATGGGGATTCATTGAGGGTTCAATAGAAAATCATGCAGACGGTTATCCTGTAATTCTTCAAATTTATCAAAATGATGAACCAGTTCATTTTGCACAAACTAATGTGAATGAAGATGGTACATACGAATACAAATTTCGTGCAAGAAACCTAGATGGAAATAATGTAGTCAATGTATACGAAGGTAACTATGAAGTTAAAATCTTCAAATCAATACAAATTACAGGTACAAATTTAATCTAATTTCTTTTTGCTAAATCTAATGTTTTATCTACCATTTCGTTTAATCTAGATTTTACTTCATCATCTGTAATTTTTCCATTTACAATTTTTTCTCCTGTTGAATAGACCGCAGTAGGATTTGTAATTACTCTGAAATATGACATTAATTGTGTAAACAATGTTTGCACATCTCCAAAGCTAATCATTCCTCCTGCGACAATAGTTAATCCTGCAGTTTTTCCTTCAGTTTCTTTATAATTTACAAATTCAAATATATTTTTCAAGGCAGCACTGAACATGGAATTATAGACTGGAACTCCAACTAGCCAGATATTTGCTTCTGTTATATCTTTGGCAGCTTGTAATGTTTTTTCATTATAATTGACTTCATTAGCCGCACCTTTGAAAGATTCAAACCCATCATCTGCTAGATTGATAAATTTTACATCTACATCTTTTTGATTTACATATTCTAAAACATGTTTCATCATAATCTGTGTATTCCCATTTTTTCTTGGGCTTCCTGACAGAACTACAACTTTCATGTATCTTGTCGACTAGTACATAATTTAAGTAATAAAAAAGCGGGCTCGAAGGGCTTCGATCCCTCGACCTATAGCTTAGGAAGCTACTGCGCTATCCATGCTGCGCCACGAGCCCAGCAGAAAAATAACTTGAAATAATTTAAGCTTACTTGATATTAGATTTAATCATCTTTTGAATCATATTCCAAGATTCATCTTCTTTTTGTTCCCATTTTTCAAAATAAATCACATCTTTCAGCTCTAATCTTGGAAGCCACCCTGAACGTTCTAAATCTGGTTTTGTTTCAAAATTTGTTACATGACCAAGACAAAGATACGCAACAGGTACAATATGTTCAGGTAAATTCAATTCTTGTTTTAATACGTCATTAGATACTATGCTAACCCAACCTAACCCAATATTTTCTGCTCTAGCAGCCAACCATAAATTCTGTATAGCACCACAAACACTGTAAATTCCTGCTTCTGGAATACTTGTTGTCCCTATAACGAATGGTCCAAATTTTGTAGGATCATATGTAACACAAACATTGACATCTGATTCCATTATTCCTTCTAATTTCATCGAAAGATATTCCGATCTTTTTGGATCTTCAACTAATTTTGATGCTCGTTCATGTTCTTTTTGAAAAGACTCTTTGACTTTTTGTTTAGTTTTCATATCTTTAATCAAAATAAAGTTCCATGGCTGTGAAAACCCAACAGATGGTGCATGATGTGCAGCATGAAGAATTTTTGTTAGTGTTTCTTCATTAATTGATTCTTGTGTAAAATGTGATCTAACATCTCTTCTGGAGTATATTGCTTTGTAAAATCCAGCCTTTTCATCATCTGTAAATTCGTCGCTCAATTTTCTAGCCTCATTTTCAACATGTCTTAAACGTTAATAATGTTCTTTCAGAATTTTTAATTCGTGGGCTTGTGGTCTAGTTTGGTTATGATGCTGCCTCGACATGGCAGTGATCGAGTGTTCAAATCACTCCAGGCCCACTCTAATTTTTAAAATTAAGACCTAGTATCAAAATCTAATTCTACAATACTCCATGCTGATTCTACAGTCATTTGTCCTGTTGCAGCATATTGTATAACTTGTCCACTAACTATTTTCTTATAGACTGTTTCATTCATTTCTGACATTACAATAGTTAATTTATTTTTTAATGGAATCTCTGCATCAGGGTAAAATGCTGCACGACCTGGCATTGCCACATCTTCTGTTGAGTAGGTTCCGCTTCCAATTTCACTTCCATCAGCATACAATCGATATGTAATTACTGGTACAGTAACTGTAACTTCACCTGGATTTGCAACTAGAAATGTTACTTTTAGTGTTGCACGACTTTCAACACTATTCACATCAGTTAGTTCAACAGATTCTAATTCAATTGTAGCCATAGAAAGATCGTCATTATCCAAACTTGCATAATAAACAATTCCTCCCATCATTCCTAACAATGCAAGAATTGCAACAACAAGTATCGAACGACCTGGTGGATTCATTATAATTTTTTTAGGTTTTATACTAAAAAACCTTGTTAAGAGTCAAATAGAGTTCTAATCATTAATTGTCATGGCACTAGAGCAAGCATTACTAACATGGATTCACATTACAAGTGCAGCAATTTGGGTTGGTGGCTCATTATTCATAGGCGTTGTATTTGCACCAATTTTAAAAAAAATGTCAATGCCTGTTGAAGAAAGAATACAATTAATGGTACAAGTTGGAAGACGTTTTAATAAATTAGCTTTACCGGCTTTGTTTATCTTAATTGCAACAGGAATGTATCAAGCACATCTTGTACTACAAAAATCTGATATTTTGTATGAAACTAGTTATGGTCATGTATTAATTATTAAAATAATTCTAGTTGCAGCATTAGTAATTTTGTATGCTGTTCATGTGAGAATAATTAGAAAAGATGTTGAGGACAAAATTATTGCTAAAGAAATGCCACAAGAAGAATTGCAAAAATTAAGAAAAAAAATTATCATATTGGGAGAGGTAACTGTTGTTTTATCTGTCATAATTCTATTCTTAGCATCAGTACTCAATGCTGGTGGGCAATTATGATTGGATTTCTAATAGGTAGATTCCAACCATTTCATTTAGGCCACTTAGAAGCAATAAAATTTGCATTAGTACAAGTTGAGCATCTTCATGTTGGAATAGGCAGCTCAAACAAGAGTCATGAAAAAAGAAATCCTTTCACTGCTGATGAAAGAAAAAAGATGATTTTATCATCTATAGATAGTGAATTACAAAAAAAATTGTCATTACACTATATCCCTGATGTTGATGATCATTCAAAATGGACGCATCTTGTAGATGAAATAATCCCTGAGTATGATGTTGTTTTTTCCAATGATGATTTTACTCATGAGCTTTATGGTAAAAGAGGAAAATCAATTATTTCTGTAGAATTAAAATCTCGTAGCAATTTATCGGGAACAAATATTCGAAATCTCATCTTAACCGATCAAAACTGGAAACAATTTCTTCCTTCAGGAACAATAGACGTTTTATCAGAAATTGATCCAAAAAAACGATTGTCAGATCTTTAATTATAAATAACCTTCAAACATCTCAAGCTTAGGCGATATAGAATTTGGAATATTTAGTAATGTTACCCGGACCAACAAATGTACCAGAACGTGTTACACGTGCAATGGTTACTCCATCTATTAATCATAGAAGTGATGATTTCGTTGAACTATACGAAGAATGTGTTAATAACACAAAAAAAATATTTGAAACAGAAGGTGATGCAGTTTGTCTTTCTGCTTCTGGAACCGGTGCAACTGAATGTTCTGTTGTAAATTTAATTAAAAAAGATGATAAAGTAATAATTCCAGTTAATGGAGAATTTAGTACTCGTTTAGCACAACAAATTGAATGGGCAGGTGGTCAAACAATTAGAATCGAAACTGAACCTGGAATAAATGCAACTTATGATCAAGTAAAAGAAGCATTTGATAACAATAAAGATGTTAAAGCATTCTACTGTGTTTGGAATGAGACCTCAACTGGAACTATGATTAATTATCTTGATAGAATCAAAGACTTGACATCCAGAAATGATTCTTACTATGTACTTGACGGTGTATCAATTGTCGGTGGAGAAGAACTTCACATGGATAAATGGGGAATTGATATTGCAATGACTGGTGCACAAAAAGCATTTGCATGTCCACCTGGAATATCACCAATTTGTATTAATGGTAGAACCAGAAAATACATGGAAGCAAACCCACCTAACACAATGTATTTCAATTTACCAAGATACTTCAAATATTATGAAGAGGCAAAACATACGCCATTCACTCCTGCATTACCAGTTCTTTATGCATACAGGGAAGCAATGAGAATAATCTTGGAAGAAGGAATGGAAAAAAGAATTCAAAGACATAGAACATGTTCTGACGCACTTTATTCTGGTCTATCTGCAATAGGACTATCTCCATTTGCAGATGAAAATTCTCGTTCTACAGTTGTAATTGCATTAAATTATCTAGATGGATTAGAAGATAAAATATTCAGAGATACATTAGCAAAAAAATTCAGAATCCTAGTAGCAGGTGGATTTGGAAATCTAAAAGGTAAAGTTTTCAGAGTTGGTTGTATGGGTGAAGTTGATCGTTATCATGTTATGAGATGTATATCTGGAATTGCATCAACATTAGCAATGATGGGTTATGATACTGACGCTCAAGCAGGTCTTAAGGTAGCTGAGGAAAAACTAAAGCCTCTTGATTCCCTTTAGCTTAATATAAGGAAATTCAAAATCGACAACGTTGACATTCAAAAAAGGACAATTAATTTTACTTGATTATACTGCTAAGATCAAAGATAGTGGTGAAGTTTTTGAAAGCACAAATGAAGAAGAAGCAAAAAAACACTCCATTCATGATCCTAATCTAAAGTATATGCCAAAACTTGTTTCTGTTGGAGAAGCATGGGTTCTAAAAGGACTAGATGATGCTTTACCTGAAACAAAAGAAGGTGAAAAAAAGACAATCGAAGTTTCTGCTGAAAAAGGATTTGGTGCAAGAGACAAAGGTAAGGTTAGAATGATTCCTCTAAGAAAACTTGGAGAAGATCAAGAAAAAGTATCCGTAGGTGATACAGTAGAAATTGATAACAAAAAAGGAATTATCCGTTTTATCGGTTCAGGTAGAGTTCAAATTGATTACAATCATAGATTTGCAGGAAAAACAATCATCTATGATGTTAACGTAAAAAAATCTCTTGATACAGACGATGATAAAATATCTGAAATTTTAAAATCAAGATTACCTGTAGAAAATGATCAAATCAATTTCAAAAAAACTGGTAATGCAGTAGAAATCACAATTCCTGAAGAAATTTTCAGAGCAGATGGATTAGCAATTATCAAACACTTCACTCAGATGGATTTGTTCAAATTTGTTCCGTCACTCGGAAAAGTAAATTTTGTAGAGTCATACGAAAATAAAACAACCAAAAAAGAAGACAAACCAGCCAAAAAAGAAGAAAAACCAGCAAAATCTGCTGAAAAAAAATCTAAGTAATTACAAAACGCCTGTACTTCTTGCAAGCTTTAATGCATCTTTTTGAGTCATTTTAACTTCTTTTAGTATTGTATATCTCTCAGGTCGTAATGATTGTGCGATAACTAATGCCTTAGCTAATATCTTTGGTTTTAATCCAATCTCTTTTGCTGTAGTTGGTGCACCTGAGTTCTTCAAAGTTTTTATAATTTTTTTCCAGTTTTGTCCTTGTAACTTTGCAATCATTATAGAACCTATGCCACATTTTTCACCATGTAATCCAATTCCAAATTCTAAATGATCAATTGCATGTGAAAATAGATGTTCTGCACCTGAACAAGGTCTACTACTTCCTGCAATGCATGATGCAACTCCTGCACTGATTAATGCTTCGACAATTATTCTAACATCAATTTTATTTTTTGAAAAATTTTCTGCACTTTCAATTAATATCTCTGCACTCATTGAAGCAAGGTTTGCTGAATATCTTCCATAATATTCCCCTACCTTATCACGACCTAATTCCCAATCATGAACTGCAGTTACCTTTGCCATCAAATCTCCACATCCACTTGCCAGTAATTTTTTAGGGGCTTTTTTGATTATATCTAAATCCACAAACACACCTAGAGGTGCAGTTGCGACCAGTGAATGTGGTTTTTCACCTCTAACTGAAACAAATGGACTTGCAATACCGTCATGTGATGCAGAGGTAGGTATACTAACAAATGGTTTTTTCAGATTAAATGCACATAATTTTGCAACATCTACTGAGCGTCCGCCTCCTAAACCTATGATTATATCACTTTTTGTTAATTTGACTTTTTTTTGTATCATGTCAGTTTCTTTTACTTGATTTGATTTTGCTAAATGCCAAACAGCTGAAATTTTTGCATTTTTTAATGACTTGTCGATCTCTTTTCCAATTATTTTCTTTACATTTTTCCCAGAAATTATTGAAACTTTTTTTGGATTGGAAAGTGATCGTAAAAATTCTCCAACTTGTCCTATGTTCTTTTCACCAACAACAATCTGTCTTGGAAGCTCCATTGTATGGGACTTAGCCTTCTTGTTCAACACTTCGATCCTATGACAAAGTTATTTAAAAGGGTCTAATATCATTGATATTATCTCAAAACGAGGTTAATCTTATGTCAAACAATGTTGAAGAAAAAATATTACACGGAACAACCACTGTAGGTATCAAGGCTACAGACGGTGTAGTCTTATGTGCAGACATGAGAGCAAGTGCAGGATATTTCATTGCAAATAACAATACAATGAAAATTCAAAAAATCGAACAACATGTTGGTCTTACTTTAGCAGGTGGTGTAGCAGATGCACAAAACATTGTAGATGTATTACGTTATCATGCAAATTTACATAGAATTCAAAATCAAGAACCTATTCCAGTTAACTCATTAGCAAGACTAACCTCTTTAATGTTCCATCAAAACAGAGGTTATCCATTCATTGCAGATATTTTAGTAGGTGGTGTTGATGCAAAAGGTCCTGCTTTATTTAATATCGACATGTTTGGCTCTGTAGAAAATAAAAATTATGTAACAACTGGTAGTGGTTCTCCAGTTGCATATGGTCTGTTAGAAGAAGAATACCACAAAGATTTGACACTTGAAGATGCAAAAAATGTTGCATTACGTGCAGTCAAAGCAGCCATAACGCGAAATATTGGAACTGGTGATGGAATCAATATAGCATTGGTTGATAAAAATGGATTCCGTCTTTTAACAGAAGAACAAAAGAAAGCAGTACTTCCTCTTTAAAATAATTGCAAAAAAAACAACAGCAGCAAGCAGATCAATCTAGCCAGAATATAATGGCGACCATACTGACAAGTATACCTAAAGATGCAAATGTCACAAAAATTGATTATGAGGGTCCTCGTATTGCTCTCTATACTGATACGCCGCGCTTTTTGATGGAAAATAATGAAATCATATCTAATCTAGTAAACCAAATCAAAAAACGAATTGTAATAAGAACTGATGAAAAGATTAGAAAGTCTGAAGAAGAAGCAAGAAAAATTTTAGATTCACTGGTTCCAGATGATGCTGGATTAGAAGCTACATTTTTTGATACTGCAACAGGTGAAGTTTCAATTGAACTAAAAAGACCGTGGCTTTGTCAAAGAAATGCAGAAGAATTCAATCATACAGAAGTTACTGAACAAACTGGTTGGAGATTAAGAATAAGAAAATCAACTACTAAACCATCTAACACAATCAAATCAATCAATTATCAATTAAAAATTTCATCTACAGATAGAGCAAAACAACTAAAATCTGTTGGAGAAGAAATCTTTAGACCTAGACTTGTACAAAAATCTGAGGTATCATTACTAACATTAGGTGGATTTGGACAGGTCGGACGTTCCTGCATGCTTTTGACTACTCCAGACAGTAAGGTGCTAATTGATTGTGGCATCAACCCTGGCGCACGAACTCCTTCTGAAGCATTTCCTCGTTTAGATTGGGCAAATATTTCATTAGATGAGTTAGATGCTATTGTAATTGGACATGCTCATTTAGATCATACAGGATTTCTCCCTGTATTAACAAAATATGGGTATAAAGGACCAATCTATTGTACTGAACCAACCCTTCCTATGATGAATTTAATTCAATTAGATGCAATCAAGGTTGCAGGTGCACAAGGCCGAACGCCAATGTATGCAGAAAGAGACGTTCATCAAATTATGAGACAAACAATTGGTCTTTCATACGGAACTGTTACAGATATTTCACCTGATATCAAACTTGTACTAGCAAACGCAGGTCATATTTTAGGTTCTGCATCATGTCATTTCCATATTGGTAATGGTGATCACAATTTTGTTTACTCTGGTGATATTAAATATGGAAAAAGTATGCTTTTAGAAAGTGCTGATACAAGATTCCCACGTGTTGAAACATTACTAGTTGAAAGTACATACGGTGCAAAAGAGGACATTCAACCAACAAGAGAAGAAGTTGAAGGGGCATTTATCAAATCTGTAAATGAAATTCTAAAAGGCGGCGGTAAAGTTCTAATTCCAATTCCAGCTGTAGGACGTGCACAAGAACTGATGATGGTTATTGACAAGTATATGAAATCCGGTCAATTAACAGAATCACCTGTTTTCATGGAAGGAATGATTCAAGAAGCAACTGCAATTCATGAAGCACATCCTGAATATCTTGAGAGATCATTGAAACAGAAAATTCTAGAAACAGATGATAATCCATTTGATTCAGAATATTTCACAAATATTGAGCATGCAGATGGAAGAGATGAACCATTGAGAGAAGATTCACCATGTATTGTAATTGCTACATCTGGAATGCTTGAAGGTGGTCCAGTTTTAGAATACTTTAGGAACTTTGCACCAAATCCAAAAAATAAGATTCTCTTTGTTTCTTATCAAGTGAATGGAACTTTAGGACGTAGAGTAATGGATGGTGCAAGACAGGTAACAATTATGGGAAGAGACGGAAAAGTTGAAGTTGTTTCAATTAACTGTGGTACAGAAAAACTAGAAGGATTCAGTGGCCATAGTGATTATAATCAATTAATGTCATATGTGCAAAGATTGAGACCAAAACTTCGTAGAGTTCTTGTTAATCATGGAGAACGAAGAAAATCCCAAAATCTTTCATCAGCAATTAATAGAATGTATAGAGTCACAACTCATTATCCACAAGTTCAAGAAGCTATAAAATTATTTTAAATCATAATCTGGTTTCCAAATTTTTACATTTGGTGGAGTTACAATGATTCTTTCTTCTCCTAATCTTGCAATGTCTGCTTCTGCATTGCGTGCAATTACGTAAAGTTCTTCAACAACCTTACGTAATTTCTCAACATCTGACTGTGCTAATGGTGTAACTCTTAAAATTAGCACCATTCCTTTTTTGATATCTTCTTTTATTGAATGTAAATCACTAGGATCACGTATAGTGATTGCTTTCAAGTACGTTGTGTTTTCTTGTTTCTGCACAGCTTACTGGCGATCTACACCTTCATAAACTCTTTTGATCTATTTAGCCTCAAAAATTATACGACACACAAGTCTTTTGTAAATTTGTGCAAAAGAACTGAATTTTTTTGTGTTACAACTAATGAATCTTCAATTCTTACACCAAATTTTTTTGGAATGTAAATGCCCGGTTCTACAGTGATTGCCATATTTTTTTCTAACTTTGTAGAACTTCGTGGTCCAATTGTTGGTAATTCATGTACATCTAATCCAATACCATGTCCTGTTGAATGTATGAAATATTTTCCATAACCTGATTCATCAATAATTTTTCTACATGCATCATCAATTTTTTTACAATCTATTTTCGGTTTGACAGCTTTTAATCCAGCTTTTTGTGATTGTTTAACAATTTCATAAATGTTTTTTTCTTCATTAGATATTTTTCCTATTGCAAATGTTCTAGTTGCATCTGAAACATAACCTTTGTAACGTAATGTTAAATCAACAACAATTAATTCATTTTTTTTAAATTTTCTATTAGTTACTTGTGCATGTGGTAATGCACCATTTGGTCCACCTGCAATAATTAACGGATTTAATGTAGAACGATAACCTGTATCAAACATTTCATTTTCTACTGCATATGACATTAAAATTGCTTGAAGTTCTGATTCTTTCTGTCCAGCTTTAATTTTTTTCTGACAAATTCCAAACATTTCATCAATTATTTTAGATGCCTTTTTTAGAATTTTAATTTCTGCATCATCTTTTATCTCTCTTGATTTATTGAATGGTTCAATTGAGCTTTTTATTTTTGGAAATGATTTTTTTAATGATTGCATTACAGAATAATTCTGACAATCTGTACAGACTTTACCTTTTACAAATTTCTTTAATGTTAACAAAGAACTCATTCCACGATCAGATTGAATTACTTTGCAATCAATTCCTTCTTCTTTTGCTCGTCCAACCTCTAATTCTGGTGCAATGATTGTAGTCTTTCCATTCTTTTCTAAAATCCCAATTGCTTCTCCCCAAAACCCAGTCATGTAAAATAGATTTTCAGGCTCTAATGCAACTATCATGTCACAACCTGTAATTTCTTTACAGTGTTTCAAAAGTCGTTTTCTTCTAACTTTCACAATCTAAATGCATTCTTAATCTGAATTTATGTCTGATGTCTATTGATTTTTTGCTCTCAAGACTAAAACTTCCCATGGAAATACAATTTTCCCATCTTTTTTTGTATACTCTAATGTTTTATCTTTCACCATTTCTCTAAGATTGGCTTTCTGAAATTTTGTTAAAGAATCAAATTTTTCTTTTAGAGGTTTTGATAGATGTTTTTTATAATTATTCCAATACTCTGAAAATGTACCTGGACTATATTTGAAAACAAATTTTTTCACAATAATTTTACTAAATCCTGCTTTTTTAATTGCAGCAGAAAAAGTTTCTTTTGTTCCAAATCTATCCATCTCTGGATATTTTGGCAAGTAATCCGGAATGAACTTCTTTACTGGTTCTAAAATGCAATCAAAGTATGGAACATTATACTTTCCATGAACAGCAAGTGTTATTGTTCCATTTCTCTTCATCATTTTCTTCATATTTTTTAATACTTTTTGTTCATTAGGAAAAAAGAATAATGCGTACTGACATGTAATAGAATCAAATTTTGTATTAAGCTGAACTTTTTCAGCATCTGCTCTAACAAAATGTAGATTTTTTGAATGACCGGTCCATTTTTTTGCTATTTTAATTGCTGATTCTGATGAATCTATTGCATATATGTGACCTTTACTTCCAACTTTTCTAATTAGTTTTTTTGTAACAAGCCCTGTACCACATGCAAGATCTAAAACCGTATCATTTTTTTTAATTTTTGACATGTCTAATAATTTCTTTGTAACACCAAATGGACCAACTTCATTTTTTGCCCATCTCTTATGATAAAATGGTGCTACCTCATTCCAAACTGAAATAGTTCGTTGTTTGTATTTTGTGCCTTTAGATTCTTTTTTCAATGTTTTTACAAATTATTTTAGAAAGTCTTTCTTTTTTAGTTCTTGGAACACTTGTTGTTCCTTTAGAATCTATAATTACTATTTCATTATAACTCGAGTCTTTGTTATATTTACGACCAATATCATTTGCAATTATCATATCTGCTTTAGATTCTTTGAGTTTCTTTTTTGCACGATTAACAAGTTCTTTTTTAGAAATATCAGTTTCAGCTTTGAAGCCAATAAGAAAAATCTCTTTTTGTTTATTCTTTATAATATCAATAATCTTTGGTGCTTTCACAAGTTTTACATTAAGTTCTTTTTTGTTACTCTTTATCTTACTTGTAGTTCCATTTTTTACTACATAATCTGATGCAGCTGCAGTCATTATTGCAATATCAAATTTTTTCTTTAGGCATTCTTTGATTGCTTTATTCATTTCCTCTACAGAATTAACTCTGATTACTTTTGCACCTTTTGGTGGTTCACTTGTTCCTGGGCCATACACCAAGGTAACTTTTGCTCCTGCTGAAACCAATTCTGAAGCTAATAATGTTCCTGTTTTTCCAGTACTTTGATTTGTTATTACACGAACCGAATCTATTTTTTCTATAGTTGGACCTGCAGTCATCAAAACTTTCTTTCCACGTAATTTCTCTGAACCTCCAAATTTTTTCAAAACAAATGATAGCATATCTTCTGGTTCTGGTGCTTTTGCCTTTCCTTCAATCATTTGTGGTGATACAAAATCTATCTTTTTTCTTAGAAAGTCCATATTTTTCTTAACTGCAGCGTTTTCATACATTGAACGATGCATTGCAAGACCCATAATAATTGGAATTTTTGAACCAAATGCAACGGTAAGAACTGTTGAAATTGGTGTATCATCAATACCTGTTGCTAATTTTCCTAGGGTATTTGCAGTTGAAGGGTATACGATTAGTAAATCAGACCTTTTGTAATCTGCTAATCCAATATGTTCCATATCTCCAGTTAATTTTGTAATTACATTATTTCCTGTAGCCCATTTCATATAGTCCGGTTTGATTAATTTTGTACTGGCATTTGACATAACACATTTGACATTTGCTCCATGTCGCATTAGTAATCTTGCAAGTTCAATTGACTTGTATGCAGCAACTGAACCTGCAACACAAAGAACAATATTTTTTCCAGTAAGTTCAGTGCCATTACTTTCTACAATGTCAAGTGACGGGTGTGGTAATCCTTTCTTAGACATTTTCTTTCTCCAACTTTTCTAACTCGTCTTTTTCCATAGAAAATGTATGTTCTTCTTCAGGAAATTGCTCTTCTTTTACATCTTTTACGTATGAACTAACTGCATTCCTAATCTCCTCTGATAAATTCAGATATCTCTTAGCAAATTTTGGCTTTATTTTCTCAAACATTCCTAGCATATCGTGAATAACTAATACTTGACCGTCACAATCCTTACCTGAACCAATTCCTATAGTTGGAACTGTGACATCTCTTGTAATGATTTTTGTAACATCACTTGTAACCATCTCTAAAACAATACTGAATACTCCTGATTGTTCTAAAATTTTGGCATCTTCTATCAATCTAACTGCATCTTCACTTTTTTTTGCTTGAACAGAATATTTTTCTGCAGTTTGTGGAAGTAATCCAAGATGTCCCATTACCGGAATACCTGAATCTTTTACCGCTTTGATAATATCTGCAACCTCTTTTCCACCTTCTAATTTTACTGCATGTGCTCCTGCTAGTACCAATCTTTTTGAATTAGTTATAGCTGAATCTTCATTTTCATAGGAGTTAATTGGAAGATCTGTAACAATTAATGAATTAGTTTTTGCGTTTTTTACAGCAGTTGTAAAACGCACCATATCATCCATTGTCACATCTTTTGTGCTATCGTATCCTAACATCACCATTCCCGCACTGTCTCCGACTAGAATTACATCTGCTTTATCACACAGCGTAGTCATAGTTGAGTCATATCCAGTTAATACTGTGATTTTTTCTTTTGACTTCATCTGTATTATGTCATTTACAGTCTTAGACATTTTTTGCTCTCCGTTTCAGATTTTTTTGAATTTCTAAAATTGTAATTTTCAGATTTTTCTTGTTATCAAATGAACTTTGTTTTTTTGATTGTTTTCTTGATTCAGAAATAAGTAATTTCATTGCACGCGTTACATTATCTACAATTGTCACATCTGCAGTTTGTGCAGTTCTTGAAAGTGGATTTAGATCAAATGTGATAATCTTCTTTTTGGCCTTTTTTAGAGCAATAGTCCTATCTCCATCTTCTAATGGAACTAAGACCACATCTGCAGAAAATATCCCATTTTTGTCAACAATTCTCCTAGCACTATCTATTCCCTTTAGTTTGGTAGATTGTTTTTTATCTATTCCTAGAATTTCTTTTGCTCCAGATTTTTTCAAAATATTTGAAATTGCTTTTTTTCGTTTTTCACTTGAATAAAACAAATTTACTTCTATCTTTGAGTTTGTTATTTTTGCTAACTGAATAATTTCTTTTGGACAAAGTGCAGCAAAATTTCCATTAACTGAAATTACTGAATTTTCTGCCTGATTTAACATAATTGATGCAGCTTTAATTGCATCTTTTGCAGATTTTGTTGTTTTCTCACCTATCAAATAATCAAAAGCTTCTCCTCTACCATGAGCTAACAGTCCTTCTTTTGCAACCAAGTTATCATTAAAACCATTAACTAATTTTTCTCTAATTTGAAGAGACAAATATCGAGGATGAGACTTTGGAATGTTCATATATATCAAAAAATTTATTGTAATCTAGCACCAGAATTGTCAATCTTTGATGTAATTATTAATCCATCATCAAATTGCTTTAAAATTTCTTTTACTTTATTTCTTTCATCTTTTGTTACTAGTGAAAATACTGTCTCACCAAATAATGCTACACCACATTTTATCCCATTTTTATGTAAAAGATTGATAACTTGATTCATTTTTGGTGTTACTACGTTAACATATTTTGCAAACTTCAATGACATATCTTGAAATTCTTCAGTATCATTACTTTCAATAAGCTTTTTCACCATTTTTCCACCTAATCCATTAATTGATGAAATTTTTTCTTTGAGAAATTTTTTTGTTGAAATTGGATTAAAACAAATTATAATTACATCTCGTTTTTCTTTTGAATTAATCTTTTTCACTTGACCTATTCCAGGTGCACCTGGTTTTACTCTGACCTCAAATCCCCCGTGGTATGAGGCTAAGACATCTCCTAATCCTGTTCTACATTCTATTTCGATGTCATGTGCTATTTGTGCTACCTGGATTTTTGTTAATCTACAATTTAATGCATCATTTAATGCAATAGATAATGATAGTGCAACTGCTGCACTACAACCAAATCCATAACCAACTGGAACATCAATATCGTGTGTAACATCGATGAATTTCCCTTTTACACTAAATCTATTTAGAACTAATTCTGATACTCGCATATCTCCTGATTCAAAACCATTTACCTTTATTGCAAAATCCGAAATGTCATGTTTTGTTCTCTCTCTTACAATGACTGTTGTTTTAACGCCTTTTTGTATAGAAAACCCTGCACCTAAAGATCCAAGTTGTTTAGAATCTTCTTTATCTAATTCTGCCTTGAAAAAACCCGTGATATGTGCAGGACAAAACGCTGTTGCCATCATGATCAAACTTGACATATTTGGAAAATATTAATACTTGGCTTAAATAATATAAATTAGTATAAATTGACTACGTTCACACGACGCCTGCAAAAGATTGGAAGTAGTATTCTGGTATCTCTTCCAAAAGAATGGATTGATGAAAATAATCTAGATAAAACTAATCAAGTTGAAATTGAAACAAACAAAAACAATCTTTCTATTAGAACACAGCTAAGTAAAAGACCATCAAAGGATATTGAAATTACTTATCCTCTTCCAAAAGGTGAAAGCATTGTACCAACAATTACTGGTGCATATCTTTTAGGATTTGATATGATTAAAATTGTAAGTAAATCTCCAATTTCAATTACTGATAGGGAAAGTGTTCGTGGTTCAACGAGACGATTAGTTGGAATGGAGATAATTGATGAAGATGCAACAAATATCTCGGTCCAATTTTTACTTGATGAGACTTCAATTAATCCACAAAATATTCTAAAACGAATGAGCTCCATTGCACTAGGAATGTTTAGTGATGTTGTATCATCATTAGAAAGTGGTGATAAAACAAATCTAGAAACTATAGTAAATCGTGATGCCGAAATTAATAGACAATATTTTCTTCTTGTTAGATTAATTAGAAGTACTATAATGGATGCTAGATTAGCCAATATTTTTAATTTAGAAAATATTGATATTCTTGATTATAGAATTGCAGCAAATACACTTGAAATTGCAGGTGATACTGTTGTTGAATTATCTCAATCGTTAATTAAATCAAATCTTTCTAAAGTTGAGCTAAAGAAACTTCATGATTTTGCAAAAGATATGGAAGAAATACAAATTAAATCTATTGATTCTTTTATTTCTAATAATAGAACACTTGCAATCGATGCAATTAGATTACAAAGAAATAATGCCACAAAAATTTCTAAAATTAGATCTTCACTAGAAAGTAAAAAACAAATTTCTCTTGCATTTTTTGATCTTATCTATATGTTTGAAAAAGTATTACAATCTTGGTCTGATATAGCAGATTTAGTTAAACCAAGTTACAAGTAATCATAATAATTTCTTTTTTGCTGCATAAATCATTACCGCACAAATTGTTTTTGAATCAATAATTTTTCCAGCTTTAATCATCCCAATTATTTTTTTAATATCCATCTTAACAACGGTGATAAATTCATCATTATCTAATTTTAGTTCAAATTCTTTTTTTGTTCCTGATGCTACAAAAACATGAATTTCTTCTTTGTTATAGCCTACTGAAGGAAAATATGAGACTAATTTAGTCATCTTTTTGGCCTTGTAGCCAGTTTCTTCAATAATTTCTCTATATGCACAATCAATTGGTTTTTCTCCTTTTTCCAAAGTGCCGGCTGGAATTTCTAGAATGTATCCGTGAGGGAATCTATGTTGTTTAACTAAAAGCACTTTTCCCTTTTCATCAAATGCAAGCATAGCTGCTGCACCTGGATGTTCTATTATTTCTCTTCTAACTTTTCTATGTTCTACTTGCATATTATATGCATTTATTTCAAACAATCTTCCTTTGTATAATTTTTCTTTTCTCATTTTTAATTTGTCTGTGAAATATGTAATGTTTGTGACTTTGTTAATGTTTCCAATCTTTTTTCTAACCATTTTTCTGGCATATCAATTTTTTTTGGAATAAATAACTCAGTTGTTATGGTCCCTTCAACTTTTGCCACTCTTTCTGTCATTTCATCCATCTTGAAAATACTTTCACTATACAAGAATAAAACAATCTGATTTTTTGCTAAAAATGGTGTCATTAGATAATCTTCAGAAAATTCTTTTTCAAATTTCTTTAACATTTGTGGAATATCTTCTTGTGTAATTGCTACAACTGCATAACATAAGAAACCTTCAATTTTACTAGGATCATATACAAGTGTAAATTGTATTGATTCGTTATTTTGTAATTTTTCTAATCCCCTGTTAATTGTTTTTGTTGATAGTTTTGTATCCTTTGATAATTGTTCAATCTTTTTTCTAGGATCTTCTATCAATTGATTTAAAATTTCTAAATCAGTCCTAGTTAAATTATGTGTAATCTTGGTATTGTCAGCTTCAAAAACTGACATTACACGTACATTTTGCATTAATTTTTCTAATAATTTGATTTTTTGTTTCATATCTTCTTTGACTATGACTCCGATGACGGTATTTCCTCCTACACATGGAACAATTGCAAATGGCATTCCAGCTAACTTGACATTCTTGATGATCTCTTTTTGATTTTGGGTGTTTACTACAATGTAAAACATATTCAATCCTAAAAGTGGAGGTTCAACTTTAAGACAGAATTTTTCTATAATTCCTAACTTTTCAATTTTACTAATTCTTGAACCAACTGCTCCGCCAGAAATTCCTAATTCCCTTCCAATTTGTCTATCTGGTTTTCTACAATTATTCAGTAATCTACTGAGAATTTTCATATCTAAAATGTCCAATATGTAAAGTAAATTGTATATTTATCTAATTAATCTTACCATTCTACTCAATTATGTCCAAAATGTTAGCACTATACTTGATCAGTATTATATATTCGACATTTCTATACATGTTATGGATTATCGAGTAAATCTGGCAGCTAGAATGCTTGCAAACAAGAGAGGTAGTTTGATTGGCGCGGTACTTGCTGTATCAATTGGAATTTTGGTAATTCATGTTAACTTTGTAATTTTTCAGGGAATTTATGATGCAATTATTCGTGATATGACTGATTATAGATTTGGAGATATTTTTGTAAGCCATGAAGAAGAAGCAACTATTGAAAGATCTCATGTAGTTTACACAAACTGGTTTGAAAGAGTACCACTTGTGCAGTCCGCGACGCCCCGGCTTTCGGGCAGTGCCGATATAGAATTTAGAAGCATGGGAGAATTTCACGAAGAATACGATGTTCCCGTAGTTGGTGTAGAACCTGTATCTGATATACAAGCATCAAAAATTCATACAACAATTAGTGATGGTCAGTATGTCTATGCTAGAAATTCAATTGTAGTTGGTGAAACAGTTGCAGAAGATTTAGGTGGCGTAAGAGTCGGTGATAATCTCAAATTAATTATGACAAATCAAGGTGGAGAAGAAAATTCAAAAAGATTTGTTGTTACTGGAATTTCAAAAACTGCTGGAGGTCAAGGATTTGATACAAGTGTGATTGTTCATATTGATACTCTACGAAGTTTAGTTGATAGACCTAATGAATCAAACTCAATCTTTGTAAAACTAAATGAAAAAAATCCAGCGGCTGCACTAGAAATTCGAAAACAGTTCTTAGCTGCATATGCAAATGATGATCTAAAGGCACAAACAATTGAAGAGGCAGCTGAGGCAACACTCAAAGGATTTCGTTCTGGAATTGCAATGATTAATTTAATTGGATATTTTGGAATGGGGTCTTCTGCGTTTGCAATTGTTACTATACAAATGATGCTTGTAAACAGTAAGACTAGAGAAATTGGTGTTATGCGAGCAATTGGTGCAAAACGAAAGGATATCTTAATGGTATTTATTTTACAAGGAATGATTATTGGTGCAATTGGTGCAGGTGCTGGAACTGGAATTGGTTTAGCATATACAACATACGCAAAAGAAACCAATATGCAATTCCAAGGAAGTTTAGCATTGGAAGTAAACTATAACTGGTCAAAAATTGCAGAAACCGCACTCTTGGCTTTCTTCTTAGCAATTCTTGCAGCAATATATCCCTCTTATAGAGCGACTAAACTACAACCAGTGGAGGCGATGAGAAATGTCTGATATTGTTTTAGAGCTACAAAATGTTTCAAGAATTTTTGGAGAAGGTGATACACAAGTAAAGGCATTAGATGATGTTTCATTTAAAATCAAACGTGGTGAATTTGTGCTAATTGTTGGAAGTTCAGGTTCTGGAAAATCTACACTACTAAACATGATTGGATTATTAGATAAACCGACATTCGGAAAAGTAATCTTAGATGGAAAAGAAACGACTACTCTAAAAGATGGACAAGTCTCACAATACAGAAATGAAAAACTAGGATTTGTATTTCAATTCGCAAATTTGTTACCAGATTTAACAGTCTTAGAAAATGTAATGTTGCCACAGCAAATTCAAGGAAGCTCTGAGGATATTCGCCAAAATGCAACTGATTTATTGATTAAAGTCGGATTAGAAGATCAAATTAACAAACGTTCAAACAAAATTTCTGGTGGTCAAGCACAAAGAGCCGCAATTGCCAGAGGATTGGTTAATCGTCCAACTGTGGTTTTAGCTGACGAACCAACAGGAAATTTAGATTCAGTTACTGCAGGAAAAGTTGTAAAACTAGCAAAAACAATGGCTAAGGAATTAAATCAAACATTCATTATTGTTACACACGATAAACATCAATTCCCAGATGTTGATAGGATAATTACAATTAAAGATGGTAAATCGTATGAAGAAGAAACTACAATGGAGATTACAGCATGAACAAATTCGTTATAATATTTTTAGGATTTTTGATGGTTAGTTCACTTACTCCTTTATCATCTGGAGAAAGACTCGGACCAGCTGATGCACCTCTAGGTGTGTTACGAGACTTTGTAATTAGTGTAAAATTCTTAGATGCATATTTTGGAACTGAAGGGAATAAAATTGAAGTTGCACCAGGCGACAAAAATGTTCCATTTACTGTAGTAATGAGTAATGTAGGAACACAAGATATTACCGGAATTAAAGGAAAACTTTCTCTTCCTGCAGCATATCAATCTCCAAGTGGAAGAGGTGTAGCTATGATGGCTGATAATGATCAAAAAGCATCTGCAGGTAATACATTTGCTCTAACATTCTTTGTTGATGTTTCTGAACTAGCACCTATCAAAGATTATTCTGGAACCGTTGACCTTACATTTTCAAGATTAAGAGAATCTGGTGAAAGAAGTGAGAACTTCCCCTTTACATTCAAACTAACCGGTGATAGTATAGTTAACTTAAGACCAATCTCTGGCCCTCTCACTTCTATCATAAACAATAATGTGGTAATTGAGATTTCAAATGCTGGTAGTGCACCATTAAACAATGTGGATATTGTATTACAAAATGATCAAACTTCTGTTGCCTCTACTTCATCTTCTGTTACTAATCTAGAAAATGTAATTTTTGATCAAACGCATTGGGATGTAGGAACAATTGATCCGCAATCTTCTGTGACATTTTCATTGAAAGTATTTGTTCCTGAAACAATCAAAAATGAACCATTACATCTTCCTATGACAATTTCATATTATGATGCTCATGGTGAATTAGAAACTGTTACTCGAGTAACTGACTTTTACATTAATGGACTAGTTGATCCATCAATTTATGGTGTTAAAGTAATTGATTTGTCTGGAAAACAAACAGTAATTGGTGAAATTCTAAATGAAGGAAATAGTGATGGATTATTTGGATTTGTTACTCTAAAACCAAGAGGTGACTCTAACATTAAAGAATCAACACAATACATTGATGAAATAGAACCTGACAGTCCTGTTCCGTTTAACATTCCAATTGATTTTGACGGTGTATCATTAGATGGTAAACATGACATTACCATTGAAGTCAGATACAAAGATTCCATGAGAGAAGAGCATATCTTATCTTATGATACTACAATTGATGTTTCTGCATTATCTATGTTAGATACTGAAGAAGGAGATTCACCAATGGGTGCAATTGCTGCAATAATCATTATTATTGCAATTATTGCAATTTTATACAAGAAAGGCAAACTTCCAATGATTAGTAAAAAATCTGCATAACTCAAAATTTAATGCATAAATTAACATACTCTCGATTTGTAATTTTATTATGCATTGGAAAGATTCACTTCCTGACTCGTATGTAAAAAAATATGGCAATCAACCATGTGTAAACATTGGTACTGCAGGTCACGTAGATCATGGAAAAACCACTTTGATTCAGGCATTAACAGGGAAATGGACAAGTGTTCATAGTCAAGAATTAAAAAGAGGAATTACCATTAGAGTCGGTTATTCTGATGCAGCATTCTACAAATGCCCTGATTGTGAACCTCCAACAAATTATTCTACATCACCTAAATGTCCAAATTGTAAACAGGAGGGAGAACTAAGTAGAGTAGTAAGTTTTGTTGACAGTCCTGGACATGAAAGTTTGATGGCAAACATGTTGTCAGGTTCTGCATTAATGGATGGAGCTATTTTATTGGTTGCTGCAAATGAAAAAGTCCCACAAATGCAAAGTAAAGAACATCTCTTAGCACTTCAAACATTAGGAATTAAACAAATTGTTGTAGTTCAAAATAAAGTTGATTTAATTACATACAAAGAAGCAATGGGTAATTATTCTGATATTTCAAAATTCATTAAAGGTACAAATGCTGCAAAGTCACCTGTAATTCCTGTATCTGCACAATCCAATCTAAATTTAGATGCCCTCATTTATTCAATTGAAACTGAAATCAAAACACCAGAACATGATGTCAAAAAGTCACCTGTAATGCATGTTTTACGTTCATTTGATATTAACAAACCTGGTTCAAAAATTGCAAATATCAAAGGTGGAGTTATTGGAGGAAGTCTAACTGAAGGTCAGTTTAACATTGGAGATGAAATTGAAATTAAACCTGGATTGTTAAATGAAAAGAAAAAAACTTATGAACCATTAATTACTGAAATTGTCTCATTAGGAACTGGTGCCGGAACTGTTGATAATGTAAAGCCTGGTGGGTTAGTTGCAATTGGAACTAAACTTGATCCAAATTTAACACGTGGTGATTCATTCATTGGCTCTGTGATTGGTAAACCAGATTCATTACCTGAAAATTCTGATATTGCAAAATTAAAAGTTAGTTTGTTTGATTCAGCAGTTGGTTCTACAGGTAATGAAAAAATTGCTCCAATCAACATGGGTGAAATGTTGAGATTAAACATTGGTACCGCTCCAATTCCTGGAAAAGTTACAAAAGTTAAGGGAACTGATATTGAAGTGACATTAAGACGTCCTGCGTGTTTATTTGAAAAAAGTAATGTTGCAATTAGTAGAAGAATCTCTGATAGATGGAGATTAATCGGTGCTGGAATAATTGGTTAAAGTAATATCTGACACTAGTTTTTTAATTCATTTAGCCACTCATAGAATAAAAAATATTAATTCTATAGAGACTGAAATTGGTACTCTATCATTTATTGTTCCTAAAATTGTTAAAAAAGAACTAGAGCATCTTGCTCGAGATCCAGACAAAAAAATTATTTCAGAACAAACCTTAGACTTTATTAAAAATTTTAAAACGAATGATATTGATGGTAGTAATGCTGATGTAGCAATTCTTGATTTTATCAAAGAAAATAGAAGTATTGTTGCTACATTGGATAAGGAATTGAAAAATAGGATAAAACAATCAGGAAGTTCAATTTTATCTATTCATAATGATAAGATTATTCTTGAAAACTAGAAAACTTTATTTTAAAAATAATATTTGATGAGATATGTCTGAGTTCTCTATCATCTGTTCTGATTTTGATGATGGAGATGAAATACCTGAAAAATTTGGTTATAAATTTGAAAATGAAGAACCAAATATATCATTTAATCGTCCACCACCTAGCACCACCACTTTAGCGTTAATCATGGATGATCCTGACGCAATGGGTGCTGTAGGAAAAGTTTGGTTACATTGGTTACAATATCATAATTTAACTCAAGTATCTCCAATAGAAGGCAAAACAGATTTTGGTGAAATTGGTTACGGTGGACCTGCTCCTCCAGATGGAAAACATACTTACATTTTCAAAGCATATGCCTTAGATACGGAACTAGAACTCAAAGAAGGTTTTTCAAAACAGGAATTAGAAGATGCAATGAAAGGTCATATTCTTGCTGAAGCCAAACTAACCGGAACTTTTGCACCATAGTGCAATAAACTGTAAATAAGTATCAAAATTGAATTGAATCATGGTATCTAATCAGAAATTATTTTCAGTAGGTAATTTCGATTTTAGATTACAACATTTACTCGTAATTGGTGTATTGGCATTGTCTGTATCAATTTCAATGATGATTCGTTCTACTCCTGCATCGTATGGTCTTGAATTATTTGAGTTTGATCCTTTTTTTAATTTTCGAGCAACAGAATACGTCTTAGAAAATGGTACTGATGCGTATTTTAATTGGATTGATGAAAAAAGTTGGCACCCATTTGGAAGAAATGTTTCTGAAACATCTCAAGTAACATTACATCTCACTGCTGCTTCACTCTATCCAATCTTCAATTTTGGTACATCCCTTTATGATTTTACAATATTTTTACCATTAGTATTTGGTTCTTTGACTGCAATTGTGGTATTTGCCTTTGTTCGTGTTTTAGGTGGAACAACTGCTGGATTATTTGCAGCGTTAATTTTTTCAATTTCCCTACCAATATTCACTAGAGGATTAATTGGTTGGTTTAAATCAGAACCTTTAGGACTTTTCTTTGCATTTTTAGCGATGTATCTTTTTGTTTCGGGATTAAAATTCAACAAAGGTAAAATTTCTTTAATTAAATTAATTATTGCAGGATTCTTTTTATCGCTTGGTTTATCTGCATGGGGTGGAATTCTGTTCTTTTTAATACCAATTGTTTTATTTTATTTTGCATTACCATTTTTTAAAAATAAAGATAATTTCATAATTTGGGCAGCTCCTACATTTTCAATATCGTTGATAGTATTTTCTTTAATATTTGAAAGAACTTCTACATTCATAATTGGATATGCTGGATTAGCAATTCTTCTACCCACAATTTTTGTAATAATCTCTGGTATTATTATGAAATTTAGTAGTGAACGTGCAAAGATTCGTAACTGCATAATTATCCTGATTTCTTTTGTTGTATCTGGTGTAGGAATTTTAAATTCCGGCATAATTGGATTACCTTCTTTTAGATATCTTAATGCTGTAAATCCTTTCTTAACTACTCAAGACAACTTAACTGATTCTGTAGCGGAACATATGACAACTAGCATAACATTATCGTTCACATTTTTATCAGTTTTTCTTATATTTGCAGTAATTGGTATGTGGTTTCTTTTCTCTAGAAAAACTATTAATTTAAAAACTGATATGAGAATTTTTGCTATTTTTATTGGAATTGTTGCTATTTACGTTAGTTCGGCATTTATTAGATTAGAACTATTTGCATCAGTTGGAATTATAATTCTAGGTTCAATTGGACTAACAATTTTAACACAAAAAATATTTGAACAAAATAAACAAAACCTTACTAAATTAATTTTTCCAGTCATAATTATAATTTTATTTATTATTCCTGTAACTTTAACTGAAAATAATAGTTGGTTAACTTGGGCTGATTTTCCGCCATCGATACTAAGTGGTGGATCGTCGTTTTCTAAATTTGCATCTGATGATTGGAAAGACGCTACACTTTGGATAAAAGAAAATACTCCTAAAGATTCAGTTATTGCATCTTGGTGGGATTACGGATATTGGATTACTACATTAAGTGAACGTACAACTTTAGCCGATAATGCAACATTGATTGATTGGCAGATCAAAAAAATGGGTTATGCATTAATCACTACTCCTGATAACTCATGGAATATTCTTAGTGCTGATTACACTAAGGACATTTCACCATATCTTGGAAATGAAAACGTAGTAAAGTTTGGAGGACAATTGGAATCTGAATTTAATAAAAATTACTTAGAGAAAAATGGCATATCTTGTGAACAAATTTTCAAACATGAAGCTCAAAAATTAAACGTAGGAGAGGAAAGTTGTAATCCTATTACCAAAGGTATGGATGCTGATTACTTGTTGATTTATCTAGCAGGTGAAAGATTTTATGCCGAGAACTCTAACATACCTCTTTACACTCTTGAAGGTGGTGGTGATGAAAGTAAAAAAACATGGTTCGCAAAAATTTCTAATCATCAAGTTTCTAAAATGGTACAAAATGATAACATCACTCCAACTAAATTTTACATGGAGAATACTACATTAGGACTGTTAACTCCATTTTCAATTTACAAATATGTTGAACTTAATACAGGCAGAACTTTTGATGAGTATCAAAATGGATTTATTCCTGTTTATATTAATGATTTAAAATTTAAAGACCCTGAAAATGATCCATTTTATTTAGTATATGCATCTCCAAGCTTTTACAATCAACAATCAGGACCTATGTCTACAGTTTTAATTTATAAAATTAATCATGATTATAATTCTCAAAACTAATGAAATTTTGTCCCAAATGTAATGATAGAATGAATGGAGAGTTTTGCACCACATGTGATAAAGATAAACTTCCTAAAAGAATAAAATTTTCAGATTATTCAAATCAAAAAATCAACAGTTGTGATAAGGGGTGTGGAGGAAAAATCTACTTTGATGAGGATTTTAAAACAGAAGATGGAAAATTTATTCCAATTGATAAAAATACTGGACGACCTCATAACTGTAAAAAAATCAAATACAAAAAGAAAATTTAGAAATGCTTATGTAAAATTACGATAATCTATCGTCATGGGATTAACAGAGGCAGATGCAAAAGCTCTAGTAAATGAAGGAATTCTTTCAGCAGATTATGATGAACATAAAGAAGCTATAGAATTTTACGACAAGGCTCTAAAAATTATTGAAACTTCAGAAACTTATCTAAACAAAGGAATTTCACTAGTAGAGTTAGAAAAGTATGAAGATTCTGTAACATGCTATGATAAGGCAGCAACAATTGATGCTAATGATTCTCTCATCTGGTACAATCGTGGTGTAGCACTAACACAATTAGAAAAATATGATGATGCAATATCCAGTTATCAAAAGGCAATTGAGGTATCACCTGGTTATGCAGATGCATGGTATAACAAAGCAGAACTTCTAAAGCACAAGGGTCAAGATGCAGAAGCTGAAACCTGTTTTGCTAAAGTCAAAGAATTAGAAGGAGAATAATCATCTTCTTCGTTTTATTACAATAGCAGCTATTATTCCTACAATAACAATTCCAACTATCGCATATACTATAGTTAGATTATCTCCTGATTCGTTAGACGTAAATTTTGTAACCTCTTCAAGTGGTGCTTCAGAGATACGAATTATCTTATCATTGTCTCCATTTGCTGTCAGTAAATACAAAACTCCATCAGGGCTAATCTGTGCGGTACGAATTCTACCAAAATCACCTTCAAACATTTTTTCTGCACTGATTAACAAACCATCATCTGCAACATCTAACACCATCAAATGCTCTCCTCTTAACGCTCCAACCAAAAACTTTCCTTCTAAACTAGAAATTTTATCTGAATTGTAAAACACCATTCCGCTTGGAGCCCATGTTTGTTCACCGCTATGAATAATTGGATTTACATAACTATCATCAGATGAATCACCTACAACTTTTGGCCAACCATAATTTTTGCCCTTTACAATTACGTTAATCTCATCATGTCCATACCCCATCTCTCCAGATGGTCCATGTTCTGATGATACAAGTAAACCATCATCATTCCATGCAATTCCTTGTGGATTACGATGACCATAAGAAAAAATTGCACTTGAATCAAATGGATTATCATCAGGTATGGTTCCATCAGAATTAATTCTTAAAATTTTTCCTGCAAGAGATGATAAATCTTGTGACCATCCAGGATTAACTGCATCACCTGTTGTTATGTATAATTTTTCATCGGGACCAAACGCAATTCTTCCACCGTCATGCCATGGTGCACCTGGTATGTCATCTATCACTGTCTGCACATCTATTAGTTCATCTCCGTCAACTGTAAAGCTAAAAACTTTGTTTTGAAAAAATTCCAGTTCTAAATTTGTTTGATAAATGAAAATTTTCTTATTCTCTTCAAAATTTGGGTGTAAGGCAAGACCAAGCGTTCCTCCCTCATATGATCCGCTCTTTGGGAATGTTTGGATTACTTTGGCCTCACCAAAATTTTGAATTTTCCATACACGTCCGTCTCTTTCTGAAAAGTAAATGTCTCCGTTTGGTGCAAAAACCATTTCCCATGGGTTGTTCAACCCGTCAACTACAACATCTATGTTAATCTCAGCAAATGCTGGGGTAATCAAAGAAACAAAAGCAATGGCAATTAATGGTGCAAAACGTTTCATGATTGAAATATGCATTTTTTGCTTAAAATGCTATGCAAATTCACCCTCAAAAATTTTTCGTGCTTCATAATTCGGCGTTCAAATGAACTTTGTCTCATCACTGTTTGAGGAAGTCAGAGAGAACCTCGTCTAATCTATAATCATCAGCAAATAATACAACACACATTGCCTATTTAGAATCATTCATTTGAAATAGAAGAAATCCTGAAAAGACAACGTTTGTCGTCTCTTCAGGCAGAGAAATTAATCTCCTGTTGGCGTGCAAACCAATAGAAATTATCAATTTTGATTCAAACTAAAACCTTTCTAACGGATAACAATGAAATACTCTTTTGACTAACCATAATCATGGTGTATGCTTGGATAATTCCAATCTCAATAGTCGCAATTTTAGGAATATCTGGCTATCTGGTATACAGATATGTGATTTTTGATATCTTGGCAAATGGTTCAATCAATAGAACCTTGAGAAGGTATAACATCAAAAAAACACAGTTTGAGATAATCAAAGAGTTTAACGAAAACAAAGGTGAAACATTATCTGACGCAGAAATTAATCGCTTAGCAAAACATTATCGTAGAAACGAACCTGACCAATTTTTGTCAATGTACGATAACTTGAGAGATAAACCTAAGAACTAAGGTCTTTGGTTATTTGTTGGAATTTCAATAAATGGAGTTGCTCCATCACCGCCGGTAACTAGCGGTAGTATTCCATCCCATTTCTGAATCTTGAGCCATTCTAGATAGTATGGGTTGTTTGCAAGTGCTTGGTTGATAATGTTAATTGCTTCTGCTTCACCTTTTGCTTCTGCAATATTTGCTTCTGCAATACCAAATGATTGTGCTTCAAACTGTCTTGCTTCTACCTCAATTCTCACCAAATCATTTTCTGCTTTTAGTGCGCGTTGTTCTGCCTCTACTTTAGATTCAATTGCTTGTGCAAATAATACTGAGAACTGGAAATCTGTAATTGATACAATTTCAGTTGTAATGTTAAAGTCAGCGAGACGTTCAGAAATCTCATTTTGAATGTCTTGTTTTACTAGAGGTCTTTTTGTGATTAACTCTTCAGCGTTATAGTTGGCTGTTACCTGTTTTACAACCTCTTCTACTGTTGGTTGAATGATACGATTCTCATAGTCTAAACCAACTTCTTTGTACAGATAGTTGACACGAGTTGGGTCTGGATGATAGTTTACTGTAATCTCAGTTGACACTGTCTGCAAGTCCTGTGATGCCGACGTTGTCGCCTTTGTATACTTTAGGGTACGAACCTCAAGTGGAATAACTGAATCTTGGAATGGAACTATAAAATGCAGTCCTTCTTCTAGTGGTGGGTCAACTAAATCTACAGCGTTCCAGTGAAGTAGTACGCCTCTATATCCTGCATCTACAATTGATACTGCAGAACCAACCATAACTCCAATTATAATTAAAATAATTAATCCTAAAACTACTCCTCTAGCCTTTCCAAAGTTTACGTTAATTGGCTGATTTTGGTATTTAGACAATGTATTCGATCTGCATTTACTCTAAATATAGTATGCGAAAAAAATAGGCACATCCTCGAAATTCTTAATTTAAGTATGGAATAATGTATTTTATGTTCTGTCAAAAATGTGGCATAAAAATAGCCGAACATGGTGATTATTGCTCATCGTGTAATACACCATCAAAAAAGACTCTTTCCTGGTGGAATAGGATATCATTACCAAAAAAAATTGTACTGTGTTTTGGTATAGGATTTGTCGCATTTCAGGCACTAAATTTTGTCATTGCCTATTTCATGGAATTAACAGACAGCATTAGTGGCGCCTGATTCAAAACTAAAATATGGTAATTGACCTATTCTGATCACTGTCTTCGTCAGTCAGCGGTCTATGATTAGGCCGTTGTGGTTACGGAGATGGTGAGTAGCTTTGAAAAAGGTGAAAGCCGTTTCCATCTTTAAATTATTTGGTTTACAGAGTAAATTATGATGAAAGTTTTTGTCTTATTCATAATTGCAGCAATTACAATAGTTGGTGTTGAAAATGCATATTCAACTCACATTTCGCAACCAATCTTAACCATTGATGAGAACTTTGTTTATTCAGTTGGTGATGATTTAGCGATAACCGGCTGGGTTGAGTATGATGATGCAGCAACTTCGGATGTCTTGTTAAGTGTAAAGATATCAAATCCAAACGGAACGGTTATCTCTGATTTCTTTCTTACCAGTGATTCAGATGGAATGTTTGAGTTTCCATTTGAGTTGTCTAATGATGATACATCTGGTGATTATCTAGTAAACATAATGAGCATGTGCAGAGAGATACATCGAGATATTTGCACACACAAAACTGCAGAAACTACTATCAGTGTAATAGGAGAAGAAAGTAAAATTCCTGACTGGGTTAGAAACATCTTTGTTTGGTATGCCGAAGATAGCATTTCAGAAAATGAGCTGTTACAGGCATTACAATACCTGATAAAGGAAAAGATTATCCAAGTTGATGACGTAACTAACACATGAGTAAATACATGAAGATGGAGTGTCCAAAATGTGGACGCAAACTAAAAGATCATTCTAGAAGTGAATTAGCAAAATGCTCATTGAAAAACTGGACCTCGGGCTGGAAAAAATAATGTCTGAAGATGAAGAAAACAAAATTGTTAATCTTCGTGGAATTGCAATAATCTCAATGTTTGTTACTATTTGCGTAATTTTGTACATTCAAACTAGTTAGTAAAATAATAGTGTGGAAGAGAAACTGAAAATTTCTCTCCCACCCATGAACTGCGTGTTCATGGAATCAACGATTGTGCTAGTATGGCCAGTGATAAAAACCTAAATCTCACGATGACCTATACGATCCCATGAAATATGATGCAACCATGAAACGAATAATGGACTCTGATCCAAACATAAGAAACTGCATTGTAGCTGATAGTGAAGGAGAAATCAAGGCAGTAATGCATAGAGCTGGAATCCGTAACTATCTTAGTGATGAAGAAACATCTGAATCACTAAAACGTGCAGCAACTTCATGGAAGGCACGAAAACAACTATCCCCAAAGATTGGTCAAGGACAATATGCTGTTGCAGCATTTGAAAAACTAACAAGAATGACTTTTCCTGCAGGAAAAAATCATTTGGTATTTGTTAGCATGGCCTCAAATCCGGTAAGGGATGACTACCATCAAGGTGGAAGAGAAGACGTTGTTGAACATGTCTTGAATATCCTTAGCGGTGATCCTACAAAAAACTAAACATCAGAGATTACAATATTGGATATTTCTCTAGACTTCTCTATGCCCATTTTTCCAAGTTACTATCAAAGATAGTTCTCTTGTGAACTTTACGTAGATTCATTTTTGTTTTGTATTTTAGAATACAGGATGCACAAATTTTGTGTGGCTTTAGACAATGGTTACAGTGAAAGGATTTTGATGCATGTTTCTTTTTACAAAACTCACAAATTGACGAATCAATCATTTGCTATTTTACATTTAGATTTTATTAAAAAACAGATGATGATTATTCAAACTTATTCTATATATGAAAAATAGAGAAAAAGACAGGATATTTCCTTGAAATGAATGACTTTTGGATGCTCATATATAACAAAACTTGAGAATTGTTAAAAAATTAAAGCTCTAAGATAACTTTCTCTCATAAATTTATTTCAAATACTCTGGATGGTGCTGTATATCATGGTAGAAGCATATGATGTGAAGGCCAGAAAGAAAGTAGAGATCAAGGATCCTAAAGTCGTTCAACTAAAGAACGGACGTTATGCGATTAAAGGAACATCTCCTGATACAGGTATCACAGTTATGAGAATATGTGGTTCAGATAAAGCTAAAGCAGAAGCCCTAATCTAGAACTTTAACAAAAATGCGGCCCCTTTTGTTTTTCTAAATTTTTAACAAGCTTTTGCTATAAACTATTTTTAAAAAATGTGAGCAGAGACAGTAGTTTCAGTTCTTTTACAAGAAAATTACTAAAGCTCTTCCATCATTGTGTATGAACAGTTTGGTTATAGGTATTTCAAATGAAGATTATTTAGCTAGGAGTGAAATGTACATTCATGCAAGAAGATTCTGCTAATGACTTGAAGGTTTTACAAGAATGGTTTGAGACTAATCGTGTACGGGAGACAGGAATAGTTGAGAATGTGCAAAAACAGCCAGCCTCACCTGAGAGAGACGAGATGTTGGAAATCTGTAAGGGAAACATTGAGGAGTTTTCTATGATGATTCAGTTAGTTGCGTCAATAATTGAAAGAGAAAAAGAGTAATCTTCTATTCTTTTAACATCACTGCATTTCTTGCCTGTCTTTTACCTGCAGGTGTAATCTTCCATTTTACCTTACTTTCATTAATTTTAATCACAAATTTTTCTTTAGTATATCCATCTGATCCAATTATAGTCTTTTTTACACATTCTTCTACTCCATCAATTTTTTCTACATAACCTTTTTTTCTCAATTCTGAAATTACATATGTCAATTTGGTTGCACCTTGCTGCCTCTTTCTTGTTCCATATTTGATTTCTTTTTTCAACTTTAGTTTTTGCAATAATTCTTGATTTGTTATGACTCCTTCCTCTTCAATCATTTTTTTCTTATTTTTGAGATTTTTTACTATAAATCTACTTTTTGAGATAATATTCAAAACCTTTTGTTGAGTATCATTCATTTTTACAATTCCAATACTTGGTATTGGTAATTCTCTAACATAGCTCTTTTGACCAGGATTCTTATCACGATTCAAAACATAGTATGCTTTTGTTCCAAGCAACATTGCTGATAAAATTGCACCTGATGCCATAACGTTAGTTCCACCAGTTACATTAATGGCAAATTCCTGTCTTAACACGTCTTCTTCAATTGAAACAATATCGGTAATTGCATCCATTGTATCATCCATCCCAAACGGATTATCTATCAAATATTGTTCAACCTCAATTGCAGCATAGTCTTTTTTTAATTTCTTTGCCAAGTCTCTAGCATTTTTTACAAAATCTATTGTACCCTCTTTTTTCTTACTGTGAATTAACCAAATCTTTGTTACAGGTGTTATTTCTCTAAGCCACTCTTCCACATGTTTTGTCTCTTTACCAATTGGTGCTATATGTACAACCATTTACTACAAAATAATTTTGTAGTCTTCAATTAAAAGCATTACTTTCATGACCAGGCTATATTCTATATGGAAAATAAGAAAATTACAGAATTCGTTCACGTTGATGAAAGTAACGAAGAAAAAATCTCAACAAAAATCACAATCCAGTCATTTGAAAATGAAATTCAAGAAATTGATGTTCCAAAGGGAATTGTCACTTTCTTAGGTTCAAAAAATGGTAAAAAAATTCCATATTTGACAAAGAATCGATACTCCGTTTCAGATTTAGTACATTGCCAAAGAAAATCTCTATACAAACAATTAGGATTAAAACAAGAACAGCTAGTTCAAGATCTTTCAATTGAACAAATGTGGTCAACTGTTAGAGGAAATTTCTTGCATCAAATGACCAATGCATATGATTGGAATGAACTTGAGATGCAGTATAAGGTTAATCTGAAAGATGGCAAACAAGCCACACTCCATGGTAGACTTGACATGTATGATTGGAAGACAAAAACAATCATGGATTTGAAAAGTGTTCCAAATCTACGACATCAAGTCAAGCATGGATTTATACCAAAACTCCAGCATATTTTGCAAGTCCAATGTTATGGAACAATGTTTGAATCATACATACCAATTGAGAATCTAAATCTCATTTATGTTGATAATAATGACATTGTCACTTACAAAATTCAAAAAAGAGACATGGCAGATTGGATAAAAACACGAATTCAAGAAATTGAAGATGCTTGTGTCTCAAAACAAATCATAACAGGTGAACCAACCGGATTATGTCAATTTTGTAAATATCAAACAAAATGTTATGCTGATGAAAATGGAATTACACATACACCACTATCTGTTCCAAAAGGAGGACGATACAATTGATCTTTTTGATTATTGCATTATCTGCATTTCTGATCTGTTCAGGAATTGTAAAACCAAAAAAAATTATGGAGGCATACTTTGGAAAGTAAACAAATCACCTCATTAAATGAGACCACAATTCCAACTGCTGTCATAAATTTTGATGAATATGATCCTCGAACAATTGATGTTTGGGAAAACTATATCTCAATAAATGAAGAAAAAGAACGAGCCACACAAATTATTTTGGATGCTACTAGTCCATTTCTAATTGAATCTGAAAAAGGTCAAGGAAAAACACTATTGATACATACAATTTGTAAAGAAAACAACATTGCTCTAATAGAAGAGCAAGTTGGACCTGGCACAAGAAAAACAGATCTTTTTGGTTCAAAGGAAATCAATAATGATGGAACCCTGTTTAATCTTGGAATTTTCCCAAGAGCAATAGAGGTTGCCAATCATTTTGGTCATGCGTGCCTATATTGTGATGAGGGAAATACACAGGATCCTGAAACACAAAAACTTTGGAATAGAATTTGTGATGATCGAAAATCAGTCTTTATCAATGGTAAAAATTACAAATTAAACCCAAACTGCAAATTGTCTGTAGTTTGGACTACAAATCCTGCCTCATATGTAGGAATTAATTCAATGCCTGAAGATTTAAGATCAAGATTCATTGGTGAAATCTGGAAATATCCTTCTCCTTTACAAATTAAAAAAGTAATTGACTGGCAAAAAATCTATAATGATTGTATAAATCAAAATGTAAATCCATCTGATGGAATTTCACATTCATCACAAAATCAAGTAACAGTTGCAATTCCAAATGAAATTAATGAATTAGTAGAGGAAATGCTATTTCCTGGATTAATTATTTTCATTCAAGATATTCATGCACTTAGAATGAAGGGTGATGTTGAATATTCATTATCAATAAGAGACATTAATCAATTTTTCAATCAATTTTTTAAAAACACATTTAAAAATCCAAATTCTAAAAATATACTTCAACAAACATTTGCTCAAGTAATATTATTCAAATTTGAAGATCCGGCTGAAAGAGAACTCATCAAAGTAAGAATTCAAGACACATTTGGAGTAAAATTAAAATGAAAATTGATCGAAATTTAATTTCTGAAATTGACTTGTTTGAAAAATCAATAGATATTGTTGAATTTGCATCAAATTCAAAAATTGATTTACAAATTGTCAAAGGTGAAAACTGGTGCACCTTTCAGGGAATTGATAAAAAAGATTCAAAAAAGCTATATACAATCAGTTTATCTTCGTCACGTAAAACTGCAATTCCAATTTATACTGCACTAATCCATGAATTGGGACACATACTTTACGAAACACCATTTACACCAATAAAAAAATTATTGAAGAGTAAAAAATCACAATTACCAAAAACAATTACAAGTTCACCAATATCTGCAGAACAAAAACCAAAAATTTCTTCAGAGCAACTATATCACAAAGTTTTCAATGTATTAGAAGATCAAAGAATTGAATCACAAATTAGTAAATCATACTTGGGACACAAAAAAAGATTTGAAAAAACAAGATATAATCTTGGAAAGGCTGGATTTGGAGAATTTGCTGATTTTGAAAATCCAGTATTTGCATTATTAGCAATACGATTTATGCGTGATGATATTGTAAAAAACACAAAATATTACCAGATTTACAAAAAGGCATTAGAGGATGTAGAGGAAACTGATCGTTTTGGAGCATTAAGAGTTCTAATTTCAATTAAAAAATACATTGACGAGTACTTGTCAAACCTAGAATCATCTCAAAAACCAAATTCTACTGGCTTTCCAGATTCACCTAGTACACTCGATGATAAACATCTGAAAGATATGGTGCAACTATCCCAAGAACTCGAAGAAAAACGTGAACAATTACTTCATGGCAATCTTCCCCCAACAATTAGGCACAAATCACCAGATTTTCCAATACCTCCTGAATTACAAAAATCTAATTTTTCTGAGGATGAAATTAAAGAAATCATTCAAGATGGAAAAAAACAGGGTGAAGAACAATTTCAAAATATACAGAATAAGCTAACCAGCAGACCTAGACTTGACAACACCCTTTCAAATGTTAAAAAAATTTTACGTCCATCTTGTAATTATGAAATTGACAGAAAAATAGCAAAAGGAATGAATAAAGTTTTCAAATTATTAAAATTACGATCTAAATCATTCATTGATATTTCTGGAACTCAAATTAATGTAGATGAATATATTGAGAATATTTCTAAAGGAACAAATCTTAATCGATGTTATGAGAACAGTAAATCTGCACATGGTGCATCAATAGTTATTTCAATTGACGCATCACTTTCTATGCACGATGAAAAAATTATAACTGCAAGAAATTTAGTTGCAACACTTTTTGAATCAATAAAAGGAATACCAAATATGGAACTTCGTGGAAACATATGGAGTAGTCATGGTTCTGGGTTAATTGGTATTACAGAAATTAATAATATCAAAGATGTTAAACAAATATCTGTCAGAAGAAACTATAACTTGACACCTCTTCATATGGGATTAGAGTATTCAATGAAAATGCTCAAAGAAATGCGAGGTACAAACAAATTATTAATTTTAATTACTGATGGCCAACCAAACTATTACAAAAATTATAATTTAGTACCAGATAACATATACAACAATCAATGTAAAAGATCTCTACAAAAAGTATTAAAGATAACACCCAATGTAATCTGTTTCTTGGTTGGCAAAGAAGATAATAATATAAAAAAAATAATGACAGACATTTTTACCTCTAAAAGATTTATTATAGTTCCAACTATGAAAAAGGCCTCTCAAAACACTATTGAAAAATTTAGACATTTTGTAATAAAAAATGTCCAGAATGGAGTATGAAAGAAATTGGTATTACCACTTTTAATAGGACTTGGTTTACTTGCAATTCTATATGTTGTATACATTGCAGTACTTCATTGGTACATTACAATTCCGATAGTTGTTATCATCCTTGTATACTGGAATAGAGGCAATATTGCACAATGGTCTGAACAAAGAAGATTACGGAAGCAAGATATTGCTGAACGAAAGGAGCGTGAAGAACGTGCAAAAATCATTCTTGAAGAAAAAAGACTAGAACGCATTGAATGGCAAAAACGTCAGGCACAAAAAGAGAGGAAATTTTGGGATGATATCAAGAAGAAATTAGAAGATCAAAAAATTGTACAGTCGGCCTTACCTGATTATACAATCAAGCACAATCTAAAACCTCGACAAACAAAGAGGAAATCCCAAAAAACGCTTCAAGATGCTATGAGAGATGCATTTCAACCGCAATTTGAGAGAAAATCGACTCTTGGTATCAAAAAATGCTATAAAATTTTAGGACTAAAACCTGAAGCTTCTGTTTTACAGGTTCAGTTTAGATTTAAGGAATTGGCGCTCAAATATCATCCAGACAGAAATCTCCACAGTAAATTAGCTGTAAAAAAGTTTACAGAGATTTGTGAGGCACGAAAAATAATTTTAGAATTAATTCAGGTGGCTGTATGATTCTCATCATTTACGGAGATTACTTGCAATGAGATGTATTCAATGTGAAAAAGTAGTTAGACATCCACGTGGATTATCAAGGATATTACAGATGTGTGGCTTTTGTAGAAAACAAAACATAAAGATAGATTAATCTTTTTCTTTTAATTCGTTTAGTCTTTTTTCATATTCTTCTTTCTTTTCTTTATCTCCTATTTGATCATAACAAGAAATTAAATCTCTTAATGCTTGGATTTTTCCATGTTCTGTAAAATCTACTAAATGTTCTTCAAGTATTGTTATTGCATCTTCATAATATCCATTTTCTGTTAAATATGCGCCCTGAAGCTGATAACCGTCTGCAGATTCTTCTATATCTAAATCAATTAGTTTTTTAGCATATTCATCAGCATCTGTCTTTAAACCAAGACTATTTGCATCAAGACTTGCACAATAATAACAATATCCTATAAACCATTTTTCATCTGGAAACTCTTTAATTCCCATTTCCCACATATCTATTGCTTCTGAATATTTTTTCAAAACTCCAAAACTAAGTGCAGTGTATCTAAGAGGACCCCAATCATTTCTATCCTTTGATATTACAAATATTTTATCTGCTTCTAATATCACATCATCATATTTTTTTTCTTCATACAAACATTTTATTAATCCGTTTTGTGCATCGACCCAATCATAATCTCTTTTTGTTAGATTTTTTTCCAAATCATTTTTTTCTTTAATTTTTTTATTTGAAATTGAGATTGCTTTTTGATAATAATATTTTGCTTCACTTGTTGAATTATTAATTAGACGGGCTGTATCTCCTAAGCAACACCAAATACCAATATTCTTTTGATTAAGTCTTAGAGATTGTACATAATTCTCAAATGCATCATTATACCTTTCCAATCCCCAAAAACAATTTCCATTTTCAAACCATGCCTCCCATGAATCTGCATTGTACTTTATTGCTAAATCAATATGTGAAAGCGCTTTATCTAATAGTCCTTTTTTATCTATTCCATCTCTCTCAAATTCTTTCTCGAGATCATCTTTGCTTATTCCCTTATCAGGTAGTCCATTTTGCTTCCCCACTAAATTTGCCATTTCTTTAATTACACGACTAATTCCCAGATGTACATCTGATAAATCACGTTCAACATCGTCTTTCTTTTCCTTCTTTTCTAAAAGTTCTCTGGCTTTTTGATAATTATGCAACTCATCAAATAATCTGTTTGGAATTTTATGTAGCAAATCTCCTTTTTCACAGTATATTACCCACTCCTCAGGCCATTTTTCAATCATTTCATCATAAAATTTTTCTGCTTCATCAAATTTCCCGTTAGCTTCTAATGCCCATGCTTTCCACAAATGTGCACTCACATCATTATGAAGTTCTGCTAATTTGTTAGAATTTTCTAAAAACTTTATGCTATATCCTTCACCAAGTCTATCATAGATTCTCACCTTCTCTCGTAAAATTTCTCTATTTTTAATCTGGTTCCCGGTCATTTTTACAAAATCATCAATGCACTCAATTGCTTCTTCTAATCGATTTAATTCTCTTAATGTGGTCATTTTTACGTAAATTGCTCTTTCATAATTATCCTGTTCATCTAATGCTTCATCGCACAATCTGAGTGCTTTTTCCATGTCAGGATTATCTTTTTTCTTGTAACAAGCAGCTAAATTAACTAATGTGTTTGGTGCTTCCTCTCTACTTATTTCCAGTGATTTTTCATAAAATAAAATTGCAAAAATAAATTTATCTTGTGTGGCATAACATCTTCCTAAAGCAAATACCGATTTTCTTGTTTCTTTTATCCTAATTGATTCTTTATAGTGTTCAGTTGCCTCGGCATATGATTTCTTATTTACTAAAATCTCTCCTTTCATGTAATGGATATACCAGTCTTTGTGTGAAGGTTTCTTCTTTATTACCAAATCTAGATATTTTTCGCATTCATCATCCTTATCTTGTATAAAATAACATCTAGCTAAATTACGTTCTGCATATACATCATCATCATCTCTTTCTAATAAAATACCTTTTTCAAAACAATCTATTGCTTGATCATATTTTTTTATATTATAATACACATAACCTAAATTGTCTAATGCATCAAGATCTTTTTTATCGATTTCTAAAACTTTCAAATAATATTCCCTTGCTGAATCCCAATCTTTCAAGCTTATTGAAATGAAAGCATAGTCACGTAATGCATCAACATCTTTATCATCTTTATCAAGAATTTTTTTAGCACAATCTCGGGCATCAGAATATCTACCCAATTTATCATAACACCATCCTAACGCCTTGGTGGCAGTTGTATTGCCTGGGTCACGCAATAATGCTGCTTTTAATGCTTCAACTGCTTCCTCTTCTTTTCGTATATAGTAAAGTTTCTCACCAAGCTTTATCCATAAATCAATTTCATGTTTTTTATCATTGACATTTGCTAATTCTTTCTGAATCTTTTTTATGACTTTTTCAGCTTCTAAATCTTTAATCTCATCCCAAAATTGATCCTTTTCATCCCAATCGACCGATGGTTTTGAAATATCTTTAGTGACCGATGGTTTTGAAATTTTTTCCTTTTGAGCCCTTTTTCCACTTCTATTACGCTTGGCATCCTCACTTGTGAATCTAATATTCTTAGTTCTATCTAGTATTCTCTTTGTGGCTTCATCAAGTTCCTCATCTTCTACCATGGATCCGGATGTATTGTAACTGTTAAAAGAATTTCTTTTAAAAATTCTTATTAATTTTCCATTGCTAATATTCACATGCAAAACAAAGGGAAACGAAAATCTTTTGGTACAAACCGAAGAAAAATAGAAGAAATTCCTGGCTTAGATCCAGACAACTTTGCTCATGTATGTGATGATTTAATTAATCTCTGTAAGATCATCGACGAGCAAAATGAAACTAATCAACAACTTTTAAAAAATTTTATAAAAATCAGATTAGTTAGTATTGTTGAATTTCATCTAAAGGGATTTATTTCTGACTTGATTGATTACCATAATTTAAATCCAAAAAATGTTCTTGAAGAAGATACAATTACCATTGAACTTGATGTACTACAATACTTCAAAAAAGATGCAATTACAAAAGGAAAAATTTTAGTGGCACATCTTGATAAAGTCAATCCAGGAACTGTTTATACAATAATGAGTAAAATTAACCAATTAGATTCTTTCAAATGGATTGATAAGTTCTTGAATTATAATCCTGGTGATTCGTGGAACTTTTTCAAAAAATTGTATATGGAAAGAAATTTACTAATTCATAGTCTTACAGATGTAACTGAATCAACAGAAACACTTAGTGGAAAAATTCATTCAATGGAAACAATAATTTTTACACTGTTTATTTGTACAAATTGTAATATTGATATGTTTAGTAAATCTAAACCTGAATCTTTTATAGAACGAGAATATAGTTCACGTCTAAAAAAGCTTGGATTAAACCAAAAGCAATTCAAAGATATAACTCTGAAATTCAAAAAAGATTGGAAATCTTCTTACAAAAAATACTAATTTACCTCATAAATTACTACAAAATTTCTTTGTAGTCTACAATTAAACTTCCAATTGTTTCTTCTACCCATCTATAGTATGAATTCTACAATTAGAACTCAAAAGGATGGCGACCTAAACGCTAGTCTCAACTTGCGACTCGCAATTGCAGCGGATTTGTCCGTATTTATTTTGCAAAGCGAAGGAATCGAAGTTGCGACAATCATCAAAGGAGGTAGCAAGAAATGAGTAACGCTCATGATGCAACCTCAGAAGATTTGGTGATTCTTGGAATGGTTCATGCCTTTAAAGTCATGAACGAGGTAAAACATTCCAAAACCAATAACGACTTGAATAACGTCAACTTTGAATTTCTAATCGAAGTTCAAAAGAGAAATCTTTCAAATCCACAATTGATTGATTTAGAAAAAGACATGTTTGACGATGCACTCAAACTGGAGGCTTTCAAATGAGTCAAAAACTCTCATCTGAAAGAAAGCAAAAAAGCCGCTGTGCCTTTTGTGGAAAAGGCGACAATGTTCACAGTGCTGAACTGTGGGATCTTCATCACAAGGCTATGCCTATAGGTGAAAAGATTGGCTCTATGCAAGCAGGTTTTGGACCTCGTATTCCAGCCAAAATCATACTGTGGAATGCAGCACCTCCGTATGATAAAGAATACGTGCCAATTCACATGCATTGTAGTGATTGCGACTCTGCAATGTCATCTAGTGAAACGGATTTGGCTGACGTCCTATCTGGACTATGTCTCAAGTGTTTCTGTGAATTGACAGACCAGGAGTATTCGTGGCACAGTGTTCCATGGTGGGCTGTTAATGGTGGTAAATATCAAGGAGGTGAAATAAACTGAAATTCATTAAATCATATCGTCGTAAAAAACGGTGCGGCGGAATAATTAATGTAAAAAGTCATACCAGAAGTTGTTAGAAACAATCTTTTGTTATGTCTCAGGATAAACTGTAGTGATACATTTATCACATTCTTGCCAATCTGAATCGTTTGGCATAGAACCCCCACACCTTTTACAATTTTCCAAACTAAAATTCCTCTCCACAGTCATTACAATAAAATTCTGGATCGTCACCAGAAACGATACAGCCTCTTAACTGATATTTGTCTTTGTTTTTCTCTTCATCCATTTCTTCTAAAAATTTATGATTTGGTAATCCCCAGATTAGTTGTGCAATGTTTTTTCCCTCACAGTTTGGGCAGATTTTATTCATCTCATCTCCTCTTTAACATCTTTAGACATGTGGTCAATTGGAGTATCAACATCATCTTCTTCAAAATTTTTGGGATCTGCTGTGATGTTTAGATTGTTGATGTTGAATGTATTTTCATTATATTGTTTAGTTGGTTTAAAATTTTTTATTTCACTTAAGAAAAATAATACTAGTAAGAGTATTCCAATTGGTGCACCAAATCCTGTAAACAAGAAAAATATTCCAATGAATAAAAACCACATACTCATTGCCATATCTCCTTTTCAAGTTCTTCCTCTACCCATTTCTGGTACGTATTTCTGACACGTGTTTCTAAATCAGGATCAATTTGTAGCATATGATCATATAGGTTCCAAAACCCAAATCCCAAATTAGCTAGTGCCGCTACAATGTATTGTCTTGGTAATGTTGCAATCTGAACTGCAATTTTTTTTGATTCTTCTATATCTTCAAACAAAAAAGCATAGAAGAATTTTTGTGGGAGCGTAACGGCACATTTTCCTGCAAAATATGTTTGTGCAAAACAATTTTTTGTTTCACACTTGCAGTTTTCGTTACAGAATTCTTTGACTAGTTCTATAGTCAATTTTTTTTCTATTTTATTCAGATCTTCAAATTCTATTGCAGACCCAATATGGGATGAGGGGGCTTCCTCATTTTGTTGGATTGTGCCGGTCATCTTCTCCCCTTTTCGAACCTTCCTAGCGCTATTACCAATCCACTGGCTGTTTGATAGTCTCTAACGAACTGAAATCCCTTATTCAGATAGTCATTTACCTCATCTTCACCATTCTTGTAGGTTTCAGGATCAAACTCTACACCAATGAACTTTACAGCCTTTAGTTCATCTTTTTTCGAGGTTTTCTCTCTGATTTTTTGACGTAGGCTTTTGATCAGTCTCTCACTTTTCTCGATTCTATCAATCATTGCTTCTTCTTTTGCTGACACTTTTTCTCCGCTAGTTTCATCAGCTTCAACGGATTCTGCAGTTTTTTCTACCATATACATCGCCAATACCATTATGTGACAAAACCAATTAAATCACATGTGCATAGTATGCATACTTTAGATACTATTAAAATAAAAAAGGGATTAGAATAATCCAAGAATTTCTGCCATAACTCGTAGTTGCTCTAATGCAACTGCCTTCCAGTTTGAGGCATCTTTTTTGTATTTTTCTAACTCTGTTGTATCAACTACTTGAGATTCAAGTGTTGACATTTTTTCTCGAAGTTCTTTGTTAATTTTTGATTCTTCAAGATATTTTGTTTCACTTATGGTAGCGTTTGTTTTTAGAAGATTGATCTCTTTGACAAAATCAGTATTTACTGAAGTTACAAAGTCAACCTGTTTTTTTAGATCAATTATCTCTGTCTCTAATGGTTTGATCTTTGCATTAATTTTTTCTTCTATCTGAGTTTTGTAGCTTTTTGTTTTATCAAGTATGTCTTGTTGTTCAGTAGTTACAGTTGAGTTTGTCTGAATTGTTGGTTCAGGTTTGTTTAAAACAACTACAACATTTTCTTGAATTCCTACCTGCTCATTTACAGTATTTGGATTAGGTAGTATAGTTATCGTACCTGTTACTCCAGATACAGAATCCATCCAGGAATAAACACCTGCTGGATAACAACTACTACAATTTTCTACTGGGAAGTTTGCTGTGGCTGTTCCACCATTTGAACTTGCCCACATTGAAAATGTTCCACCTGTCTCGGTTCCTGTTGTTCCAGTATGTTCCAAATTATGGTATGTGACTGGATCAAGGTTATGATAAACAATTTTTCCACCCTCAAGAATTGTCACATCAAATGGAATCTCATACACATGAACCTCCATTGTACCATTACCTGTTGTTACAGGTTTTGGTTCTGGCTCAGGTGCTGCAACTATTTGTAATTCTGAATAGTTACCCTGATTCAAATCTTTGATGTAGTAAATTCCTTCAACAAAACATGTTGTTCCACAATCTTTTGTAGGAAGTTCAATTGTCAAACTTTCGCCGATTCGGACTGTACCATCAAACCAACCATATGCAACAAAATTCATGGTTGATGTACCATTTGTATTATTGAATGTAATTTTTCCATTTTCCATTACAGATTCATTAAATGGAAAACTGGTTACTTCAACACTAGTTGGCATCTCTTGTGCATTTACTAATGCAGTAGTTGATACTCCTAAAACAAGCATCGCTGTCATAAGAAATAGTATTTGTCTCGTCATTAGTCATACTACAGGCATAAAATTCTTAAATATCATGTTAATAGTATGGATACTATGAATACTATTGCTAATACTGTCAAATTACGAGTACATATTGCACCTGTAGGCTTTGAGATTGACCGAATTATTGTTCCTGCAATAAACATGCGAGCAGACAAGGTTTGGCTAATTGGACATGCAAATTTATCAGAAGATAAGGCAAGACCTTTCTTAGACAAAATTAGAAAAACACTAGCTAAAAAAAACATTCAGGTCAAAGAGGTAACTGCTGATAGGTTTCGACTATTTGATATTGTAAAGGTAGTAAAAGAGATAATTTTTGAAGAACAAAATAATGATGTTTATCTTAATGTTGCAAGTGGTTCCAAAATTCATGCAGTAGGAATGATGATGGCAACAATGATTTTTGATGATCGTTCTAATTTGCATCCATTTTATGCACAAGCAAAAGAATATCATCATACAAAAATATCTGAACCACAAACCTCTGGAATTGAGGCAATTCATGATTTACCTACATATAGGATTCAAACACCTGCAAAAAAACATCTTGAAGCATTAAAAGTTCTAGTTGATAATGGTGGCAAACTAAAGAAAAAAGAGATGGCAGAAATTGCTGAAAAAGAAAAAATCATTATAATTAATGCAGAACCTGGAAATCATTCTCAAGCAAGGTTTGCTAGTCTTGATAAAAATATTATATCCCCACTTGAAAATGAATGGAAATATATCAAAACAGAAAAGGTTGGTAGAAATAGATGGATTCATTTAACTGAAGAGGGAAAATGGGCATCAGAGTTTTTGATTTAATATAACGATGACAAAAATAATTACTATAATTACAGACTGTGACAATACCTTACTTCCAGATGCTCCAAGTTTGTTGTTAAAAGACAATGGAATTAATCCACAAGAGTTTTGGGATAAAATTTCTGACATGGTAAAAGACAAATGGGATCCACCAATTGCATGGATGACTGAACTTGTTAATCTTATGAAGGATGGAAAGATAAAACAAAACACAAATGAAAAATTAAAAGAGTTTGGTACATCAATTGATGTTTATCCAGGAGCTGCTACCTTTATTGATGAGATGAATGAAACTATAGGAAAAGAACTGGATGTAAAAATTGAAGGATATGTTGTATCCTCCGGAATAGAATCTATAATGAAAGGGGCAAAAATTTCCCAATCTTTTACTGACATTTTTGGAGGTTCACTTTATGAGCAAAATGGAGTAATTTCAGGCATAAAATCAAGTGTCACATTTACTGAAAAGACCAAATTCATCTTTGCAATAAACAAGGGAATTTCCTTACAAATTAGGGAAAAACCATACGATGTGAATAATTTTATTGATTATTCTGAAAGAAGAGTTCCATTTGAGAATATGATTTACCTGGGAGATGGACCTAGTGACATTCCATGTTTTTCAATGATTCAACAGAAAGGTGGTCATTCTATTGCAATTGATTCAGCAGATGATTGGTCAAAGGAATGGGAATATGAGTTACGAAATAGAGAGATGAAGGCATTCAAGCCAGATTATAGACAAAACAGTGAGTTGAGAAAAGAATTAGAATCACTAATCAGTGCTGATTAGATTACTTACCATTGTTTGCAGTTCTGTCACATTGTTTTCTTTAATCAACTCTAGACAGTTATTGACATCGAGAATTTTTTGATGAACCGTTTTTTCCTTTCTTGTTGATGTATACGTTTTGTCTGAAAGACTGTTTGATTTTGGCAAAATTGCATACGCATCATCTAATTCTTTACCCTCCATTTCTTTTCCATACTCATGCATGTAAAATCCAAGTTGATACAAATCTCCTGTTGTAAGTCCTTTATCTTTATACTTGACATCAATAATATTTTTCACATCTCCATTTTCATCTTGTATTACTATATCTGGTCTCATACTTCTCGTTCCTTCCCCTTTTGAACTCCAAGCATCTTCACTATTTTGTATTTTCACCCAGTTTGGTTTTTCATAATATTTTAAGAAAAGATTTCCAACAAATTTTTCGAATTCTCTATTCATATCATAAAATATTGGGACAACAGAATGTTCACCGCTGTATATGTCTCCTATACCTTCATGTTCAATAAGACGCTCACATGTTTGATGAATCATTTTGTATCGATCATTTTGTCTGTTGTAACTGCGCATCATGTTCTGTCTTCTTCCTTTTGATACATTGATTTTACTTACTACACCTGAAAGTTTTTGTGCATGATCTAAGGCTTTCATCTTCCATTTTTCTATTTTCGAAGTTCTCTCAACAATTGTCATTGCTTGTAAAAGTACTCTATTTTCCGTACTATCATATTCCAGCTCATCATATTCACAGAAAAATTTTGGTTTTCTCATTAAATCATTGACCATCTGTTGCTGAAACAATAGTTTTCCGCGAACTGCAGAAATATTTTCGGTGTTTAACACATATGACTTCAATAGTCCTTTATTCATGAGATCCTCATATCTTGTTATCAAGGTTATGTGTAATGGATGGACCAATTGGTCCGAACCTGTCTCAAAGAAATTTTTTTGTTCTTTTAAGAATTCTTTTGTTTTAATATTATTTGCAAAAAACAAAAAAACCGAAGTATCAAACCAGATTTCTGATTTATCTTTAAACATTTTAGGAACAATGTTTATTCTGCGATTAAGATTCTCAAGCTGAACCGAACCAATATTCTGGTTTGATTCAATTACTAGTGCGTCGTTATTATCAAACGAATGTTTTATTCCATATTTTTCTTTTAATTTATCAAGCACATCAAGATCTTCAGAAACTAGATCCTTTCTGAAAATTTTGTCTGAATCATTATCAGAACCTGACCATGATTCATGTTCATGTAAAACTATTGTTTGTTTTTTTGAATTTTTCAATTCTGCTCTTCGTTTTCATTTTCTGCTGAACTTTTACCTGAGAGATGTCTTCTTAGTTCTGTTATCAAATCCTTCTCATTTCCTTCATCAAGAATTGGTCCTGGTCTGTTATCTTTACCAATAATTTTTTTCCCCAAAATTCTTTTTATCTCCTCATAATCGTCATAGAAATAATCTTGTAATAATGGAATTATTTGATATTTTATAACTAATCTCATCTGTTTATCACCAAATGGTTCTTTCCAGAAATACGAATGACCAATTTGTCTGTCACGAAACTGCTTCATTCTTTCTTCATTATCAACAATTTTTTTATTAATATTTTCAAGTATGTCTTTGTATTTTTTACCTGGCCTGTCTTCTTTTTCAAGAAGATCAGGTTCTGGCATTAATTCTTCAAAAACAAATCTTCTTCGAAGTGCTTCGTCCATCTGTACTAAACTTTTGTCTGCTGTATTCATTGTACCAATAATGTAAAGATTTTCTGGAACATAGAAATTGTCTTTTTCTTTGCTGTATGCAAGTGCTGTTACGTTGTCAGGTCCTCTATACCCATTTTCAATAAATGTGATTAGTTCACCAAAAATTTTTGGAATATTACCACGATTAATCTCATCAATCAACAATACGTAACGATTGCCACTATCTTTTTTTGCTTCATCACAAATTTCCTTGAAAATTCCATCATCTAAGACGTATGGTTGACTATTATCATCTTCTACATTTGGTCTGAACCCTTCTACAAAATCTTCATATGAATACGATGGATGGAATGTTACTTTTTTATAATATTTCTTTTCGCCTTGATTTTTGGTTAAAGCTTTTGCAGCTTCTATAGCTTTGTATGTTTTTCCTGTTCCTGGTGGACCATACAAAATTAAATTTTTATTAAAATTCAAAACCTGGGCATATGGAACTGAATCAGGAATATCAGATATTGTTGATGATGACATGTGAGATCTATCACTAGTTATTTCCTCATAAAGTTTTTTTGGAATTCTATTGATAGATTGTCTCCAAGCAAATCCAGTTTCCTTACTATTATCTTCAAGATCATGGATATGTTGGTTCACAGTTTCTGTTGCTTCCTTCAGCTTTCTTCCTTGAATGTCAACATCGCCTTCAAACATTTTAAAATCATCATATAACAAATTCCAATCTTTATCCTCAGTTATAGTCTCAATTTTACTAACAGTTCCATACCCCCAGAAGTATGCATTAACTCCAGATGCAGTCCACCAAACTGTTTTTGTACCTACTCCTGCATCACGAATCTCTTGAACAAGATTTCCCATACTGCCATTTTTCTTTCTGCCTATGTGGTATTTCTTACCTAGATCATCCTTCCATGGACCATCAACAGCATGTCTCAACAGGAAGTATTTTTCTTCTTTTCTTCCTGTAAGAATCTCAATTGCCTTTCTTCTTTTTTCTCCATTTTCCCCATCTATCTCATGTACTGCATGTTGATAGCCTGTTATGTCGCCCACATCCCCCACATCACTTGGAAGTGGACCTTGATTTAGCCATACAACTTTTCGTCTATGTGAATAATGTTTCTTGTTTGCAGGGTTACTATCAAAAAAATACTCGCTAGTTACAATGCCAAAATCAATGACTTCTTTCTGACCTTTTGTTAAAACTATGATGTCTTTTGGTTTGATTTTATGAGTTATTGCGGTAACTGATCCTTTTTTTGAAAACGGTTTTTCAGACCTTTTTCTCTCTATATCATCTAGTCTGTTTTTAACATCATCAATTGTTTGTTGAGCTGGTCTCAAATCTTCTTTAATTCCATAATCCACACCTATGGTATTAGTCTCTCTGAACTCATCTTTCCATCTGAAACCCTCTTCTCTATTTCCAGGTAAAACTCGCCAAACTTGTAACTCATCATCAGCAATATTATCAATATGCCACTGTGCAATTTTTTGCCCACAAATTTTCAAAATTTCTGGAATCTCTGTATGATTAAATTCATTTTCATTGAGTGTCACTCCTCCTTTAGTTGAACCACTATCACATTTGATAAATTTTCTTTTGCCAAAATTACTATCTCTTACTGAATCCATTGATGAACCAAAACCTGCTGTATTGTCTTCCCTCTTGAATCTCTCAGTATCAAAATTCAGTTCATCAAATTTCTTCCTAATTTCTTCATACGATACAAAAAAATCTTTATCTTTATTTTCTAAAAGCATTTTTAGCAGAACTGGCTGATAGTTTTTATTAATATTCCTCCATCCATCATTTCTAAGAAATTCTAGTAATCTAGATTCAGAATTTTCTCCAATAATTTTTCCATCTTTTGCTGCATATGTTTTTCCGTCTTGGCCCATTTCTATTGTGTACAAACCATG
>JAOMDR010000010.1 GCA_028345575.1 Candidatus Nitrosopelagicus sp.
ATTTGAGAGGTTTATTTTTTCCATTACTTCTCTAAATCTAATTCCAGGATTTCTTTTGATCTCTGAAATGATTAATTCCTCTCTTGATTCCATGTTTGCCAATTTCAATCTCTCCTAAATATAGCTAATGCGAGTAGCCCAATCATCGCAAGCATCATTAAATGTGCTATCTCTGATGGTGATTCTAAAATATTGTAAACGTGAGTTTTAGTTGCATCTAAAAGCTGAACAATCTCTGCTGCTGTAAAGACCATAAATGCAATTGTAGTTATGATCATCTTTTTTGTTCTCATCTTATAGTATGCGTTAACACTGAGAATTGCTAGAAATACTGACAAAATTATTCCTGATGTGTGTAAAAGTAGATGCCAAATGTGTGCACCATGATAAATGTGAGGCATCAATACTGGAACTGATAATGCTGCAACAGTTGTCAAAATGACTGCAATGAGTAATTTTGGTTTACTTTCAGCAAATTGCTGGTAACTGAACATATTTCATAATCATAGCATTTCTAATTTAAAACGATATAGTACAACTGTCGAAAATTTATGAATAGATGGATTATCTAACGGTGATTACACCTTCCATCCAAGGATGAAGTGTGCAATGGTATTGGTATTTTCCTAATTCATGAAATTTGTAAACAAAATATTCATTTTGTTTTATCACATCTGTTGGGAAATGTAGGTAATTTGGGTCTCCTCTTAGTCTAACATTATGTTCGAATTCATCTTGATTCACAAATAATATCGTCTCACCTACGCCAATTATTTTTTCATAGGGTAAGAAACATGAATCATCTACCTCACATCCTTGTTTCCATGAATCTTTTACTATTATGATTACATGCTGAGCTCTATCTTTTGTGTTACCGCTATACGGTGCTTCTGTAAAAATTTCCTTTTCAGAATAGATAGAATCAATTAACTCATTATCTGTATTTTGAATTTCAAAATTCATCATATCTGATATACTTGCATACAAGATCAGAATGGATGCGGTAATGATTAAACCTAAGATGATAATTTTCATCTAGTTTGTGTTTACAATATCTGTTCTAAGCTGACCACATGCGGCAGATATTTCAGTTCCTTTCTCAATGCGAATTGTACAATTCACCCCTGCTTCATTTAAAATTCGTTTAAACTCAAAAACTCTACTTTTTGATGGGCGGTTGAAATTACCTGCTGTTGGATTTATTGGAATTAAATTCACATGTGATCCATTTCCTCGCAAAAGTTCGGCCAATTCGTGTGCAACATCCCGTGAATCATTTACTCCTTCCATCAATGCATATTCAAATGTCACACGCCGTCCTGTCTTTTTAAAATAATAATGTCCTGCATCGATTATCTCTTTAACAGAATCTTTTGTCGCGGTAGGAACCAATTTTTTACGTAATTCATTGTTTGGTGCATGTAGTGATATTGCAAGTCCAATCTGAAGATCCTCATTTGCCAATTTTTCAATTCCTTCCTTGATTCCAATTGTTGATATTGTAATGTGTCGTTGTCCCAAACCAAATCCTCTTGGGTCTGTTAAAATTTTCACGGCTCTGATCATTTCATCATAATTTGCCATCGGTTCGCCCATTCCCATAAAAACTAAATTTGTAATATGCTCTTTTTTTTGCTCAATAATTTCTTCAAAATGAACTACTTGTGCAACAATATGCTCTGCCTTTAGATTTGTTTCAAAACCCATCTGCCCTGTTGCACAAAATGTACATCCCATGGCACATCCAATTTGAGTTGAAACACATACTGTTGATCTAGGTAGCCCTCCTTCTTTCTCAGATTCATATTGCATGAGAACAGTTTCAACAGATTTATCGTTAGTGAGATTAAGTAATAATTTGGTAGTATCTCCATCCTCACTAGTAACTCTGTGAATTTCTTTTGCTGAACCTATTGTATATCCTGCTTCGACCAATTCTGCAATCATTGTCTTTGGAAGCTGTTTAATGTCTGCAATATTTTTAGGAAATTTGAAATAAAGTGGCATTAGAATTTGGTCTGCTCTGTACCTTTGATAGCCCATATCAATTACTAATTTCTCCATCTCTTCTGGAAGTAATCTGTATAGATCAGTCATATCATAACTAAATCTCCAATTGATATTATAATCTAGCTTCTACTGTTATGAAACAATTGTGAAATTTTTTATAATCATCTAATTGAAAATTTATCATATGATTACAGTTGATTGTCATGAAGTTGAATCAATTCAAAATGAATTACTAATTTATGTGGCTGATGATGTGGCAGCAATCCCTAATATCAAATATCATGAATTTATTTTGTCTCCTATAGAAGAAGAAGGTGTCATTGATACAAACGAGGTGGTCACATCCATCAAACGATTTTTGGATTCAATTGGTGAACAACGTAACTTTGCTGTAATTTCTCGAGGTGACATAATATCAATAGAATCTATTGCTGGTAAAACAATTGAACGTGATGCAAAACAATCTGCAGAAGGATTATTCTCTTGCCCTCATTGTGGTCATATTACTCCATATGAGACGGTACATCAAACTCATATGAAAATTCATTATTTCTAAACTAAGAAAGCCAATGGAGAGATTTGAACTCTCGACCTATTGATTACAAATCAATTGCTCTAACCAGGCTGAGCTACATTGGCACTGCATTTTTTACAAATTTGCTGTTTTAAAATGTTAAGTTTGCTAACTATGGCTGTTTTAACAAGTCATACTTTGATCATCTTTTTTTATCTTAATCCAAAATACAACAATGCTACCACACTAACGATTAGAAGAACAAACGCGAAGCGATATAATCTCATATAATCTCCTCATTAAACTAGCTAATTTTTGTTATCCTAAAATGTTAAGATATTATGAAATATCTACTAGAAAATCTTAACTAACGATTAATGCATACAAAATCTATGCTGAAAGATCTTCTTTCTGATATTGTTAAGGTTGATGATGTTTTAATGATAGTCAAGAGTAATGGTGCTACAATAGAAATGAGAAGTAATTCTCTTTCAATAAGACAAAAGGAACAATGGATAACTATTGGAGAAAATGACGGTCCGTGTCACATGCATGTTAACAATGAAATGATAAAAAATGCTGAATTTGTAGCAGAACAAAAACCAGAAAGAATTAGTTACAGTATAAGATTTTTTGATGAAAATAATGAACGTGTCTTGGCATGTTTCTTCACAAAAATGTATGATGAATCTAAAACAATAAAGTCTGAGCGAAAAAAATTGTATGATGACCTGCAGGGAAAATATGGCTCAAAAATTCAGTTCTAATCGTAAGATCTTTCTATTAATTTACTCAAACTAGTTTCGCATAACTATCTCCATACTCATAATTTAATAACTTCTAAACTCTGGTTTGATTATTGAAATTAAAATACGTTCAGCCAAAGAAACTCAAAATTCTCATATTAGTATTCACTGGGGTGGGTCTATGGGGTATTGGATTTGGTTTGTTCCGAGGTAGTATTGATGATTCTGGTTCAATGAATAATTTCATGATTGTTGTTTTAGGTGTAGTTAATCTATTCTTAGGTGCATTCATGGCATACCTATACTTGACACAAGTTAGAAAAATTGATCCAAGAAAAGATTCAAAGTACAAACGAAAGAAATAACATTCCCACAACCAAAATATTTGTCGCAAAATGCATTGCGTAAGAATGCTTTATTCCTTTTTTATCATAAATATACTTGAATACAAATCCAATTGGTATCAAAACCAATGCCATGTGTATCTTTATGCCCATTCCGATGTGGATTAATGCCCATACTAAGACCATTTTTTTTGATTTTCTAAAGTAAAATTCTTCAAAATAATTGATATGTAAAAACATGTAAAGCAACAATGGAATAAATGGAATTATTCCTAACATGCCTTGGTCTGCAAATGGCCCAAACGCAATATTATATCCAAGCCAACTCCAGTTTAGTATTGGTATTTGATCAACATATTCAAACACAAACAAAACGTATACTACTAAAATTCCAAAAGCTATTGGTGCATATTTGATTGAGCCGATACCTGATCTAAGATCTAAAATTCGTTTCTTTGTATCCTTGATTAAAAGAAGACTTGCTCCTACTGTTAGTACATAATATCCGATAAGAAATACATCTGAATCAAGAAATGAAAGGTCCAATGTAATCAAAGTGCACACTTTCATAAATAACCCCTTCCAATGGAATACATGACTCTTCAAAAAGGCGATATGGCTGAAGACTTTGAATTATTGGCACATGATGGAACAACCATTAGATTAAGTTCATACAAAAATTCAAAAAATGTAGTATTGTGTTTTTACCCAAAAAATCATCTCTTTGCATGTCCTTCAAAAAAAGTCTTTGAGATGGCAAAAAGTGTGATTTCAGTTTATTCTGAAATCATTGCAACTGAAACTGTTGTGTTTGCCATATCTGTAGATTCTGTAGATTCTCAGTCTGATTTTATCAAGGAATATGAAATTCCATATGTACATCTAAGTGATCCAAAGAAAATCGCTTGTAAGAAATACGCCGGAACCAACATCACCGGTCTTGCTAAACGGAGTACCTTTGTAATTGATAAAAATGGAATAATACAAGATGTAATGAGAGAGATTAATGTAGCATCTCATGGACAGGAAATTCTTAATTCTTTAAAGAAAATCAAACTATAAATCACACAATAAAATTATCCGAAGAATGATTGATTTAGTTGCTAAGGAGTTATTTCTTACACGAGGTATTGGTGTTCATGAAGACAAACTTACAAGTTTTGAATATGCACTACGTGATGCAGGAATTGCCGGAACAAACATCGTTTTAATCTCTAGTATATTTCCGCCAAAAGCAAAACTCATTCCTAAAAAGGAAGGTTTGAAGAAGATTAAACCTGGACAAATTCTTTTTACAATTTATTCTAGAAATCAAACAAATGAACCTCATAGAATGATCTCTGCATCTGTTGGTTTGGCATTACCAAAAGATCGTACTAGATATGGCTACTTATCCGAATATGATGCATTTGGACAAAATGAAAAACAAGCAGGTGATTACGCTGAAGATATTGCCGCACAAATGCTTGCATCATCACTTGGAATACCTTTTGATATTGATAAAAGCTGGGATGAAAAAAGACAACAATGGTCGATTTCTGGAAAAATTTACAAATCTCAAAATATTACCATGACTGCTAAAGGTGACAAATCTGGAAAGTGGACCACGGTATTTTCTGCAGCCTGTTTAATTCTCTAACGTTTTGGTTTGTATCCTTTTAGATAAAATATTGCAGCACCAATACCTATTACAATTATGATTGCAAGCACCGCATATTGAGATTGATCATCTCCGGATTCTTTCTTTCCAAAGTCTTCTATTGATTGGTATTCGTCATCATTCTGTGGAATGTCTTCTACTGAATAAAATGACAGTTCGCTGTTACCATCCCATGATCCTATCTCTACTCTTAATTCATCTTGAGGAATAACTTTACTTTGACCAAATAGGAATTTTGCATCAATTGAGTTTCCTGCAGGAGAGCTAAAGAACCAACCTCTTTTTGAAATATTCTCTAATGTGGTTAAATCAGTTATTGCATGTGTTGCTATTGTATCTATTTTTGCAGGTTCACTTGGAATTACTACTAAATGAATGACTGAATTTAGCGGAACATTTTTTCCATCAAATACATCTGAGCGTGAAATTTCGTTTACTCCAAAGTTTTCTAGTACGTTAATTCTTGAAATTTCATCAGCTACCTCTTTCATTTCGTTTGTCACCTTGAAAATGAATAAATTTTCATCTCCAGTTTTTATAATGCTAATGGAAATTATTGATTCATCATTTTTTGATAATTTTTTTGAAATATCATAGAAACCTTGTCCATCTCTAATTTCTTTACTGATTAATTTCCCTGCCAAGTCTGTAAATAAGAAATCAGTTGATTGTTTTGGCATGATAAATGTGGCTGAAACTGCGCCTCTTCCAGAAATTACACCTGATGTTTCTAGTAATAGATTTGCATCATCTACTGTATGTATGAATGTGGAATGAAATTCACTTTCTACTCCTAATATTTGATTTAAGTCATTAATTATTTCATTTCCCATCTCTCTTGCAGAATCTTGAACCATTCTGATCCCGCCATCACCTTTCAATTGTTGATAATCAAAATTAATCATTATACATTGTTCCTCACTTGTTACGCCTATCACACATTCTCCTGCATTTGTAAATACCACAGCTCTAATTTTCTCATTATCATTTATTTTTTGGATTAATTCGTCTGTAAATTTTATTTCTTGATTATCTGTAGTTTCTAGTCCGATTGAGGTTATTATTGAATTTGAATATTGTTGATCATAAATTACAAGTGCACTTTCTTGAAATGTGGCCTTTTCAAACAACTGTCCGCTTGCAAATGGTATCATGAGCATTATCCCAAAAATAACTCCAAGTGGAAGTAATTTTCTTTGCATGAAACATGAAACTTGTATTATTTTATTTAGTTTACTGCTTCATGCTATAACGTTTAAATCACTAATCAAATTTTGCATAATTGACATCGAATTCAAACCGTTGGGGAACACGCTGGCAGTCCGATGGCTCGGGCTGCCAGCCCCACATTTTAATTATAATTTAGATAGTCCTATCACTTTTTGATATGAATAAATCCAATCTGCCAGAATTTCAGTAATTATAATTTGGCCAGATCGTCTACTTGTTTTTTGATATAATCGAATCCACTCTGCCAGAATTTTGCTTTAGAAATATCCAGTCCGTGTTCTTTTAGCAGTTTTTCAGGTTTTTGTGAACCACCTGCAGATAAAATATCTGTGTATGTTGAGACAAAGTCATCCCCTTCATTTTTGTATGTCTGGAATAATGACACTGCAAGTAAATTGCCAAATGAATAAGAATAGCAGTAAAATGGTGAATGGTAAAAATGTGGAATACAACTCCACTCTATTCCAAAATCATCTGAAATATCTACTGAATTTCCAAATTGTTCTTTTAGATTTTTTCTATAGATATTTGATATGTCATCAACTGTTATAGAGTTTGCAATTTGGTTGTGGGCTTCAATTTCAAATAATGTGAAAAATGATTGTCTTCCAATTGTTGCATAGAAATCATCTATCTTATCTGAAAGCATACTGGCTTTTTCACCATCTGAGATTTGATTTGAAATGTTATCGTAGAGTAATAATTCTGAATATGTAGATGCAGTTTCTGCAAGAGGTAATGGTGCATCTGAAACTAGAATTGATTTATCAGATGCTGCAACACTATGTACTGCATGTCCAATTTCATGAGCTAGTGTAAACACATCTCTTGATTTTCCTGTATAATTAATTAGAACAAATGGTGTGATGTATGGAAGTGGAGTACTACAGAATGCCCCATCTCTTTTTCCATGTCTTAATGAATAGTCTATGTGATTTTCATTAAAAACCCGTGATGCATATTCTGCAATTTTTGGACTGAATCTATTAAGAGAATCAAGAACAAGTTTTGTTCCTTGATCAAATGTGTAATTTTTTTCTGCTGCACTCTTTTTTGATGGTGCATACAAATCATACCTCCTAAGTTTCTTTACTCCTACACGTTTTGCTTTTTGTTGGAAATATTTTTGAAATACAGGTGCGTTTTTTTTACACACCTCTAACATAACCTCTATTGTTTTATCATCTACATCATTTGAAATATTTTGAATTGAAATTGGATTCTTAAATCCTCTCATATCCATTCCTTCATTTTTCCAATTTAGTACAATATTCTGATAAATCTGACCAATTACTCCTTTATTATCTTGGTATTTTGTTAATAGTGATTTGTAAGCTGCCTCTCTAATTTTTGGATTTTTATTTCTTACAAGTGTTGTAAGCTGTTCTCTTCCCATTGTCTTTTTTTTACCATTAACACTTACAGTATAGGTAAACGCATTTGTTATTTTATCATAAATTTTCACTAGTGCAGAAATTCCTGTAACATCCAAAGTATTGATAATTTTTTCTTCAGGCTCTGTTAATGCATATTTTGCTACTAGTCTCTTATATCGTAAGTAATCTGATAATTCACCTGCATCTTTAATCAATCTCTTTGCATTTTTCTCATCTACTTGTTTTTTCCACCATAAATCAAAAAATAGCATCTTATTTTCTATGGTTGAGCCAAATTGAGAAATTCTATTTAGTAGTGCTGTTGCCTCATCTGATTGGGTATTTTCTGAAAACTTTAATCCTGCATACCCTCCAACCTTACTTGCTTTTTCTGTTATATCTTCAATTTCATGTAGTAGCTGTAAAAATTTCTTAGATGACATATTTGGTTTTAATTGAGATTTATTTTTTGCAAATTTTTCAGACTGTCTTTGTATCTCATTAATTTTCTTATCGAATGTCTGTCTAGTTGGATTCTTGACCAAATCATCAAGATCCCATATGCCTTTTTTGTAATTTTGCACAGTTTAATTCAAAATGAACTGTTTCTATATCTTTTGAAAATAATTTAACGTCTAAATAACACAATTTCAAAAATAATCTTGGATCCGTCGTCTAGCCTGGTTTGGATGCTGCACTCACACTGCAGAGGTCGCGAGTTCAAGTCTCGCCGGATCCATTGAATAATTCTAAAAAATTAGAATTAGTACGATAAGGTTTTATTATGAAATACGTTGATTGTTAATAATGAAAACCGGTCTATTCATAATTGTGGTATTAGTTTCTGGATGTTTTGCAGGAATAATTCATGGCGGAATTAATCTTGTAATCGTAGAACCATACCTTGATCAGGCAATTGGAATTGAAAATCAGACTCTCTTTGCAATTGGTGAAGAAGAAGACACTCCTGAATTTTGGGTAGAATACAATTCGTATCGTGTCTGGCAAAAGGGTGGTCAAGTTTTAGCTGGTGCAATACTTGGAACATCTATTGCAGCGTTAGTTGGAATTGTGTTTCTATTTGCAAGAAAAGTATTGCCTGAAGGAAATAATATTAAAAAAACACTTGTTTTATCCGGATTAATGTGGTTTACAATATTTGTAATCCCTTTCTTGAAATATCCTGCAAATCCTCCTACTGTAGGAGAAACTGAAACTGTAGTCTTACGCTCAATTCTTTTCCTATCATTTATAGCAATTTCAGGATTAGGGGCGGTTGCATTTTATCAAGTTTACAAAAAGTTACAAAATAAAAAAATTCTTGCATTTGCAGGATATGCTGTATTCATCAGTGCTGTATTTTTCTTAATGCCGGAAAATCCTGATGAGATAACTGCACCTATGGAACTAGTTGATGGATTTAGAGGCGCATCATTTGTGGCAGTAACCGTTTACTGGCTCACATTAGGTTTGATTCTTGGTGGATTTATTGAAAAACTTCAAGAGCGACTTAAGCTGAAGAATTAGTATGGTAAATGATCTAAAAACTCCTGGATTTTCAATAATTATTTTATTGGGAAGTATAATGACTCTTGGATTTTTTGTTGTATTTTTTGCATTACTTCTAAAAAAAGGGATTAAGATTGAATCTAAAACATTCACTATAGTTGTTTTTGATGTCTATGGAAACCGGGCTCAATTAAGTGGAATTAGAACAAATTTCAAAAATCGTGATGTTGCCTTATCTTTTTCCAAATTTTATAAAAAGGAATTTCCTCTCTACACATTTGATGTAATGTCTGCAAATGATGCCAAAAAACAAATAATTCTAAAATAACTCCAAGACAGGATATCCATAAATTATCTAAAATCATATCAAAAGTAATGAAAGCGATATGGAATGATGAAGTAATTGCCGAAAGTGATGATACTGTAGTGGTTGACGGAAATCACTATTTCCCAGAAAACTCCATAAAAAATGAATTTTTTAGTAAAACCGCAACTAGCACATCATGTCCGTGGAAAGGAATGGCAAGCTACTACTCTGTCACTGTAAATGGAAAAACAAATACAGATTGCGCATGGTATTATCCTGTTCCAAGTAAAGAGGCTGAAAAAATTAAAGGAAGAGTTGCTTTTTGGAACGGCGTTCAAGTAATCTAAATAGTAGTTTGTAATACGTTTCTTATGGTTGGTCCGCAAGATGGTGGTTTTGGCTTTGATCAGTCAAAAAAATACACTAGTGTTGATAATTTGGAAAAAATTTGTGTTCAATGTCAGGCGGGTCAACACAAAAAATGTCTTTTCAAATCTAAAGAACAACCTGATTGTGATTGTGAACATTGTCTAATTTACGGCTAGAATTAGTTCTAGCTTAGAAAAATAACCTTTAATCATAACTATTTCTATAAAACTAAAATGGAAAAAACTCCTAATGATTCAAAAGCTGAAGTAATTATCAGAATGTTTCCTTCTGATGCAAATCCTGCTGGGAACGTCTTTGGTGGTGCAATTTTAAAACACATAGACATGGTTGCAGGAATTGTTGCACAGCGTTATAGTCAGACGAATGCTGTAACTGTTAGTATGGATAAGATAAGCTTCTTAAAACCTGTATTTGTTGGGAATGTTTTATTTGTAAATGCACGTGTAAATTATGTTCAAAAATCATCTATGGAGATTGAAGTAAACGTTGAAGCTGAAGATATTGCAAAGGGAACTCGTGTTCATACTGGAAATGCATATGTTACATTTGTTGCATTAGATGATAACGGTAAACCTACTACTGTCCCAACATTACGTATTGATAACCCTGATGATCAAAAGCGTTTTGATGAAGGTAAACTTCGAATGGAACGTAGAATAAAAGAACGAAAAAAATAACTCATACTTTAAGTAATTAATATCAGAATTTTAGATATGTCTAATGTTTTCTATCGGTATAGGAAAACTTTTGGTCCTGGAATACTTTTTGCTTGTACTGCAATTGGCGTATCCCATCTTGTACAGTCAACACGTGCAGGTGCCGAATTTGGTTTTGTAATTTTAGGATTTGTAATTTTAGCAAATGTCATGAAATATCCTTTTTTTGAACATGGGTCACGATACGCTAATGTCACGGGTACAAGTATTATTGACGGTTATGACAAATTAGGAAGGAAATTCCTTTTTTTATATTTAGGAATAACTTTAGGTTCTATGTTTTTTGTTACCGCCGCTGTGGGATTTGTAACTGCTGGATTTTTTGAAAATTTATTCCAAATTGAATTTTTGGGAATGTGGACTATGGTTATTTTATTTGCAGTTTGTGGATTTATTTTATGTGTTGGAAAATTCGGAACACTAGATGGAATAATTAAGATAATCGGGTTTGTATTGATTATTTCTACAGCTGTTGCATTCATTTTGGCATTTGTTAATGGACCTGTTGAACAATCAGAGAATTTCCTTCCTCGTGAATTATGGGATGATTCCGGAATATTTTTCTTAATTGCATTAATGGGTTGGATGCCTACTGCGATAGATCTTTCGAGCTGGAATAGTTTATGGACCATTGCACGTATCAAGCAGACAGGTTATAGGCCAAAATTAAAGGAAACTCTAACTGAATTTCGAATTGGTTATTTTATCACATCATTATTAGCCATTTTCTTTTTGGGACTAGGGACGTTAGTTTTCTTTGGGTCGGGAGATTCTCTGCCCAATAACAATTCATTATTTGCACACAAAATTGTTACAATGTTTGCTAATACGATTGGTCAGTGGAGCTATATCATAATTGCAGCATCTGCATTTAGTGTGATGTTTGGAACAATTCTTGCAGTTTTTGATGGTTATTCTCGTTCATTTCAAAAAATAATTCAATTGTTACGAAATAATGAATCTGATGATTCAAGAAAATCATACGTTGGTATCGTTTGCATACTTGCAATTGGCTCAATTTTAATTATAATGCAGTTTGGAGATAAATTAAAAGAGTTAGTCGATTTTGCAACAACCTTATCTTTTCTGGTTGCGCCAATAATTGCAATACTAAATCATAAATTAGTAATAGGTAAATTTCTACCTAAAAATTCACAACCTTCTGTATGGATAAAAGGACTCAGTATGTCTGGTATTGTATTTTTAACAGGATTTGCATTATTCTTCATCTATACGAAATTTTTCTAGAAAATCACACAACTTATAGATATTCTAAGAGATGAGTGAGTTATTATGGTAAAAAGTAATTATGAAATTTTAGGTGTGCCTGAAAATGCATCACGAAATGAAATTCGTACTGCATTTAGAAATCTTGCATTAACACATCATGCAGATAGGGGCGGTCAGGATGAAGAATTCATTATAATCAAACAAGCGTTTGAAGATCTTAAATCAGGAAAAAAATTCCCTGACTCACTTGATGAAAAAAAGCGTAGATCGAAATTCTTTTGGGGAACTGATGAAGAAGAACGTCTTCGCCAAAATACATTATTGTCTAATGATGTTGCAAGAGAAATTAAAGTTGCGCAAGAATGGATTGATGCATTAACAAGAACTGATGCTACTGGGATTAGATTATTTGGCTCAAATGAATTAGGACAAGTAGAAATTGAGCGAAAACCTACCGGTGCTTTATCGCTTAAGGGAAAATTCTGGGCTGGAAAAATTTCATACCCTAATCATGTATTCATGTGGGGTAGTATGACTAGTCCTTATTTTTTAGATGGTGATGATTCGAAAACGATAATACATCTAACACAAGGAACATTCAAACTAATGGAGCCGTTAGAAAATGGTTACAATATAGAAAATGGCTCACACATTATTGTAGATAATGGTGATATTGTTTGTGGTAATGTAAATGGAATAAGACAACAAGTTCCACATCCCACAGGTCGTGTTGGAATGTCAATAATAAAAGAACATTTTACTAAACTGGAAGCACCGAATGGAAAAATTATTGCAGGTGATGTACGTGAAACTGTTTTGTTAGATGCGCAAGAAGTTTTGGCACTAAATCTTATTGATAATGTAATTGTAAGAGGAAAGAAGATTTCTGTCTTTGGTCCTAAGGTTAGTTATGACGTATTTTTTGAGCTAAAGAAAGGTGGAATGATTCGTTTCTATGACAAAGGCTCTGGATTTGATATTAGTGATGATGCAATATTAAAACTTGAAAATGGAAAGGAATTTTTCTTAGATGATCTTAAAACTAGAAAATTAATTGGATTTGGAGGGCGAGATATGACATATGAGTTTCTGGATAAATTAGAAGAAAGTAGTGGTGTAATTCCGTCTAATTGGGCATCTAAATTTGCTAGTTTGTTTAAGAAAAAATAATTACTTTTTAATTCCCAGTGCTCTGTTTTTCAATCTTAGTTGAGTACTTCTGCATTTTCTACATCTTGTAGCACTCATATCTAATCTTGCACCACATGAAATACAAATTTTCATATGAAGTCTTGCTTTTTGCGCAATCTGTTTTTTTAGAGGATCTGCAACTGGCATAGTAATTCGTGAAAAATCTGTTATTTATTCTATTAGCTGTTCATTTTTCCAGCTAAGAGTACTGCAACTTCACCTGGTCTTTTTGCAACCGGAATGTTTGCCTTTGCGAACATGGATATCTTTGATTCTGCAGAACCATAATTTCCCATGACTATGGCGCCTGCATGCCCCATACGTTTTTCTTTTGGTGCTTGACGTCCTGCAATGTATCCAACTATTGGTTTCTTGAAACCTGTATCGATGATATGTTGAGCCAAAATCTCTTCAGAGTCTCCCCCGATTTCGCCTACCACTACCATGGCTTCAAGATCTGGGTCATCTTTTACCATATCAAATGCATCAATCATTCTTGTACCATTTACTGGGTCTCCGCCTATTCCTATTGTGATATTTTGTCCAAATCCTGCGCTGGTCAAATTATTAGAAATTTCATAAAGTAGTGTACCGCTTTTTGATAATACTGCAACCTTTCCTGTCGAAAACGGTGTGGCAGGCATAATTCCTACCTTGATTAATCCTGGTACAATCACTCCTGGGGTGTTTGGTCCAATAATTATTGCATCCTTTTTCTTTGCAAGTTCAATTGCCTCCATGGCATCTCTAATTGGAACATGTTCTGGAATTGCAACTAGTAGTTTAATTCCTGACTCTAATGCGTCTTTTGCTGCACCTAGGAAAAATTTTGCTGGAACAAAGACTATTGATATTTCCGCACCTGTTGCATCCACTGCTTCTTTTACTGATTCATAAATTGGAATTTTATCTTCAAATTTCTGTCCACCTTTTCCAGGTGTAACTCCTGCAACAATGTTTGTACCATACTCTAACATTAGTTTTGCATGTGCTGATCCATATTTACCGGTAATCCCTTGAACAATAACAGGTTTTTTTTCATAATTACCGTCAGCATCTTTTTGACCACGAAGAATTTTATAAATATCTGTCATTTGTTTGCCTCCATTACTACTCCATTAATTGCATCTTCTATTGAATCAAACATTTTTGTTTTTGTATCTTTTAGCATTTCTTTTGCCTCTTTTGATCTTGTACCCATGAGTCTTGCAAAGACTGGTATGTCAATTAAATTATTATTGTATGCTTGAATGAAAGCTTCTGCAACAGTTGTGGTCTTAACAATTCCGCCATAAAGGTTTACCAAAATACCTGTAACTCTTTTCATTTTACTAATCAGTGTCAATGCTTCATATACTGTTTCTGTTGTTGCACCTCCACCTACATCAAGAAATGTTGCTGGTTTTCCGCCGTTATCTGTGACCAGATCAAAAGTTGACATAACTAATCCTGCACCATTTCCAATTACTGCAATGTTTCCTTCTAATTCAACAAGTGAAAATCCACTTTTCTCTGCTTGTTCTTCTAATTCTGATTTTTCTTGATATTGTTGTAATTCATCATGTCTAAAGTTTGAATTATCATCTGTCATTACTTTTCCATCAAGTGCGATTAATGTACCATCTTTTAAAATTGCAAGTGGATTAATTTCTGCTAATTCTGCTTCTTTTTCAATAGTTAATTTTGATAGTTTTTGTAACATCTCTACAAATTGTTCTTCTTGGGAATCCTTCAATCCGATTTCATTTGCAACTTCTTTGGCTGTCTGGGCATCTACATCTCCTAATCCGACCTCGCGAATTGTTTGGCTTTTCACTGATTCAATCTCAACTCCTCCTTCTGATGAGGCTATGATTGTATAGCATCTTTTACTTCTATTGAGGAACAGTGATAGATACAGTTCTTTTTCAATGTCAGCCATTTTTTCAAGCAAAATTGCACGTGTTTTTTCACCTTTGATTGACATGTTTAGTAATTGAGGATATTTGAGTTCAAATTCATCATCACTACTACATTTTTGAATTCCTCCTGCTTTTCCTCTTCCGCCTACTGGTACCTGAACTTTGATTACAAATGGATATCCTAACTCCTTGGCATCTTTTCTTCCTTTTTCAATATCTTTTGAGGATATACTTGGTGGAGTTTTAATCCCAAATTCTTTGAATAGTTCTTTTGCCTGATACTCTAAAAGTCGCATAAATTTTATCTAAAAATGGACTTTATATTCCTATTAACTATTCGAATTGGTCTTCTAACAAATCTACAACTTGACCAAAAAGGTCTTTACTCTTTTTTAAAAGTCTGTTTGGAAACTCTTCTGTTGAAAATACAATTTGTTGTTTAATCTCTGGAATCACCATTCCGCCAGAAACAATCACTTGTTCGATAACATGGTCTTGAGTCAACGTACAGACAATTTCTTCAAAAACGTCCTCTTTCTCTTCAAGTGTTTCTCTGTACAAAACAATTGGTGTGTTGGTTTGACTGATGAAATTTGTAGCCTTTACCATCAATTCTTGTAAATGATGTATAGACCATGTATCAAGACTGATCTGTTTTACCATGCCATATTATAGCGAATTTATTATTTAAGCCCCGCAGGTACTTGTTAACTAGATGGTTAGTCAACCTTTAGCAAACTTACTCGACTGCGATCCTGATTTTTAGACCGTCAATATCATCGTCTTTGTAATTTTTACACGATTCTTCAAAATCTACATTTTTCACTCTAACCAGAAATGCGATATCTTCGGTCTTGTTCTTAATCAAATCAAGTGATTCTTGTTCCAAATCTAATATTGATGCCTTTTCTAAAATATCTGTGGGATTGAATCCTTTTTCTTTTCTCAGAGTTTGAATCCGTCTCGCCAAATCTTTAATCAATCCTTTTGCCATCATTTCATTATCTCTTTCTAATGAAATTACAACAATTAGATTCTGTCTTTTTGCAAATTGATATTTTTCATTAACCTCAAAATCTACAATGAAATCTTGTTTGTCTAATACGACTGAGTTATCTCCAATCTGAAATGTGTATTTTTCATTATCCTTTAATTCATTTATGATTAATTCTGGATCTGTTTCTGCAAATATTTTTAATAATTTTCCCATGTCTTGTTTTGCTTTTGGACCTATTGCGCTTCTTTCTAATTCTATTTTAGGCACAACTGGCAATCCATTTTGTTTTAACTCTAGATATTGTTCTATTCCTTCAGAATTATCAATCTCAAAAATTTCATAATTCTGTATATTCATTTGTGATTTCACAAGTTCTGAAAGTGATTCTAAGACTTGTTTTTCTCCTTTGTTTAAACAAATTAGTGCTTGATTTAACGGCCATCTTCTTTTTAGCTTACCTTTCATTCTTGCAGCAGATGTTACCGAAACTGTCTCTTTTAACAAATCAAATGATGTTTCAACTTTCTCATCAATCAATGATGAATCAACCTTAGGCCATGATTCAAGTAAAATATTTTCTTTTCCAGGAAATATCGTTCTATACAAGTATTGAGAAGTAAATGGTGCAAATGGATGAATCAATATGTTGATTGTTTTCAAAGTTTTAGCAAGAATTGCATAAATTGTAAAACGTCTATCTTTTTTTGAATCATCCTCATCCCATAATTCTGACTTGATGATTGGAATGTAGATCTGACTTAGAGAGTTTATCAAAAAGTCTTCAATAGCTTTTGCAGATTCATGAAATCTACACGAATCATTCATTTCAGTAGTTCGTTCAATCATTCTTTGGAGTTTTGATAGTAACCATACATCTGGTGGTGTTAGTAATTCTTTTTTCTTTGCCCATTCGATAGTAGATTCTTCTAAATTGAATTTATCATATTCACTATTTTGTTTGTAAAATGTATGTAGGTGATATAATGTACTGATTACTTGATATGGTCTTGACATTAATTCTTTAGTGCTAAAGTTTAACGGTTCAATAGGACTTGCTTTCCACATGAAGTAAAATCTCACAAGATCTACCGGATATTTTTCCAAAAGTTCTTTTGCTTCTAATACATTTCCTTTACTCTTACTCATTTTATTTCCATTTTCATCTAAAACATGTCCTTGAAACAAAAATGATTTGTAAGGTGAAACTGATGCGTTGTTGTATATCACATTTTCAATTAAAAGTGTGTATGCCCATCCTCTAGTCTGATCAATACCTTCTGTAAAAAATGGTGCTGGAATTTTTTCTTTGTATGTGGACTCATCCAAAGATGCAATTGGTGCAGAACCACTATTATGCCACGTATCGAGAACAAACTCTTCTCTTTGCATGATTGCATCACATTCCTTACACTTTACTTTGATTTTGTCAATCCATGGTCGATGTAATTCAAAGTTCTCACCATCTGGCAATTCTATTGCTGATTCAATAATTTCTTTTCTTGAAAACAATCTTTCCATGTTTCCACATTCATCACATTTCCAAATTGGTATTGGACATCCCCAAAATCTTTCTCGTGATATACACCATGGGTGTTTTTCTTTAATAATTTCTAAGAATCTATTTTTTGGTTGATCAAAAAAGTATTCTACATCTTCTGCTGCTTTGATAGCTTTGTCTCCAAGCTTGTCAAGCATATAGAAATATTCTCGACGCGCAAGCCATACTAATCCGTGATTACAACGCCAACATAATGGATATTTGTGCTTAATTTTCCCAATTCTTACTAGTGCATTTCTATCTTTTACCGCCTGAACTAGTTTTTCATCTGCATCTCTGACAAAAAGTCCTGCATACTTTCCTGCATCTTCTGTAAATTTGACTTCATCATCAATTGGACAGAAAATTGTTACTCCTCGTTTCATTGCAATGTTGTTATCTTCTTCTCCATTTGCTGGAGATAAGTGAACTAATCCACTACCTGCATTAACGTCAACAAAGTTTTCTGCTACTGTAACGTGATAGTTATCTTGTTTTGCAATTTCTGCTAATTTTGGTATCTCGTCTAATAATGGATGTATGTATTTTTTACCTTCCATCTCGATTCCCAAAAATGTCCTCTCAATTTTATAATCTTCAATTTTTACTTCTGTCATGAATTCTTCTAAACGTGTTTTCCCTACAACCCATGTTTCATTTTCCACACGAACTTCCACATACTCTTCTTTTGGATTAACTCCAACCATTGCATCTGTTACAAGTGTAAATGGCATTGTTGTCCAAACAATCAAAAATTTGTCTTCTTGTGCGAGTTTTACTTTATAGTATAATGATGGATCTTTCACCATATCGTAACCCTGATTAACTTCAGAATGACTTAATGATGTTTGACAGCTTGGACAATATGCCACCACTCTAAACCCTTCTGTCATTATTCCATTTTCATGTGCTTTTTTCATTAATTGCCATTCTTTTTCAATAAACTCATCTTTGTATGTCCAGTATGCTTTGTCTTGATTAAATGACATACCAATTAATTTGTCAACTTCTACCCATTTCGTATGATATTTTTTTACAATGTTTTTACATTCTGCAACTAATTTTTCAATATCTTCTGTTGATCTAATGTCACTCTTGCCATTTTCAATTCCAAGCTCTTTTTCTGCTTGTAATTCTACTGGTAATCCTTGTGTATCCCATCCTGCATTAAAAATGACTTTGTTACCTGCTAAAACATTGTACCTATACCATAGATCTTTGAACACTCTGCCTCTCAAATGACCTGCATGTGGAATTCCATTCATCGTTGGAGGTCCCTCGATAAACATTATTTCATTTTTCTTACTCTCATCTTCTTGAATTAATTTTGAAATATCTTTATCTTTCAAATCATCTTGTACATTTTTCTCAATTTGTTTAATATCAAAATTCTCTACAAGTTCCATCTAACGTTTGAAAAGGTATTTCCTATAAAATCTCTTTGAGGAATATATACTGGAATCCAGTTGAATAATTATTGATTAATGTCTTAGTTGTAGGTGCAGGAGGACGTGAACACGCATTGTCATGGAAATTATCTTCTTCTGATAAAATTGATCAAGTATATACTGCGCCTGGAAATGGAGGTACTTCTCAAAACATTGAACTATCTGTTAATGATATTGAAGGGTTGGCTAAATTTGCTCAAGAGAAAAATTGTTTTACTGTTGTTGGACCTGAAGATCCACTTGCTGCAGGCATTGTAGATGCATTTATTGAAAAAGGACTTCCGGTATTTGGACCAACCCAAAATGCTGCACAGTTAGAATCAAGTAAAATTTGGGCAAAAGAATTCATGAAGAGAAATTCTATACCTACCGCTGATTTTCAAATATTTGATGATGCACAAAGCGCAAAAGATTTTGTTAAATCATATGAAAAACCTGTTGTAATAAAAGCAGATGGTCTTGCTGCAGGAAAAGGTGTAATTGTTTGTCATAATAAAGATGAAGCAAATGATGCAATAGATACAATCTTGACAAAAAAATCATTTGGAGATGCAGGATCAAAAATAATTATTGAAGAAAGAATTGACGGCATAGAGGCATCTTACATTGCTCTATGTGATGGTAAAATAGGAATTCCTATGGCTACAAGTCAAGATCATAAAAGAATTTTTGATAATGACGAAGGTCCAAACACTGGAGGCATGGGTGCTTATTCTCCTACGCCTATAATTGATGAAAAACTTGCATCTGAAATCCAGGAAAAAATAATTAATAAAACAATTAATGCAATGCATCAAGAAGGAATTGATTTCAAAGGATTTCTTTATGCTGGAATAATGATAAAAGATGGCACTCCATACGTTCTTGAATACAATGTTCGAATGGGTGATCCTGAATGTCAACCAATTCTAATGCGTCTTGATTCTGATTTGTATGATTATCTACGTGCTTCATCTGAAGGAAAATTAAACGAGTTGCCTGAAATATCTTGGAAAAATGATTATTCTGTATGTGTCGTATTGGCATCTGATGGATATCCTAAATCATATCCTACAGGTGATGTGATTTCTGGATTTAATGATATTCCATCAAATTCATTTGTATTTCATGCTGGAACAAAAAAACAAGATGATAAAATAATTTCTAATGGTGGTCGTGTCTTAGGAGTTACCGCATTAGGTTCTACATTACAAAATGCAATTGATAATGCATATGATGCATGTAAAAAAATACAATGGAGTAACAAGTATCAAAGAAACGATATAGGAAAAAAAGGACTTTCTAGTTTATGATGTTTTTATAACATCTCTTTCTGTAATTATCCAATCCATTCTGATATCTTCATCTGTAACTGGAACTGACTTAACAATTTGTTTTGAATATGAAAGTGCAATCTTAATTGAATCGTTACCTTCAAGATATTTATCATAAAATCCTTGTCCATACCCAATTCTATTTCCTTCCCCATCCAATCCTACACACGGAACTAAAATTACATCATGTTTTTCTTGAATTGGTGCATTATCTTTTGGTTCTGGTATGTCAAATTCACCTTTATCTAATTTTGATAAATCATCAATTGTTCTAAATGACATGGTGTTACTTGATATTCTAGGCAACGAAACACTCTTCTTTTCGTCTAATAACTGAGTGATTAATTTGACAGTTTGTACCTCACTTCCTATTGAATAATAACAAGCAATGGATTTTGCTTCTGAGATTACTTTAGTTTTCATTAATTTTGATAAAATTTTCTCACTATGAATTTCCATCAAATCAAATGATGTTGAATCTCTTTTTTCTAAAAGATGCTTACGTAAAGCAGCTTTTTCAGGATTTAATGTCAATTCCCTTTGATATTGCAGCTGCTGTAACAGTATTTTTCAAAAGCATGGCAACCGTCATTGGTCCCACACCTCCTGGAACTGGTGATGCAAATGAAGTCTTTTCAATAATTTCTGAATAATCTGCATCCCCTGATAATTTTCCTTCGTATCTGGTAGTTGCAACATCAATTACTACTGCACCATCTTTTATCATATCTGGTGTAAGCTTGAAAATTTCTCTATTGCCGACTCCTGTTATTATTATATCTGAATCTAAACAAATTTTCTTTAGATCTTTAGTTTTTGAATGACATGTAGTTACAGTTGCATTATTTTGCAATAATAGATGATACAGTGGTTTTCCTACCAAATTGCTTCTATTGATTATTACTACATTTTTTCCTTCTAGTTCAATATTGTAATATTTACACATCTCAATTATACCTGAAGGTGTACATGCAACTAACATTGCTTTTCCAATTGATAAGAGTCCAACATTCGGTGGTGTTAAACCGTCAACATCTTTTTCAGGTAAAATTTGTGTTGTTGTATTAAACTCACTGAGATGTGATGGAAGTGGCAGTTGTACTAAAATACCGTGAACCGTCTCATCCTCATTTAATTTTTCAATTAATTGATTCAATTCTTCTTGTGTGATATCAGATGATGGTGTATGATCCTTTGTTAATATTCCAACTTCCTCGCATGCTTTGTGTTTATTTCTTACATAAGTTGCAGAAGCTGTATTTTCTCCTACAAGTACCGTTGCAAGACATGGTGAAACTCCTTTTGATTTCAAATCATTTACAATTTCTGTAACTTTTACTTTGATGCTCTTTGCAACCTCAATTCCGTCAATTTTAACTCCTGTCAATGTTGCTAAATTCACAAAGCGAGTAATAAATCCTTGATTATAAAATCACAGAAAAGAAATTATTGGGTAAACAAAACGTGATGGTATGTTCGTTGCAATTGTTGATATTGTTCTTAAAGATGAGAAAAAAGATGAATTTAAGACCTGGATTACCGAATCAAATAAGACTCTATCAAAGTTTGATGGGTTTGTCTCAAGAAGATTGCTTGAAGCACAAGATGGCGGAAACAGAATTATGGTTGAATTCAATGATATGGAATCTTTTAAAAAAATGCATTCAAGTCCAGAGCATGGAAAATTTGCTGGTGAAATAGGACAATTTATGGCTCAACCTCCACAGCGTAATTTCTTCCAAGTAGTTGCTGAATAAAATGAAATTTGAGTATAACACCGCTGAATACATTAAAAAAATAAACAATGGAAATTCATATTTCAATACATTTCTTGACAAAAATACTCTTGCTGCAGGAATCTTAGTTTTGAAACCTGGTGAAGAAGATACTCAACTTCCACATGAATCTGATGAAATGTATTATGTTTTAGATGGTGATGGATTTCTCAAAATAAAAAATAAAAAATATAAATTAAAACAAGGAAAAGCATTCTTTGTACCAAAAGACACTGAACATTATTTTTTTGGAAATAAGAAAAAATTAACTGTATTATATTTTTTTGGTGGTCCAGATTCTTAACTTGAAATCCTAACTCTTCTTCCTTTGATTGATAGTTTCTTTTTAGCAAAAAGTTCTACTGCTTTTGGATAAATTTCATGTTCTTTTGTAAGAATTTTCTTTGTCAATGTTTTTTCTGTATCCTTATTTCCAATCTCAACAATTTCTTGTATGATTATTGGACCTGTATCAACACCTTCATCTACAAAATGTACTGTACATCCTGAATATTTTGCACCAAACTCTATTGCTTGTTTTTGTGCATCTAATCCTGGAAATGCAGGAAGGAGTGCAGGATGAATGTTTAAAATTTTATTTTTATATTCTTTAATGAAGTGTGGACTAATAATTCTCATAAATCCTGCCAAGCAAACTAATCCATTTGTAGGTGTTACATTATATTTTCTTAATGTTGCGATAATTTCTTTATCAAATTGTAATCTCTTTCCTTTGTATTTAGAACTGTCAATTACTACTGTTTGAACTCCCATCTTCTTTGCAATTGTTAATCCTTTTGCATTTGATTTGTTTGAAATAACTATTGCTGGGTTTATTGGAATTTTTTGCTTTTTAATTGCTTTAAGAATTGATTCCATATTGCTGCCTCTTCCTGAAATCAAAATTCCTAGATTTTTCAATACATGATTTTATTCATGGAATAAATTAAACGCTGTGTTAGTTAACATTCGATCAAACTTGCAATTTATAATCAAAAAGGTATGATGTGATATAATGAGAAATGTTAGACTAACAAAAAATGGAATTGAATGTCCTAACTCAAACTCAACTGTATATCTAGATCCAAAAAAAATAAAAAATGAAGGTATACATTTCGTGTCACACGCTCACATAGACCATCTTCCAAACGGCGGTGATGGAACTATTCTTTCATCTATTGAAACCAATAAAATCGCTGAATTACGAGGATTCACGCTCAAAAATTCTACTGACACCCTTGATAATTTCACCCTTGTAGATAGCGGTCATATTTTTGGTTCAAAGGGATTACTTTTCGATGATATATTTTACACTGGAGATATTTCAACCCGTAACCGTGGGTTTCTAAAAGGTGCAAAAGTTCCAAAATGTAAAACTTTAATCACAGAATGTACTTTCGGTTTACCTGAATTTGTTTTACCTTCCGTAACTGAAATTGTTAAACAAGTAAATGAAATAATTGCTAACTTGTACTCTAAAGGAAAACCTGTTATTCTTTTAGGATATGAATTAGGAAAGGCACAAACACTTTCTCAGTTATTCGGTGACTGGGATCCAATCTACTATCATGATTCTGTAAAAAAAATGAATGATTTACATCGTTTAATGGGTGTTCCACTAAAAGATTCTATAGGTCATACTCAAGCTGAATCAGAAGGATTGTTAAACAAAAAACCCTGGGTTATGGTCGCTCCAATGATGAGTGCAAAAAATAATTTTATTAAAGATATGAAGTCAAAGTATGACGCAATAACGATTGGTTTTAGTGGATGGGCAAATTCTAAAAAATTTGGTTTTTCAAGAGGAACTGATTATTCTATTCCATTAAGTGATCATTGTGATTATAATGAATTAATTGAACTTGTGAAAAAATCTGGTGCTGAAAAAATTTATACTATACATGGATTTGTTGATGAATTTGCTATGAATTTAAACAAACTTGGATTTTCTGCACAGCCTTTACGTGAATCATCTCTAGATAATTTTTGTTAGTCAAACTTTCTTAAACTTCTATTGTATGCAACACCAAACCTATGTGTCTCATCTCTTGCATGTTGTAAAATTTTTATCGAATCTTTACTTTTTGGTATAACTATAGATCTTGTTTTCTTTGGAACAAAAATTTCTTCATTTTCTTTTGCAAGTGATATACATGGAATTTCTACATCTACCTCGTTTAGAGCTGACATTGCAGCACTTAACTGACCTTTTCCTCCATCTATTAAAATTAAATCTGGAAATTCACTCTTTTCTTTTTTCAATCGCGAATACCTTCGTCCTACAATTTCGTTAATCATTGCAAAATCATCTCTACCTGTAATTGTTTTAATTTTGAATTTTCTATATCCTGATTTATCTGGTTTTGCATCCACAAATCTTGCCATGGAGCCAACCGCATATTCATCCCCATGATTAGATATGTCAAAGCATTCTATTATGCGTGGAATTGTAGGTAGTTTGAGAATTTCTCTTAATTCTACTAATCCTGGGTCTGCATTTTTACTTTGTATTAGTTCAATATTTCGGAGTATCAATTCTATCATTTCTTTTCGTTTTCCTTTATTTCCAAGTATGATTTTTACCGGAAATCCAGCTCTATCTGTCAGTGCTTTTGTAAGTGATTCTTTTTCATTAATTTCTTCACTTGTGACAATAGTTTTTGGAATTTGGTGTGTTGTATAATATTGGTATAAGAAATTTGTAAAATTATTATCTCCGATTAAATCAAATGAAAATTTTTCACTGTCTCTAATCACTCCATGTGTTTGTCTGAATGTCATTACAATTGCATCTTGTTTTCCAAACTTTATACCAAAATACTCTTCATCTGATTTCTTTGCATCTTCCATTTTCTTTCCTGAATCAATACTACCTAGTCTCTGAAGTGTATCTCTAATTTCTATAGCTCTCTCAAATTGTTCTGAACTTGATGCATCTTCCATTTGTTTTTGTAATTTTTTAGTAAATTCTTTCATTTGTTGTTTACTTTTCAAAATTGATTCTAAATCTGAAATATTTCCATCATATTCTTTTGCTGCTGATTTAAATTCACACGGACCATCACAGTTTCCTATGTGATATTCTAAACATACTTTTTTTGGTAATGTTTTACAAATTCTTACTTTGAATGATTTACGTAATGATCCTATTGTTAGTAATTTTGAACTTCCTTTGGTAAATGGACCAAAAATTTTTCCTTTTCCTAAAAAATCTCCATTACGTGTACGTCTAGCAACTAATAACCTTGGAAATTTCTCATCTGTAATTCGAAGATACGTATACCTTTGTTGATCTTTTAATTCAATATTGTATGTTGGTCTATACCTCTTAATCATATTAGATTCAAGCAAAAATGCTTCACTTTCATTATCTGTTAACACAAATTCAATATCTGCAATTTTTGAAACCAATTTCTGTGTTTTATAATTTTGATTTTTTAAAAAATATGATTTAACTCGATTCTTCAAGTTTTTTGCTTTTCCGATATAGATTATCTCGCCTTTGGAATCTTTCATCAAATAAATTCCTGGTTCTTTAGGTATGGTAATTTTTGATATATCAAATATCATTTTTTTATCACTTTTTTGAGATACTTTCCTGTATAACTTTTTGAAAATTTAGATACCTCCTTTGGTGTGCCTGTTATCACAACATTTCCTCCTTCATCTCCTCCTTCAGGACCTAAATCTATAATCCAGTCTGAATTTTTTATAACATCCATGTTGTGCTCAATTACAATTACTGTATTTCCTACGTTTACCAATCTATTCAAAACATCTAGTAATTTCTGAACATCTGCAAAATGTAATCCTGTAGTTGGCTCATCTAGTATGTAGAGTGTTTTGCCGGTTCCTCTTTTTGATAATTCTGATGCAAGCTTTACTCGTTGTGCCTCTCCTCCTGATAATGTGGTTGATGATTGTCCAAGTTTTATGTATCCTAATCCCACATCTACAACTGTTTCTAATTTTTTCTTGATTGTTGGTATATTTTCAAAAAATTCTAACGCTTCTTCTACCGTCATTTGTAAAATATCTGCAATGTTCTTTCCCTTGTACATAACTCCTAAAGTTTCAGAATTGTATCTTTTTCCATTACATTCATCACATTTGACATAAACATCTGACAAAAACTGCATTTCAATTTTTTTCACTCCATCTCCTTCACATGCAAAGCATCGTCCTACTGCAACATTAAATGAAAACTGACCTGGTGTATAACCTCGTTCTTTTGATAATGCTGTGTTTGAAAATAATTCTCTGATTGGAGTAAATGCTCCGATATATGTTGCAGGATTTGATCTAGGTGTCCTTCCAATTGGAGATTGATCAATTGAAATTATCTTGTCGATGTTTTCTACTCCTGCCACATCTTTATGTTTTCCTGGTAGTCCTGAGGTTTTATAGAAATAAGATGAAAGTGTTTTAAGAAGTATGTCATTGATTAATGTAGATTTCCCAGAACCTGAAACTCCTGTAACTGAAATTAAATATCCTAATGGAAATTCTACATCTATATTTTTTAGATTGTTTTCTTGTGCTCCTTTAACTACGATCTTTCCTTTTTGCTCTCTAATTTTTTCATCAATTTTGATCAAATCATGATCTTTTAGATAATCTCCTGTTACTGATTTATGATTATTGAGAATTTGTTTTAATGTTCCTTCGAAAACTACGCTTCCACCATGTACTCCTGCACCTGGTCCTAAATCCACAATCCAGTCTGAATTTCTGATAATTTCTTCATCATGTTCTACTACTATGACTGTATTTCCTAAATCTCTTAATTTTGATAATGTTTTGATCAATCTTGCATTATCTCTCTGATGCAAACCTATGGTTGGTTCATCTAGTACATACAAAACACCTGTTAAGTTAGAGCCAATTTGTGTTGCAAGTCTAATCCTTTGAGATTCACCTCCTGAAAGAGTGGCACTAGATCTATTCAAGGAGAGATAATTTAGACCAACATTTCTTAAAAATTCTAACCTTTCTTTGATTTCTTTTAAAATATCTCTTGCAATGAACTGTTCTGTTTCATTTAATTCTAATTTATTAAAAAATTCATACGACGAATCTATTGAAAGATCACAAACTTCCATGATATTTTTTGAATTAACTTTTACTGCAAGCGCTTCTGGTTTTAGCTTTTTTCCGTGACATGTCAAACATGGTGTATCTCTCATGAATTGTTTTAGCCATTCTCTTTTTGCTTCGGAATCTGTTTCCATAAATTTACGTTGAAGGTTATTTAGAACTCCTTCAAATGCATCTGTATATTCCCAAAATGAATCACTATTTTTAGATTCATATGAAAATTTCATTAAATCTTCTGAACCATGTAATATTATTTTGATCTGTTTTGATTTTATTTGATTTATTGGAGTCATCAGATTGAATCCATACTTCTTCCCTACTGCACGTAATTCTTGACGTCTAAATGATGAAAATCTACCACTCCATGGAACAATTGCTCCATCTAGAATTGATTTTGTTTTATCAGGTATCACTAAATCTGCATCAAATTCCATCTTAACGCCTAGTCCATTACATTGATTACACATTCCAAATGGTGAATTAAAAGAAAATGTACGTGGTTCTAACTCTCCAACTGTAATTCCACAATGAGGACATGCATTATTTTGTGAAAAAATCTTTTCATCATTTTCTGATGCTACTAGAACTGAACCTTTTGCAGCTTTCAATGCTGTTTGAATTGCCTCAAAGATTCTACTCTTATCTGATTTTGAGGCTACAATTCTATCTACTATGATTTCTATATTATGCCATTTTTGTCTATCCAGTTTTGGAAATTCCTCTTCAAGTACTATCGTTTCTCCATTTACTCTTGCTCTTGAATATCCATCCTTTTTCATTTGTTCAAATAATTTTTCATAAGTTCCTTTTTTTCTTTGAACTAATGGCGCTAATACGAGAATTTTCTTTTGTCCAAAATCTTTTATGACTGAATCTGTAATTGATTCAATTGATTGTGATGATATTTTTCTTCCACAATTTGTACAATGTGGAATTCCAATTCTAGCAAATAACAATCTCAAATAATCATAAATTTCTGTTGTTGTCCCAACTGTGGAACGTGGATTTTTACTAGTTGTTTTTTGTTGAATGGATATTGCAGGAGATAGGCCGTCTATTGAATCGACATCTGGCTTATCCATCATTTCTAAGAATTGTCTTGCGTATGATGATAGTGATTCTACATAACGTCTCTGTCCTTCAGCATAAATTGTATCAAATGCAAGTGTTGATTTTCCTGAACCTGATAGTCCGCTAATCACAATAATTTTGTTTTTTGGTATATTCACATTGATATTTTTTAAATTATGGTGACGTGCACCTTTAACTCTTAATTCATCATGATTCATCTTTTTGTAACTCCTTTTCAATTCTTTTTATTTTATCTCTACATCTTATTGCATTTTCAAAGTCTAAATCTTCGGCAAATACTTTCATCTGTGTTTCAACTTCAATTTTTTGTTTACCTAAATCTGTTTTTGATTTATTTTTTATTTCATCTAATTCTATTTCCTGTTCTGGTATTGATTTGATAATTGTTTTAGGTATTATCTCATGTGTCTCATTATACTTCATCTGTTTTTGACGTCTTCGCTCTGTTTCAGAAATTGCTGATTTCATTGATCTAGTTACGTTGTCTGCATACATGATCACCTTTCCTTCTACATTTCTTGCGGCTCTTCCACAGGTTTGAATCAGACTAGTATCATTTCGTAAAAATCCTTCCTTATCTGCATCCAATATGGCTACAAGTGAAACTTCTGGAATATCTAGTCCTTCTCGTAGTAAGTTTATACCTACTAGAACATCAAATTCACCTAATCTCAATTGTCTGATTAACTCTGTTCTTTGTAGCCCTTCTATTTCAGAATGAAGATATCTTACTCTTACTTCTTTTTTCGACAAATATTCTGCTAAATCTTCTGCCATTCTCTTAGTTAGTGTAGTTACTAGTGTTCGCTCATTCTTTTTTGCTCTAATTGAAACTTCTTTAATTAAATCGTCCATCTGACCTTGTGATTTTCTAATTTCAACATTTGGTTCAATTAATCCTGTAGGTCTTACCAATTGTTCTACAATCTGTTTTGATCTTTTCTTTTCATAATCTCCTGGTGTTGCTGACACAAAAATTACATCTTTGAGTTTCTTTTCAAACTCTTCAAATTTTAATGGTCTGTTATCAAACGCACTAGGTAATCTAAATCCATAATCTATCAATGATTTTTTTCTAGAAAAATCACCTTTGTACATACCATGCAATTGTGGAAGTGTAACATGAGATTCGTCAATTACTAGTAAGAATTCTTTTCCAAAAAAATCTAATAAACAGAATGCGGGTTCACCTGGATTTCTTCCGTCAAAATGTCTAGAGTAATTTTCAATACCTGAACAGTATCCTAGTTCCTCAATCATTTCTAAATCATATTTTGTACGCATCTCCAACCTTTGTTTTTCTAATTCGGGTAAGGTGCTTAGTGTTTTTTTTAATTCACTTTTAATTGATTTTACAGCCTTATCTCGAATATCTTTTGCAATTAGATAGTGCTTTGCTGGAAAAATTTTGAATATCTCTACATCTTTTTTTACATCTAATGATACATTATTTAAAATTGATATTTTTTCAATTTCATCTCCAAACAATGAAATACGTATTACATCTTGTGAATATGCTGGTATAACATCTAATGTATCGCCTTTAACTCTAAAGTTTCCAGGTATTAGTTCTACATCGTTTCTCTCATATCTGGCATTGATTAATTTTTTAATTATTTCTGTTCGAGATATTTTTTCATTTTTGTTTAATGTAATTGCCATGTCTTCCCATTCTTTTGGGGAACCAAGTGAATAGATGCATGATACTGTTGAAATTATGATTGTTGGTTCTCCTGAAAGAAGCATTGCAGTAGCTTCTAGTCTTAATTTTTCAATTTTTTCATTAATTTGAGTATCTTTTTCAATGTATGTGTCTGTTTGAGGTAGATAACTTTCAGGTTGATAATAATCATAATAGCTCACAAAGTATCCCACATTATTTTTTGGGAAAAATTGTTTTAATTCTGAATAAAGTTGGGCTGCCAATGTTTTGTTATGTGATATGATTAATGCATTTTTTCCAGTATTTGCTATTACATTTGCAACTGTGAATGTTTTACCACTACCTGTCACTCCTAATAATGTCTGATTCATTTTGGTCTTGGAGCCTTTCACAAGATCATCTATTGCTTGTGGCTGGTCTCCTGTTGGTAAAAATTCTGAATTTATCTCAAATTTCTGCATACTTACTATGATTCTTAAGAAAATATATGCTAACTATTGAAATTCAGCAAACTGCTTCTCTAATTGTCTGTCCTTCGAAGTTTCTATCAAACCATTCCTTGTAACTTGGTTCATTATCGTATCTATCTAGATAATGCTGCAAGTCTTTTTCAGGATCTGGGAATCCTGGAATTATAGTTTCTTTATCGCCTACTTGTGGTACTAAGACTTCTCTAATTGTCTGTCCTTCGAAGTTTCTATCAAACCATTCCTTGTAATTCGGCTCATTTTCATATCTATCTTGATAATATTCCAAATCTTTTCCTGGCGCTGGGAAATTAGGAACTTTTGTGGCTGACACAAGTATTGTTTCATCTTGACATGTTATTCTTTCTTCAATATCTGGTTGTGTTGAAAATAACTCTGAGCTACTTCCCATGTATGCGGCTCCGCCACCAATAATTATCACTGCAATTATTCCTATTACTATCCCTACAAGTTTTCCTTTACCTGACTTTTTTGTAATTGTATTATCTGCTTCTACATGTTCGATAAATTTTTCCTCAATTGTTGGTTCTTTTGATGCTAATTCTTCTTTTTGTGGTTCCGGCTTTTTTGTTTCTGTTCGTGGCTTAATGTATGGATTTTCTGATGTCGCTTTAACTTCTGTAATTTTAAATGATGACTCTGTTGTTTTTCTAATTCTTGGGAAATTAGTTTTTTGTCTATCTGAAGGTTTCATCTTGCTTGTCATTTGTCTATGTCTTGGTGTTAGATATTGCTCAACTAACGCATCAACATATTTTCTATCTTGCATAGAAATCATGCTTCTTTTTTGAAATGATTCGATAATCTGTTTCAATCTGTCTGGATTACCTTTACCTATTTCCAGTAATCTTAATGCATCATCTATGGTTGAATCTGACATGTACTATCTTCTGTATTGAAATGTTTATAAAAATTAAGACAAACTTACCATTTCACATCTTCTTTCATGACCAGTTTGTCATTCTCCATGACAAATCCCATTATTTTCACTGTCTCTTTTGCGGTTTTGGAATTTTTATCTAGTATTTTTGTGGCCAATTCTATTTTTTCATTTTCACTCATATTTTGTCCAATCTTATATTTTCCATTCATTTCTTTTGGTATTACTTTGATTACAGCTGTTGCATTTAGTACGTCCATATCCTCTCTCATTGGGGTGTATCGTCCTTCTGGCTGATATTTTTTCATCAATCCGTTTAATGCTAGAACTTTTTCTTTTTTGTCTTCCACCAAAATTGCTTCTCCTTTTATCACCACGCTAATGTATAATGTATCTGCAAGAGATGCGTCATCTGGATCAGAAAAATATGATGGTAAAAACTCTAAATTTCTATCTACTTCAAAACCAACTTTTGAATTATGTTTGATATTTTCTATTTTTTCTCCTCTGATATGTGAGTGCATGTAAACTGAATTATCCAAAAAAACAAAATTCATTGGAATTATTTGAGGAAATCCTTCTTTGTCAATACTTGAAATTCTACCAGTACTTTCTTCACTCAAAAATTTAATAATCTTATCTTTGGATTTAATAATTAATTTTCCTACTAGTTGCATACGCTTAGAAATTTCTTGTTAGTTAAATTATTTTTCTTGATCTTTGAAATATGGAATTACTTTATTTGCAAATTGATCAATAGAACCAAAGTAATTTGAGCCCCAGAATCTTATAACAAAATGATTTACCCCTGCTTGAAGGAATTTTTCAAATACTTCAATCACATCGTCTGGTGTACCTACTCCAACTGAAGATCTTGCAATCTTATCTGGAATTGTTGTTGCAGCTTCTCTCATCTTTACAATCCAATCTTGGTTTGACATTGAATATTCTGTAAAGTATTTTTTGAAATCAAATCCTTCTACATCTTTTAATCCGTGAACTCTAAGAACTTCTGGTTTAAACAAACTAACTTTGATTGCTTCTTTCATTTTTGCCCATGATGTCTCTGCATCATCTGAGAAATATACGTCGATATCTAATGCCATCTGGAAATCTTGTTTATCTTCTTCAGTTCTTTCATTTTCATTCATTGACTTAACAATTTGATCTTTATGATCTTCAAATAATTCTGGTGTATATCCAATTGGTAACCATCCATCTCCATATTTGCCTGTCATTTTTAGTGTACGTGGTCCTCCAGATGCCATGTAAATTGGAACATGTGGTTGTCGCACTGATTTTGCTTGAAGACACGCTTCTGTTAATTGATAATATTTTCCTTCCCAAGTTTTTCTATTATCTGGGTCTGAATCGTATAGTTGTTTGATAACTTGTAGTTGTTCTTCAAATTTTGATACTGGTTTATCAAATGGAATGTTAAATTCTTTAAGATTTTGTGCTTCTCCTGCGCCAATTCCTAATGTTCCTCTTCCTTTTGATAGTCTGTCTAATGTAATTGATGCTAGTGCAATGTTTGATGGATGTCTTCGTAATGCATCTGTTACACAGGTTCCTAGTTCTACGTTATTTGTAACTGCTGCAATTCCTGCAAGCATAACCCATGGGTCATTGACAATTGCGTTACTCCATTGTGGAACATTTGAGTGGTCCATGTACCAAATTGAATGATAACCTGTTTTGTCTGCTAAACTACATGCTGTTAAAATTTGATCTTCAGTTAATCCTAATCTTGCTACGTTTAATCCATTTTGAATTCCGAATTTGAGCATTTTACCTGAAAATACTCGATAACGGGTGTTAATAAAGCATGGCGGTTTATGTTGCCACTATTAAATAAAAATATAAAAAAGAAATAATGTTTTAGAGATTTCCAGCTTTAATGTCGTTAAGACATTTTACAACGTCTTCTTTTGAAATTGGAATTGGATTTGGATCTAAATGACCTTTGTCTGTCATTACTACATCTGCTGCTTGATCAACATCTGCTTTTAGTTCTAATTTGTCAAATCCCATCTTCTCGATAATTTCTTTGAATCTGTCATAAAATATCGACTTGTTATGTTTGTGGGCAACTGTGGTACATGATGACAATGAATAGCCATGTGGTACACCTTCATTTGAAAAGACATATGATAATGCATGTCCTAATGTGGTTGAACAGTTTCCGAAACCCATTCCTGATAACATGGATCCGTATGGATAATTCTCTGGTTTATCATTCATGATTGCATCATACAATACATCAAATGCTTGTTTACACAATGTTTTGGTAAGATCATTTCCAAGTTTACTATCATAACCTTCCGTTGCTTGTGCACATGCATCACATACTGAACTTTTGATAACTTGCTCTGGTGTTCCGTCCATAAAGTATGAATCAATTACTGCTCTATCTGCAAGGAATCTATCCTCTCGTAACAGTTTCTTTTTTCCATCAAACTTTAGAACACAATATGTTGTCATTTCTGCACCTGTTCCAAATGTTGTAGGAATTAGAATTTTTTCTACATCCATTTCTGAAGCAGCATATTTTACAACGTCCATTGAACTTCCTCCTCCTAATCCAATCATTGCACTAATGTTTTTGGATTTGTATTCCTCAATTACCTCTTTAACCATTTCAATTGATGGTTCTGGTTGGACTTTGTCGTACAAGATGTAATCTTGTATGCCCATTTTCCCTAACCATTTGTCAGATAATTCTGGAGGTACGGTTGTAACTACTAAAGCATTTTTTGGATATTCAGCTTGTGATAATGCATCTTCCCCAAATTGAATTACTTTGGGAATTCTTACTGTATCCATATTTGATATGAAATACTATTCTTACTTATACCTTCCAATATCAAAAACTTAAGTTATTTTCATTTCAATCATAATTAGTTGATCAAAACTCCTTCAAAACTACCTCTCAATCATAATTCTCGTGACATTCTAAAAATATTGAATGAAGGTATGATTGAATCAATTCCTTCTACACATCTAAAAAAACACATATTAAAAAATAAAATAAAAACTCCTTCATCTCAAATAGATCTTAAAAAATTCAATCGTGTATTTCTAGTTGCAATTGGTAAATCTGCAGGTACCATGACCGAATATGTTTCGAAAAAAATTAATTTTGAAAGTGGAATAGTTGTTGTACCAAAAGGGGTTGTACCAAAAATAGATACTTCTACTTTTGAAATAATTACCTCCGGGCATCCTCTCCCAAATCACAACAGTCTAAAATCTGGAAAAGCCTTAATCAAATTTTTGAATGACACAACAAAACATGATTTTGTATTATTTCTTATTTCGGGTGGTGGGTCTGCATTATCTATATTACCTAATTCAATTTCTTTGCGTGATAAAATACGTGTAAACCATGAATTAATCAGATCGGGTGCTAACATTAACGAAATTGCATGCATTCGTAAGCATTTATCACTAATCAAAGGTGGACGTTTAATTCAAAAAATGAATTGTAATGGAATATCATTTCTTGTTTCTGATGTAATTGGAGATGATATCGGTTCTATTGCCTCTGGGCTTACTTCATATGATAAATCAACTTTTTCAGATGCACTTAGAATTGTGAAAAAATTCTCTCTTGAACATAAACTTCCAAAATCTGCATTATCTGTTCTAAAATCTGGGGCTAATGGAGAAATATCTGAAACTCCAAAAAAACCTAGAATTAAAAACATTATACTCTTAAACAATTTAACATGTCTTACAAAAATGAAAATTAAATCAAAAAAATTAGGTTACAATACAACTATAATCTCAAATATTGATAATGGTATAGACGATGTTACAAAACATATTGTAGATGTGGTGATTAAGTCTAGAAATAATTGTCTAGTTTTTGGTGGAGAACCCACTGTTAATGTAACTGGAAATGGAAAAGGAGGACGTAATCAAGAACTTGTATTACGTTTGTATGAAAAATTAAAATTTAACAAATATAACTTCACAATTGCATCAATAGGTACTGATGGAATTGATGGAAATACAAAATTTGCAGGTTCTCTATTTTCTACTGAATACAAATATGATGGTAAACCATATTTAAAAAATAATGATTCTTCATCATTTTTTAAAAAATTTGGAGGATTAATTGAAACAGGTGTTACTCAAAACAATGTAAATGACATCGGTGTGATTATTAGACATAACCTTTAGAATCTCTTCCTGCAGTATCCTCTTTTGCAAAAAGATGCCTAGTTGCAATATTTTTTTTAGATTCTATAAATTCATAATTTATTTTTAATTTTCTTAAATTTGTTAATTGATTTATGAAGTATACTTTATCATTAATTATTTCATTATCATTTTTCTCTCCTTTAGTCATAATTCCAAACATTATTTCTGAATCACACATTACATTAACTACATCATTATCTTTGATGATGTTTACGCCTAATCCCCAGTAAATTCCCACATGAAGTGCAACGAATTTGGATTCTTCATTATTTGTTATGTTTAATTTTCCTCCAGACCGAAACGCTGGTGGATGCTCTCTTATTTGATTTGCAATATTACTTTCTGTTTTTATTGACCATGAATATTCTTTGGTATTACCATCAAAGAAAATTTCATGTTCCATAAGTCAACCAAAAAGGTGTTTTTTGTCTATTTAATTTGTATTCTGGTCTTAATGATCCACATTGAAATTAATTTTCATGATGAAGTCACATAATTTCTTCAGAAAAATGGTTGATGAATTAGTGGAATTCTCAGCACATGATCCTGAATTAGCTGACGGAATAAAATGGCTAGATAGTCAGGCTCAAAAAAAGGGCATCACATTTTATGATATGGTTTTTGAAGTATTATACAGCCACGATGTAAATTCAAAAGCTCAAAACTGGTTGAAAACAAGAAATTAATTATTTTCGATCTTCTATTGGTATGTAATTACACCCTTGCGGACCTTCATATTTTCCAACGTATGTCGCTTTAGGTCTGTATAGCATTGGTTTTGGTGCAGCTTCAGCAAATTTTTCTTCAATGACATGTGCGGTCCATCCTGAAACTCGTGATATCGCAAAAATTGGTGTATTCAAATCCATTGGAATATTTAGCATATAGTAAACTGATGCACTGTAAAGATCAACATTTGGAAAAATATCTCTTTCTTTTCTATTCTTCATTATTTCTGCAGTAGTCTCTTCTACCTTTTTTGTAATCTCAAACCATGGCAATCCTGTTTTTTCAGATAATTTTTTTGATAATTCTTTTAGAACCATTGAGCGAGGATCAACTGTTTTGTAAACTGCATGCCCCATGCCCATAATTCTATCTCCATTTTCAATTTTAGATTTAACCCACTCTTTTGCATTATTTTCATCTTTGATATCTAGTAACATTTTCATAACTTCATAATTTGCTCCTCCATGTAATTCTCCACTTAATGCACCAACTGCTGCACTAACTGCGGAATACATATGCGCTCGAGTTGATGCAACCTCTCTTGCAGCAAAAGTAGATGCGTTAAATGTATGATCTGCATGTAGAATTAAACAGACATCAAACACACGTTCCATTTCTTTATCTGGTTTGTTTCCTGTTAGCATGTATAGAAAGTTTGAAGCATGACTCAATTCTGGATCTGGCTGAATTGGTTCTTTTTCATTTCTGACTCTTTCCCAACTTGAAATAATGGTTGGAACTTTGGCAATTAGATTGATTGCTCTTTGTTGACTAATTTCTTTTTCAGTTCCTTGCTCATCATAATAGCCCGCCAACGCTGCAACAAATGCTTGTAACACATCCATGGGATGGGCATTTTTTCTCCAGTTTCTCATATTTTTTTGCATTTGTTCAGGAATAGCCCTTGCTTCTTTTAGCTTTGATGTAAACTCCTCAAATTCTATCTTATTTGGCAAATGATCATGTAACAGTAAAAAACAGCATTCCTCAAAATTTGAATTTTTTGTTAAATCTAAAACATCAAATCCACGATAAATGAGCTTACCCTTTTCTCCATCAATTAGGGATATTTTTGTATCTGCAATTGGGATATTTCGTAATCCGATATTTTTAGTTTCCATACATTCCTCGTAATTTTTCGACTTTTAAATTTTCAAGTGAATTGTCACATATCTGAGAATTCTCAGTCAATACTTTTCGATGTAGTAATCTAAAGAATCAAAGCTTGCGCATAATAGATCATATTTCATTAATTTACATGTCTACCTTATCTGAGCGTGAAATGAGACAGAGAATTGATGAAGAAATTCTTAATGCAACACCTGAATTTTTACAAGTAATTCAAAAATTTGATCAAGAAAACCAATTGAATTATTCTACAATTTATGAGATTTATTCCACAATCATTAATTCAGAAAAAACAATATCTGCAAAATCAAAACAGAAATAATCATTTTTGGTTTAAATGTGGGTTCCTCTAATTTTCAACATTAATGGTAGCTAAAATCAAAAAATCAAAAATTGTATGTGTTTCTCATAGAGAGGATGCAGATGGTATAAGCTCTGCAGCATTAATTAAACAAGCATTTGGTGGTGAAACAATTCTTGTGGATTATCCTGGAATGATGGATAGTATGGAACCACTAAGAACTGATCAAAAATTAAAAGAATTGTATATCTGTGATGTTGGATTAAATAAAAAAAATGAATCTGATTTTGTTGAACTTTTAACCCAATTAAGAAAGCGAAGTGTAAAAGTTGCATATATCGATCATCATGATCTTGATAAAAAAATTATCAAACAATTAGAAAAAATCAAAGTCAAAGTTGTTCATGATACAAATGAATGTGCATCTGTTCAAGTTTACAATACGTACAAAAATAAATTAAAAGATCACGCTGCATTCATTGCTGCTTGTGCCGCAATAACTGATTATATGGAGGATAGGCCACTTGGTTCTAAATTATTACAAATATTTGATAGACAATTCGCATTAATCAGTGCAACCGTAATGACATACAATATTGTTGGACATCAAAAAGAACCTGATTATTTGTTATATTTGGTAGATGAACTTAGTGAATCAAAATACCCACATGAAATTCCAAACTCTTACGAATTTGCACAATTACAAGTTGACAAACTCGCTCAAATATTTTCAAAAGTGAAAAAAAATATGAAAGTAAAAAAGAATTTAGGTTATATGGAAATCACTGATTCTGGTGCAAGTGGAGCTGTAAATTTTGTACTTGGTTTATCTGGAAAAGATGTTGGTATTGCATACAAAGAACGTGTTGATTATGGTGTGTATGCTGTATCTGTTAGAGGTTCAAAACAATGCAAAATACATCTTGGAAAATTAGTTAACAAAATAACTGCTGAAATTGGCGGTTCCGGTGGTGGTCATGACAAAGCATGTGGTGCATCAATTCCAAAAGCAAAAATATCGAAATTCATCAATGCAATAAATTCTGCATTGGAAAAATAGATTGTCAACTGAATCATTACGTAAAGATCATAAATTAATTGAAAAAGTACTACAGGCCCTATCTGCAACAATCAAACTTCTAAGAGATGGAAAACAAATTCCTGAACAAATATTACTTCCAACACTTGATTTCACTCAAAATTTCACCGATGTTTGTCATCATGGTAAAGAGGAGGAGGCATTATTTCCTGCACTTGAAAAATCCGGAATGCCTACGACCATGGGCCCGATACATATGATGTTAATTGAACATAAAAGAACTAAAGAAATTGCAGAGCACATCGGTTTGGCATCAAAAAAGTATCTTGAAAATGGTGATTCGACCTATTTGATAGAAACTTTGGAACTTTACGTTCAACATGTAACTGAACATTTGTGGAAAGAAAATAACCGATTATTCATGATGGCTGATACACGATTAAACTCAACTTCGCATGAAATTGATAAGAATTTGGATCATGTAGAAGAAAAAAAACTCACTGAATTAGGAAAAACTCGTTCACACTATGAATCTCTTGTAGATGAATTAGAAAAAAATGTCTCTGAAATTAATTAGAAAATTCTACAATCATATCAATTTCTACTGTTGAATTTAATGGAAGATTTGCTACTCCTACTGCAATCCTTGAATGTTTTGCCATATCTCCAAAAATTTCAACTAACAAATCTGATGCTGCATTGATTACTTTTGGCTGTTCTGCAAAATTGGGATTAGAATTAACAAATCCTGAAATTCTAACAAATTTTGTAATCTTATCAAGTGAACCAAGATTTGCATTTAATTGCGCTAGACCATTAATTATACAAATTTTGGCAGCATCTCTTGCTGACTCTACTGATTGGGTTTCAGGTACTTTTCCTTCAAAAACTACTTTTCCCTCTTTCATTGGAATCTGTCCTGAAACAAAAGCCAAATTTCCGGTTGTTACCACTGGAATGTAAGATCCTGCTGGACTAGGAGGTGTTGGAATCTCAATACCTAATTCTTTTAGTTTCTCCTCAATCATGAACTCTAATTGAAATTTGTATATTTAGTTCTATGTAGAATTATTCTAGGCATCAACCTTAATTTCAGTTGAATTAATTTCACCAAAATTTCGATAGCAGTTTACTCTATCTAATACCTAGTCAAATCATGATTGAATTCATCAGTGATATAGAATGAGTATGGCCCCCCAAGAATTAGAAAAAAGCGCTAGTAAATATGCGGCAGCTGCAATAAGAGCTGATTCACAAGGTGCTGCTGGAATGGCTATAACTGACTATCAAAATGCATCTGACACTTTATTGAAATTAATACGACTTTATCCTACGAGTAGTCTAAACAAAATCTACAAGCAAAGTTATCAAAAATATCAAGAACGTATCCAAGCATTACGTGATAGTAATGGTGGAGATATTGCACCTGCAGTAGATCCTAACGCATCTCCAGAAGAACAAAAAAAGGCTCTTGCTAGAGCCCAACCTCACAAAGATGATGGTAATGATCTTGAAGATTTAGTTATGAGAGAGAAACCTGATGTAAAATGGTCTGAGGTAATTGGATTAGATGATGCAAAAGGTGCATTACGTGAATCAATTGTTTATCCTAGTAAAAGACCTGATTTATTCCCATTAGGTTGGCCAAGAGGAATGTTGTTGTATGGTCCACCTGGAACTGGAAAAACAATGCTTGCAGCAGCCACTGCAAATGAACTTGATGGTTATTTCATTAATGTTGATGCTGCATCAATGATGAGTAAATGGCTTGGTGAAGCAGAAAAAAATGTATCAAAATTATTCAATATGGCAAGAAAGTATAATGAAAAAGAAGGTAAACCTGTAATCTTATTCATCGATGAAGTTGACTCTCTTCTTGGAGATAGAAATAGTGAGGTTGGTGGTGAAATTAGAGCAAAAAATCAGTTCCTTTCTGAATTAGATGGTGTAAATGGAAAAGGTAAAGAAACCATGATGTATGTAATTGGTGCAACTAACAAACCTTGGAGTTTAGATGAGCCATTTTTAAGACGTTTCCAAAAAAGAATCTATGTATCTCTTCCAGCAATGGATGCACGAAATAAATTATTTGAACAATATACTGCTCCTCTAAAAAAATCGACCCGATTTAATCTGGTTAGTCTTGCAAAACAATTTGATGGATACAGTGCAAGTGATATCAAAGATGTATGCCAAGGTGCACAATTGTTGGTTGTAAACGAATTATTCCGATCTGCTAATTATCATGAACCTGTTGACGGTGAACCTCCACAAGATCCTCGTGAGTTGACAATGGCTGATTTCAAAGATATCAAAGCAAGAAGAAAGCCAAGTGTTTCTATAGAGAATATTCGCGCATATCATAAGTGGAGCGAATCTTTTGGTGCACTCTGATCGGTTTTCATACAGAGCACAAAGAAGCTTTTAAATCCTGATTCAAAGAGACTTGTAGAGGGTCACAATAACTACAAAGAAATCCAAGCATGCAAACAAGTTTGGGAAGCTGATCCTTTCTGATGGAACCGTTCTAGATGGAATGGGTTTTGGCTATTCTACTACTGTTTTCGGTGAAATTGTCTTCAATACGGGTATGGTGGGCTATACGGAGGCCCTAACTGATCCCTCATACAATGGCCAAATTCTTACGTTAACATATCCTCTAGTTGGAAATTACGGTGTTCCAGATTCAACCGAAGTTGATGAGGATGGAATTTCTAAATTCTTTGAATCTGATATGATGCAAATTCGAGGTCTAGTAGTTCACGAGTTATCTCAAACTGCAAGTCATTGGAATCTCAAAATAACCTTAGATGAATGGATGTATAATGAAAAAGTTCCTGGTATCTCTGGAATTGATACTAGGGCAATCACAAAGAAACTTACAAGCAGTGGTGTGATGATGGCTGCTCTAGTCGTATCTGATACCGAAATTGATGTAGAAGAAATTAAAAAAGAGCTTGAAAATATCACGACCTATACTTCTGAAAAATTTATGGATGCTGTATCCACAAAAGAGGAAAAAGTATATGGTGATGATGATCAATCTGTAGTAGTTATTGATACTGGAGCAAAAAATGCAATTGTTAGAAATGTCCGAGAACTGGGATACAAGGCAATAGTTGTTCCTTGGGATACATCTTTTGATAAAGTGATGTCGCACAAACCAAAAGGAGTTGTTTTGAGTAGTGGTCCTGGCGACCCGCAAAATTGTCCTGAAACCATTAACACCGCAAAAAAATTAATTGAAAACAATGTTCCTACATTAGGTATTTGTCTTGGTGCACAAATTATTGGTATCGCAGGAAATACTGAAACTTACAAATTAAAGTACGGACATCGTGGACAAAATAAACCTTGCATCAACTTAGAAACAAATCAAGTTTATGTTACTAGCCAAAATCATGGTTATGGAATAAAACCTGAATCTTTAGAAAAATCTGATTTCAAATTATGGTTTTCAAATGCTGATGACAAGACAGTTGAGGGCATAAAACATAAAACTAAAAACTGTATAGCTGTACAATTTCATCCAGAAGCTGCGCCTGGTCCGTTTGACTGTAAATATGTATTCGACGAATTAAAAAAATTAATGGAGAAATAAAAAATGCCAAAAAATGAATCCCTAAAGAAAATTCTTGTACTTGGAAGTGGTGCAATAAAAATTGGTGAAGCAGGAGAATTTGATTATTCTGGAAGTCAATGTTTGAAAGCAATACACGAAGATGGAATCAAAAGTGTACTCATCAATCCAAATATCGCTACAATTCAAACGGACACGCGATTTGCAGATCAAGTTTACCTTTTACCTGTAACTCCAGATTATGTTGAATCTATTATTGAAAAAGAAAGACCTGATGGTGTTATGTTGGCGTATGGTGGTCAAACTGCATTAAATTGTGGTGTAAAGTTAGAAGATGCTGGAATTTTCAAAAAATATGATGTTAAAGTCCTTGGAACTCAAGTAGAGGGAATCAAAAATACTGAAGATAGACAGCTTTTCAAGGATTCAATGAAAGAAGCAGGCGTTCCTGTGCTTAAAAGTAGGACTGTTACAAACTTTGAGGATGCAAAAAAGACTGCCGAAGAACTATCATATCCTGTAATAGTTCGAGTTGCGTATACTCTTGGTGGTAGAGGGGGTGGAATTGCTCATAATGAAATTGAACTGCATGAAATTGTGGAACGTGGAATTAAGGCAAGTCTTGTAGGTCAAGTTTTAGTTGAAGAATACATTGGACATTGGAAGCAAATTGAGTATGAGGTTATGCAAGACTATGATGGAAATAATGTAATTGTTTGTAACATGGAAAATGTTCTTTCTATGAAAGTTCATACTGGTGACAATATCGTAGTTGCGCCCTCTCAGACAATTAATAATGATGAATACCACATGTTACGTACCGCCGCATTACGTGCTACAAAGCATGTTGGAATTGTCGGTGAATGTAATATTCAGTATGCATTGGATGCTGACTCTGATAGATATGTTGCAATCGAAATTAATCCTCGTCTTTCACGTTCATCAGCTCTTGCTAGTAAAGCAACTGGTTATCCACTGGCATACATGTCTGCAAAGATTGGATTAGGATATAATTTGTCTGAACTAGTAAATAGAATTACAAAAAGCACAACTGCATGCTTTGAGCCATCACTTGATTATATTGTCTGTAAACATCCTAGATGGGATTTCTCAAAATTTGAACTTGCTAATCGCAAACTAGGCGTAACAATGAAATCTGTTGGTGAAGTAATGGCTGTTGGCAGAACCTTTGAAGAATCTTTACAAAAAGCAATTCGAATGCTTGACATAGGAAATGATGGATTAGTCTTAAATCGTTCAAATGGTGAAAAAATTTCCGAAGAAGATCTTGAATACAAACTTTCACACCATGATGATCAAATATTGTATAATGTAGCAATCGCATTAAAGATGGGAATAACTGTTGACAGAATATATGAGTTATCTGCAATTGATCCTTGGTTTATTGAAAAGATTCAAAATATTGTAAATACTGAATCTAAACTCAAGGAATCTGAACTAAATGAATCTGTAATGAGGGAATCAAAAAAGATGGGGTTTTCTGATAATCAAATTGCACGTGTAAAAGAAAAAACTCCTGATGAGATACGTGAAATTCGAAAAAACTTTGGAATCATCCCTGCTGTAAAACAAATTGATACTTTGGCTGCTGAATGGCCTGCAGTTACAAATTATCTTTATTTGACTTATGGTGGAAATTCTAATGATATCAAAGTCTCTCCAGAAGAAAAAGGAATAGTTGTGGTTGGTGCAGGTCCATATAGAATTGGAAGTAGCGTTGAATTTGATTGGGGAACTGTGAATATGGTATGGGGTCTTCAAGAAAATGGAGAAAAAAATATTTCTGTTGTTAATTGTAATCCTGAAACTGTATCTACTGATTATGATATCTGTACACGATTGTACTTTGAAGAATTAACTCAAGAGAGACTACTCGATATTGCTGAATTTGAAAACCCTAAAGGTGTAATCACATGTGTTGGTGGACAGACGGCAAATAATCTGACTCCTGGTCTTGCACAACGTGGAATCAATATTATGGGCACAAGTGCGATTGATGTTGACAGAGCTGAAGATCGTTCAAAGTTTAGCGCAGAATTGGATAAACTTCACATCCAGCAGCCAAAATGGCAAGCATTTTCAAATTTAATTGAAGCGAGAACCTTTGCACAAGATGTAGGATTTCCTGTAATTGTTAGACCCTCGTATGTTTTGTCTGGTGCAGCAATGAAAGTTGTATGGTCTCAAGATGAGCTTAAAACTTATGTTAAAGAGGCGACTGATGTTTCCCCGGATCATCCTGTTGTAATATCAAAATTCATGTTAGATTCGCTTGAAGTGGATGTTGATGGAATTAGTAATGGCAAAGAAGTAGTTATTGGTGCAATCGTAGAACATATTGATTCTGCTGGAGTTCATTCTGGAGATGCAATGATGTGTATTCCACCCTGGCGTCTTAATAATAAAATAATTGAAACCATTAATGATTACACAAAAAAAATTGCATTAACATTTAATGTTAAAGGTCCATTTAATTTACAATTTCTTATTAACAATGATCATGTCTACGTCATTGAGCTTAACATACGTGCATCTCGTTCAATGCCTTTTGTATCAAAATTGGTAAAAACTAATCTTATCGCACTTGCGTCTAAAGCAATTTTAGATAAACCGCTTCCACATGTACCTGAAAACAAATGGCAAAAAATTCATAATTATGGAATCAAAGTTCCACAATTTTCATTTATGCAATTAGATGGTGCTGATATTGCATTAGGTGTAGAGATGCAATCTACAGGTGAGGCTGCATGTTTTGGAAATAGTTTCTATGATGCATTATCAAAAGGTTTGACATCTGTCGGTTACAATTTGCCTGATAAAGGAACTGCTTTAGTTACTGCAGGAGGTTCTCAAAATAAAGAAAAACTTTTGCCTTCAATTGCTAAACTTAAACAACTGGGATTCAAGATATTGGCAACAGAACATACTGCTGAATTTTTTGAAGAAAAAGTTGGAGATATAGAAATTGTACATAAAATTTCAGAGCCAGAACGTAAACCCAACATCTCTGATCTACTTTATGAGAAAAAAATTGATTTTATCATAAACATTCCAAGCACCTTATCTTTGGAAAAATATGTTGGAATGTTAGACGACGAATATCAAATTAGACGAAAAGCTCTAGAATTGGGAATCCCGGTACTTACTACCATTGAGTTGGCTGATTCTTTTGTAAAAACACTGGAATGGTTACAAAACAACGAGACTACAAAAGATCCTATCGAACCATATGATATTCTTGAATAATATTTCAAAAATTTACTCATAAAACCTGCTTAATTATTGACTCATTTCCAATTATCGTACCATCCAATGTCAAAATTTTTGCCATTGTAGAATCTTTAATTTTTTCAACTATTGGCGAAATTGATTTTTTATAATATTTTTTTTCAGTTGCATAAAAGTATGGATTGAATGAAGGAACTATCGTGATATTAAGTTCTCCTCTTGTGGATGGGAAAATTTTTGATTTATCTGTTTTAATAGAAATCCAAATTCTTTCTCCATTAAGCAATGAATTCTTATCAAAATAAACCGGATGAATATGTCCCATGATTATATTATTGACACTTGAATAATTTTTTGATGGCATCGTATGACCGTGTGTCAATAAAACATCGTCAATAATCATTCCTTTTGAACTGATCACTGTAACATCGCTTGGAATTAATTTATCAATATTTGAATCATGATTTCCTGGAATCAAAATTATTTCTAATGAATTTTTTACCTCTTCAAAAAAATATGGAACGTCTTTCCATTCTGAATTTGTTATAGATTGGATACTTGATTTTACATCTCCTAATAGAATTAATGTATCTGGATTTTCTTTTTTAATGATTTTTGTAACATTTGAAATAATTTCATTTATTGATGAATTCTTTCTAACCGTATTTTTATTTGATGAAAATTTATGTTCAAATCCAATATGGAGATCAGATATAACTAGATTTTTTCTCTTCTCTTCTACAATCAATGCCGGTTCGGAATCGATTATTCTCGTAGTTACCATCAAGATTATACGCTTGTCTTAGATTAATTCCTTATGTCTACAAAACAAGAACGAATAAACTCGATAGTTGATGAAAGACGAGTAAAACTACATCTGTTTAATCCAAGTAAAAGAGAAATTTGGACCGTTGTTGGTAAAGCTAAAGAACATTGGATTGATCCTATTTCAAAATTTTGTTCTTGTTCTGGTTATTATTTTGGAATGATAAAAAACAAAAGTCCTTGCTATCATTTAGAATCAATCTTTAAAGCAAAAAAAGAAAATAAATTTGAAATTATCGAATTCAATGATGATGAATACGAATCATTCATTTCTGGGATTGTTAGCGATTTGTAATCTATTCTAGTTTAATTTCAAAAAGATCATCTTTTGAAACGCCTTTCCAGACACCAATCATTCCATCAGGTTCACATGCTTCGATTGCTGTGATTTGTTGAACTTTGATATGGTCTGGATTTGGAGGCATCCAAAGCATTGCCATATAGTCCCCAACTTCACCTGCTTGTTTTGGGTCTGCCATCACTACGTTTTCTTTTTGAAAACCATTACTTGCTAATGCATTCATTGCTTTTTCATTTAGGTCCATTCTTCCATGAAGAAAGAGATAGACCTTTTTGCTGGAATCTACATCTGCCATACTCTGATTGAGTAAATTCCGCAAATAAATCTAGATCGGATAAAAGCATTAGATATTTAAAATACCTGTAAAAAGCAAGAATATGGCTGGCGTAGATAAATTTGGAGTAATTTTCTCAGTTGCATTTGTAGCTGCTATGATTATCATTATGGCTACTGTTTTACAAACTGATAGTAGTTTTACACCATCAACAGATTCAACTCCAACTCAAACATACTCTCCACCACCAACTCAAACATACTCTCCACCACCAACACCCCAAGCAGCACCACAAACCTCATCAAGTGACAACTTGAAATACACAATTCGTGGTGGTATAGTTGATTCTGTTTCTTCAGATGAAAACCATAATGCAGTAAAAATTATGATGGACTCTAGATTGGATGGACAATTAACAATTACACTTACTTCTGACTCAGTTACTCCATTTGATGATGGAACATATTTTGTAACTGTCGATGGTGAAGAAGTTGAATTTACTCAAGTAGGAAAAAGATTAACAATTGACTTTATGGCAAACTCACAAAAAATTATGATTTACGGTGAAGGTTACAAATCTGGTGGACACGATATGAATTCTATGGGTCATTCTGATGATTCAAAAGA
>JAOMDR010000011.1 GCA_028345575.1 Candidatus Nitrosopelagicus sp.
AATAGTTGTAAAATAGAAAAAACTGTCTAATAATCATTTGTCAATGAGACTATACTTTGTATGAATCAAGAATTTGATTAATCTTTGTAATAGGAACGTTATTTTTTGAGATATTTTGTAATGCTGAAGGATTTTCTATATAATTTGGAATTTTATCAGTTAATCTTCTAGTATATGGCGTGATTAATTCATTTTTATAAAATATTCCAGTAGGAATTTTTTCATCCCATTCAAGTGATCTGACAATAGCCTGTGTTTTTTTCTGATTTAATTCAGTTTCATCACTATAGTGTACGACAGGATCATAATCAGTATCTTCTAATTTGTAAATACGTGGCATAGCCTTTTTGGTCGTTTCATCAATTCTATCTACACCACTAAACCAATCTTTTGTGTTGATATCATTGTATGTTGGGCAAGGTTGTAAAACATCTACAAATGCCAAACCTTTGTGATTAACCGCAGCAATGATTAGATCTTTTAACTGACGAACATCATACGAGTATCCTCTAGCTGCAAATGTAAATCCACTAGCAATTGCAAGCCCAATTGGATTTACATTATAATTTGTGTTTGGTGTAGGTAATGATTTAGTTTTTTCACCCAATTTTAGAGTAGGCGATGCTTGACCTTTAGTTAACCCATATACTGCATTATCAAAAATTATGTATGTCATATCCACATTACGTCTACCAGCTGCAACAAAATGACCTGCACCTATTCCAAGACCATCACCATCACCACCAACAGCAATAATTTCCAAATTTGGATTTGATATTTTTGCACCTTGTGCGAAAGGTAAGACACGTCCATGCAAAGTATGAACTCCAAATACATTAATGAAATGGGATGTTTTTCCAGAACAACCAATACCAGAAAATATTGCGGTTTGATGTCGAGGAATTTCCATTTCTGCTAATGCCATCTGAATTGAATTCACAATTCCAAAATCACCACATCCAGGACACCAATCATTATGGACATCTGTTTTGTAGTCACCTATCTTAAGCGCCATATGTCAAAACCTCTCTTTTTTCTGCAGTGCCATTAACAATTTTTTTTAACGTATCGTATAATTCAGTACATGTCATTGGTCTTCCTGTGAACTTTAGAATATAATAATCAGGATCCTTTTCTAAATTTTGCCTAATTAATGAACCCAGTTGACCAGTATAGTTTGCTTCAATGTCAATAATAGTTTTAGAATTAGAAAATAATTTTTTTAAGAATTCTTTTGGAAATGGTTCTAAAAGCTTTATTTCAACAAATCCAATATTGATACCATCATCTTTCAACATTTCTATTGCATCTAGAATTGGACCTTGAGTTGAGCCCCAAGAGACAACACAAAAATCACCTTCAGAATGTTTTACGATTTGTTCAGTTTCAGGAATTTTTTCAAGTATGTAATCTAGACGAGATTGTCTTTTATCCATCATCTGAACACGATTTACCGGATCCTCAGATATGTGACCTTGTATATCACTTTCATCACCAGTATTCCAAAATATTCCATTTTCTAAACCTAGTTTTGACCTTGGTGACAATCCATCTTCTGTATGTTCAAATCTTCTATAATTGTCCGAAGAAATTTCATTCAGTAATTTTCCTCTATCAATGTTTACTCTAGTTTCATCAAATCTTTGACAGGTTGTGACAGAACTAGCAATGAATTTATCCATCATGTGTATTACAGGAACTTGAAAAATATCTGCATAGTTAAACACCTGAGTTGTATCATAGAAACTATCAGAGACACTGCCTGATGCGTAAACAATTCTAGGGAATTCTCCAACACCAGAATTTATCGCACACATTAAATCATCTTGACCATGACGTGTAGGTAAACCAGTTGATGGTCCACTTCTTTGATAAAAAGTGATTACAACTGGAACTTCATTGATTCCTGCCCAACTCAGACATTCAATCATTAATACAAAACCAGGTCCAGAGGTACATGTAGCAGAACGTACACCAGTTAATGATGAACCAATTGCCATACCTATTGCAGAAATTTCATCTTCAGTTTGAATAACAAGTGTTGAACCAGGACGATCCTCATTTATTTCAAGTATTTCATTAGTTTCAAGGAAATTACTTTCATCAGTTGCAGGTGTAATTGGATAATATGATTGAAATCTGCACCCAGCGATAATTTTTCCAATTGAGGTACCATAATATCCTTGAACCAGAAGCGTATTTTCTTCAATTTCTTTTTCCTCGAATTTGAGACCAATATTATCAAATTTGGCAGTTGCATAATTGTAAGCAAAATTTGCCGCAGAGACATTCATTTCAGCTATAGATTTTTTCTTTGAGAATATTGAGTTTACAGATTCAGTTAATTTCTCCGAAGGAATCATTAATAATCCTAATGAAAGAGAAACTCCCAAAACATTGAACATGCGACTCATGTTTTTAATTCGTGGATTCTCTAATTTTTCAGATAATTCAGCTAATAGACTACGAAAAGAAACGGAATGTATCGAGGTACCATTTTCAGATGCCAATTCCAATATTCCTTTAACAGTATCTTCTTTGTTTTTGGATTTTAGAAGATTCCCTAAACGTTCTTTAAAATCATTATCAAATGTAATAACATCTGAAACTTTTACATTTTCTAAAGTTGAATCATAAATTATAATTCCATTTTCTAAAACATCATCTGCATGACGAAAAATGGTTTCAGCATCAAATGCAATAAGCATATTTGTCCCTTTTACACTAGAGCGAATTTGTTTTTCAGAAACTCTTACTGCAAAATAGCTATGTTCACCTTTAATGTTTGAATAATATTCACGTTTTCCAAATATTTGATAACCCATTTTTGAGAAAACCTGAGAGAAAATATTAGCTGCAGTTTCAACTCCACTTCCTTGAGGTCCACCAATCATCCATGTAAAATCAGTTACCATTTCATGCCCCCGTTGCCGCATCAAATAATGCACATTCACATTTGTCACGTTCTCCACAATAGGGACAAACGCAGATACATTGTTCTATTGGTTTTTCACATTCAGAACAATTTAGTAAATCATCAGAAGAAGACAATACTCCTATTATGATTAAATATTATAAATGGTTTGACCAAACATTCAATGAAAAAACGTTTCAATGTGTTAGTTACAAGACGACTGCATAGATCTGCACTAGACGAATTAAGAAAGAAATGCAATGTCTCATTACATACAGGTAAAATTCCAATTCCAAAAAAAAATCTAATTAATAAAATTAAAGATGTTGATGGAGTGATTTGTCATCCATATGATACGATAGATAAAGAAGTTATTAGTAATGCAAAAAATCTCAAAGCGATTAGTACTTTCAGTGTAGGTTTTGATCATATTGACATAAATTTTGCTAAATCCAAAAAAATTAAAATTGGCTATACGCCTGAGGTTTTGACAAATGCTACAGCTGAATTGACAATGGGATTAATTTTGGATGTTTTAAGACGAATTTCCGAAGGAGATAGAATAATCCGTAACAAAAAGTGGAATCAAATCTTTGGCGCATATGATTATACGGGCACAGAAGTTGCAGGAAAAACTATCGGAATTATAGGAATGGGCAGAATTGGAAGAGAAGTAGCAAAAAAAGCAAATGGGTTAGGTATGAATGTAATTTATCATAATAGAAGATCATTATCAAAGAGTGTGGAGAAAATGTTGAAAACAAAATATGTTTCAGAGAATATATTGTATGAAAAAAGTGATGTAATTTCATTACATCTTCCATACAATAAGGATACACATCATTTAATGAATTCAAAAAAATTTAAAAAGATGAAAGAAACTTCTTTTTTGATAAATACATCTAGAGGAAAAATTGTAAATGAAAAACAACTAGTGACAGCTTTGAAGAAAAAACAGATTCAAGGTGCAGGTATGGATGTTTATGAGTCAGAACCTATTAAGAAAAATAGTTCATTACTAAAACTAGAAAATGTTGTTTTAGCCCCACATGTTGGAAGCTCAACGAAAGAAACAAGACAAAAAATGTCAGATATTACAGTAAGAAATTTAGTTTTGGCATTAGAGGGGAAAAAATTACTTTATTCGGTTTAATCCAATTGAATTAACGCATCATCAGGATTTCCTTTAACACAGTCAGTTCCAACAGCTTTAAGTTTTTGAAATTCTAGTGTTCCTTCAGGTATTTTTCCTATTTTTTGTAGTTCACCAATTTTCACAGTTACAACACCTTTGTGTTTTTCACATGTAATTCCAACCATGTAAGAGTCATCATTATGAACTATTTCTACAACATATTCAGGCGGATTTACACAATCATGTCCATTTTGTTTTACAGAACATCTATCAGGGAACATAAAATTACCATTTTGAAGGAATATTAAATTCGTTCTATTATTGAATTAAAGTTCCATAATGAATTTTTTTGAGAATTCGGAGATTTCAGAATTCCTTTATTCTGTAATTTTTGGACAACTAAAGCAGAATATGCAGGAGCTCCAGTTGCACCAGGGGAATTATAGTTTACAATATGAAATGAATTATGTCCTTCGCGTTCCATCACATCAGAAATAAAATTTCCATCTGGAGAGATAACAGGAGTACGTATTCCTGCAGTTCCTTTTTTTGTGAAATAATCGGGTTTTAGAGAGGGAATAAAATTCATAACACGTTGAACCATGGCATCCTTGGATATTGAGCTCCTAAACTCATGTGAAATTAATGATAAGAAATCAGGATTAAGAAATAATTTTTTTGCACCACCTGTCAAAATTTCTCCTAGTTTTGATATTGTCGATGGTATATCAGTTACAAAACCATCATAGGTTTCAGGTGTAGGTACAGGCACGGCGTTTGGACCAATCTCAGTGGTTCCATTAGCACGTTTGATCCAATGAGGATCAAGAAAAGGAAATTCAGGATGTCTTGCAACAGAGTAAATGTTTGTTTTTACAATATCAGCATAATTACTATCAGCTATCCAATATTCACCTCTAAAATGAAGATCAGAGTGAGATTGAAGTAGATTGAATTCTTTTGCAATATCAAGCGAATTCCCACCAGAGCAATTAATTAAATAATTACATTCAATTGAAGTGTTATCTGTAAAATTTATTTGAATTATATCATCATTTATTATAAATGATTTAACATTTTTCTGAAAAAGAAATTCAGTTGAATTTTGGACAGATATTTTCTGTATTTCTTGGGTGAGTTTAGAATAATCAGTAGAGACGTCACTTTTACATAATAATCCAGAATAGCATTCGATATTTTTTTCTTTTTGTTTCAATTCATTTGAATCAAGTAATGACAAATTATTTTCAGAAACACCATTTTGTATTCCCCATTTATGATATTTTTCCAGAGTTTTATGTTGTGTTTCATCTAAAGCAACTTCTATAGTTCCAATCTCATTCCACGGAGACATTGTATTTGTCGCTAATGTTTTCCATAAATCATGGGATACATGTGCAGATTTAGCAAAAATTTTTTTCTTTTCAGGATTTAAGTAAAAAGGAGTATGAACAACGCCTGTATTTCTGCCACTAGTATGTTTTGCAACATCTGATTCTTTTTCAATAACACATACACTGGAATCATAAAGATTTGATATCCAATACGAAATTGTGGTACCCAGAATTCCTCCACCTATAATTGCAATATCAAATTTTTTCAATACTACTGATCATATTCTATTGAATTATAAATTAAAGATGGCGCCGAGAGAGAGATTTGAACTCTCGATCCCTTGCGAGAACGTGCTTTATGGTTTAAAGATTTCCAGGCACGCGCCCTACCAGGCTAGGCGACCTCGGCATTAGCTTTCGCTAAATAATAATTCGGTACTCATTATAAAAATGCATTATATCATTTATTTGAAAACATGAATTATCACAATTTTTTCTATTATACTTCCATCAAGTGTGATAGCTTTTGATGTAATTTTGTATGTACCTTCCAGTATATGATCACCATTATTTTTCATTTGATCCCAAACAAAAGATACCTCTTCATGTGAATCAAGTTTAGAAATTACTTGAGATGATATGGGTGAGAAAATCTGTATGCTGTCTAGTTGTTTTATGATTAAGCCATAAGATGTATCAGGAAATTTGAGTTCATCTGTACCTGAATTGATGATTGTGATTGAAATTGGTTCGCCTAATGTGAAATTAGTTTTTTCTGTAACAATAGATAAAGATGTGCCATCAACGTAAACCAATTGATCTTCTACCCCATATTCATACAAAATTATTCCAAAAATTGGTCCAGATATAACACCAACAATTATTGCAAAAAGTAAGCCTTTTGGAAACAATTTTTATTCTTTTTTTGGTGTGCTAGTACGCCAGTTTTTTGGATAAGTGTTCGGTTTCATGATGATTCGTTTTGTTTGGAATGCATATCCTTTTGTTAGATCTTTTATCTCATTTTCAGATAAAAGAGATTCAGCTAATGCAACAATCTCACCTTTTTGGGAATAGATTCCAACTAGATCACCTTTTTGTAAATATGGAGAGATTTGTAAGACTCCAGGTATTGCTAATTGGGCACCATGACACATAGAATCTATTGCAGAATCACGAATGACCACAGATTTTATTTCACTAAATGTTTCTTCTACAGGTCTAATAATTTTCAAAAGTTTTGATTCATCTTTATTTTCTTTCCATGTCGCATATGCATCTGCTAGTTGATGCATGGTAACTAGATTTTCTTCATTGAATTGATGTACACGTGAACGACGTAATTCTATCATAGAACCCCCAGGTCCAAGTAATTCACCCATATCATAATATAATTTTCGAATGTAAGTTCCTGCTTCACATAATACGCGTAACAAAACTAGACGTTCTTTTTGTTCTAATAATTCTAATTCATAAATAGTTCTACTTCGTGTTTGTCTTACCACAGCAGAACGTTGTGGTGGTTTTTGGAAAATTTCACCACGAAATAATTCAAGTATTTGTTCAAGTTTTTCTTTAGATGGTAACGAATGTAATCTACCGAGTGCATGATATTCTTTTGGACCTAACAATAATACACCAAGAGCTTTTGTTCCCTCACCCAAACCTAGAGGTAAAACACCGGAAACTTGTGGATCAAGGGTTCCACTGTGACCAGCTTTAGGAATTTCTAAAATTCTTTTTGCCCAAGCAACAACTTCATGACTTGTAGGTCCAGGAGGTTTATCAATCAAAACTAAACCATATTCTAAAAGTTGTTCAATAGTTCTTTTGTTGTAAAATGTCCCATGTTCAGGATTAGTCATATCCTCATCTATTTTTACAAGATTTTCAAGTTGTTTTAGAGTCAAAGTAGTTCTCTCACGGTTGATTTTGCAATTTCTAATACTTGCTCTGCATTTATTCCATCAGTTGGGATTATTTTATTAAAAACTGAAAGATCATCTCCAAATTCAAAGTTGTAGAGATTTTTGTAGATTGCTTTATTTTCATTGAATCTTTTGTTGACAACTTCCAGTGCAGAGGATTCTTCCATATTATCACGATTCTGCATACGTTTTGCGCTATTTTCTACAGTTCCATCTAACCATAATTTGATACCACTATCAATTAACCAAGGAAGTGTATAGCTAGTAATTACTACATCACCTTTTTCAAATAATTGTATTAATTTTTCATCAACTTTCTTATCGAATTCAGAATTCTCTTTTCTCTGATTAAGAAATTTCATTCCATCTTCAGTGTCCCACCAATCATCGCCACTAGAGGAAAATCCTTGTTCACTTGCAAGTTCTTTTAAGATATCTCCACCGCTGAGATAATTTAGATTAAATTCTTTTGCAAGTCCTTTTGCTACAGTAGTCTTTCCAATAGCAGGAGGACCAGACACTACAATGGATTTTGACAATTATCCTAAATCCATTTGTGTTTTAGTTAGTTTCATAATGAGCCCACTAAATGCAATGGATGATAGGAAATACCAAGCCCACAAGTATAGTGCATTTTCTTCACCACAATACAGTCCTTCTTCAACTTTAAGAGCAGTACATGTTAGTTCAAACCAATCACCAGGAATTACATTTAGTGGAATTGGTGAAACCGCAACAGTATATGAAAATAATTGTGGCAGTACAAAATAGAAAATTAACATTAATGGGATAATTGTAATCATCATAGGTCGTATGTTCATCTGCATCATTTCCATATTCATTTTATTCATGTAAGCAGATTTTTTGTTTGCAGTTGCAATTCTTGCTTGATCCTTTGATCTAAATGCAGCCATTCTTTCTTTTTGCCACGCTCTTACTTCTTTTGTGATTCGTCTTTGTTTTACTTGATCAACCATCTTGCGTCTGATTGATGAATTGATTAAGTTTAATGCAATTCCAAATCCAGCGACCGCAAGCATTGAAAGAATTATACCTTTTATCATTGGATCATCACTGCCCAAAGGACCTTCTCGCATACCAAAGAAATCCATTTGAAGGAATACAACATCAATGAAGTTTAATATGAAATTTAATTCCATTTAAGCACCAACACCTATTGCATCTATTACATTTTGCGCTGCTTCATCAATTTTTCCCTCATTGTTTAGTATAACTTTGAGTGGAGAGCCTGATAAGACAGAACAACTTGCCAACATTGCATCTTGTACTGCTAGTTCCTTTTTTATTGCTTCTATTGAAATTTTATCCCGATTTCGAGTATCATCTTTCATTCTGCGATTGTAAATCTCTTCAGGTCTTGCAGAAATTGCAATAAGATGTGTCGGTTCAAGAATCTGAATTACATGATATGGTAGACCTGGATAAAAGCCCTCATCTGTAGAAATGAATGCATGTGTATCAATGAAGATCACATCATCAGTTAATTCAGATATTTTTGTAGCTGCTTGTTTTTGTAAATCTTTTTGCTGAGATACGGGTAAATGTCGGAGATTGTCTCTGTCAGAAACTTCACTATTTTCTGCTTCACCCATCATTACAGTTCCGTAACTATGTACACTGGCACAATGTTTTTCTGCATTTATCAATTCGACAATACGTGTAACTAGAGAAGTTTTCCCTACACCTGGGATTCCAACTATTACGACTTTTTTACGTTCTACCAAGTAAAGCACCTAACCGTGGCATGACAACTTCCACCTGTTCTTTTACTAATTGGTTATAGTAATTAATTAGAATATCTACAGAAAGCAAAATTCCAATTCCGGTACCAAATACACCTAATACATCTGAAACACCAGCGATTAACCCGAGAATTGCAGAACCGATTATTGTAACTGATGGAATGTATCTGTTAAGTAATGTCTCAATTGGTTTGTTTGAACGTCTGAATCCTGGTACTTGTACATCAGCATCTAAAAGATTCTGTGCAGCTTTCTTTGGAGAAAGTCCACCAAGTTCTACCCATAATCTTCCAAAGACAATTACGATTCCAATCATAAATATGACATATCCGACAGCTCGTATAGGATCTTGTGCTGCCAGATCTAAACCTCGTGGAGGAGTGATAAAGTAAACAATACCACCAATTGGTGATGATGGACTCGTAGGATCAAATTGGCCCAAAATATTCAAAAATACATTATTATTCCGCGGGTTGAATTGTGACCAAAACATTTGTCCGATAAATACAGCATTTGCAGTTAAGGCTGAAGCTAGAATAACAGGAATGTTTGAAACATACATCATTTTAATTGGATAAGTTGCTGCAAAGCCTCTATACTTTGTAGAAACAATTGGAATTTCAACTTTCATACCTTGAGTGTATACAAGTATTGCAAGAATTCCAGCAGTTAAGAACAAGCCAAATACACTCGGCAGTTGGTTAGAACGGAACAATGCATCAGCTACATCACCATACGCAGCCATCTGACCAATAAATGGGAATATACCTATAGCACCACCATCACCTGCAGGCATTGGACTGAACAAACTCCAAAGAATTTGTTGAGCAACTCCAGCCATAATAAAAATACTAATTCCACTACCTAGACCCCATCCTTTTTGGATAGTTTCATCTAAGAACATTACAATAATTGATGCACCCATCAGCTGTCCTATCAGTATGTATAGAACCGTGGGCTCAGTAATTCCAGGTCCATAAACAGCGATTGCATATACAACAGATTCTGCTACAATTACAATGTATGTTACAAGTTTTGTTGCAGTTTGAAACACACCACGTTCTGCAGGATTTTTGAAGTCAAATTTCAAAATATCAGAACCACGAAGCAATTGCATTAACAATCCACCTGTAACTATTGGTCCAATACCTAATTCAACAAGAGAACCTTGTTGGGATGCAAAAATTACTCTTGCAAATGCTAAGAAATCAAATTCAGGTGCAGTTGCTCCAAATAATGGAGTTTGACCCATCACTAGATAAATTACTAAACATCCAGAAGTCCATAGAATTTTTTGTTGTAAAGGGATTTTCTTTTTTGGTTTTGGAACTTGAGGAATGTAAGGTTCAGCCTTGGCTACAACTTTTCGTATAGTTTCAGTTAGTGTTCCTTCAGCCATCTTTGTTTTCTACATCTTCTGTTTTTTCTTGTGATTTCTCTTCAGTTTTTTGAATAGGGAGAATTACTTCACCACCTGCCTGTTTTATTTTTTCAATTGCAGAAGGCGTTGCATTTTTTACTTTTATTGTATATGCGATATTAATTTGACCTCCGCCTAGTAACTTTTCAATTTTGAGTGATTCTAAATCTAGAGTATTTTTAGAATTTTCAGATTTCCCGGATTTTGCAAATAGATCTTTCAAGTCTCTAACATTTATCCAAACTTTGGTAATACTTGGATGTGGAGAATGAGTTCCTTCATGACCAAAATGATCTTGATCTTCTTTAATTACAGTACTTGCAAGATGTTTCAAATGTCCAGAACGTCCTAGTCCACCTTTGTGACCAAATGATCTGTGTTGTGCAACTTGTCCCCATCCCATATGTCTTCCACCTCTGAGTCTTCTAGTTTTTCTTAATCTTGTTGCCATTTTACATCATCCTCTTCACGATAACTAGAAGTTCTTTGTTGTGGCCTAAAACACCTTTTTGGCCGTAGAGTTTTTTACAGCTTCTTTTGAATCCATGTCTTGGAGGATCTAGTGCAAACCAAGGTTTTAGAGGTTTTAATTTTGAAAGTGAGGTTTTGCCTTCTGCTAATGCAGAGGCTAATTCATCTACAGATTTGTATCCTAATGCAATAATATCTTCAGAAGTGATTTTCTTATAGCCAGATTTTCGTGCTTTTTTATCTAAAAGTTCTTTTGCAGTTTCAACATCAAGTTCTTGCCAGGCAACATAATGTTGAACCTTTCTAAGCATTCCAATAGTATTATCTATTTCAGGAATAATTACAGCACGATGTTTCTTTTCTAATTTTAGTAAATTCATAGTAGTAGTAGCCCAATATGGTACATCAGCGGTTCCACTAATTCTTACAACAAGATATGCTTTAGACATGATAATTACCCTTGGCTGAATGTCTGTCGTAGACATTCAAGCAATGCTTTTGATGTGGAATTCATTGTTGCAGTAGAGCCATTTGTATGAGTCCATGCATCTTTTACACCTGCTAATTTTAATAAATTACGAATTTTTCCACCTGCAACAAGTCCTAAACCTCTTGGACCAGGTAAAATTTCAATTGTAACACTTCCACCTTTCCCTTTAACTGTAAATGGTACCGAATGTTTTTGATCACATCTACATTCCCAACTTCCACATCCAAGTTTGATTGGACTGACATTTAGAAATGCAGCATTGTTTGCTTTTTCAATTGCAATTCTCATTTGTTTAGATTTTCCAAGACCAATTCCAAGCCAACCATTTTGATTACCTGCTGCGACTAAAGCTTTGAATCTTGTAGACTGACCATTTGGAGTCATCTTTTGAATTAAACCAACATCAATAACTTCAGTTTTTAAATCAGGTAATAGTTTTTTGATGATTCCTGCTTCTTGTATACGTAAACCTTTTTCATAAATTTCTTCCATAGTAGTAATTTCACCAGATGCAACTTTTTTTCCTAGCATTGTTTTTGGATCCCATACTTCAACAACAGGTTCACGTCTTGGTCTTCGTGGTCTATCACCCTGACGACCACCTCTACCTCCAGGTCCACCAGGTCTACCTCCAGGTCCACCAGGTCTACCTCCAGGTCCACCAGGTCTACCTCCAGGTCCACTTCTGGATTGTTGCTGTTGTTGCGGTGATTTTTTAACAGTTTTTTCAATACTCATTTAGTTTTTACCTCACTATCAATTTTTGATTTAACACTTGCAACATCGTTTTTTACTTTTAGATGTTCACCATTAATTCGTTCATCAGCTGGAAATGCTTCTTCATCAGCTGGGACTTTAACACCTGCATCAATTACACCTTTTAGTGCTGCAGCCATTCTATCAGTATACCTTCTAGTACCACTATACAAAATTGCATCAGTAACTCCATTTGATAATGCTTTTTTTCCAGCCATGTAACCAGTCAAATATGATGCAGGAATGTTCTTTCGTGAACCTTTCCAGCCATCTTTGATTAAGAATCTAGAATGTGCAGATGCCAAAACTTTATCTCCTTTAATTTCAGGTTTTACAATTTGGACTTGAGTATTTTCATTTGTAACGTTAACTGTAATAAAATCTCGCTTTCCCATAAGCATGATTTTTCGTTTCCGATAGTTAGTTTTCTCACTACGAATTCTTTGTAATATCTTTGAATATGCCATCTATAGAGGGAAAACTTGAGATTGGTATTATAAACCTTAGACGCCAAGAAGGTGAACTAACAATGCTTTTTGGACATGTAGTCGATTTTCAGCTTCATCCCAAACAACAGATTGTGAACCATCAATAACATCAGAAGTTACTTCTTGATCACGTTTGGCAGGAAGACAATGCATGAAGATTGCATCTTTTTTGGCATTATTCATTAAAGATTGAGTAACTTGGAATTTTGGAAGGAATTTTTTAACGCGATCAGAATTTGTGTTATGTATAGAAACAAATGTATCAGTCATCACAACATCTGCATCTTTTACTGCTAATTCAGGATTATCAGAAACCTCTAAAATTTCAGCATCTTTACCAATTTTGATAACATCAAAATCAGGTTCATACCCATCAGGAATTGCAACAGAGAGATTTATCTTTAATTTTGCACATCCCAATATCAGTGAATTACAGACATTGTTTCCATCACCTATCCAAGCAATTTTAATTTTCTTTAGATTTTTTTTATGTTCTTTAATTGTCATAAAATCTGCAAGGATTTGACATGGATGAAATGAATCAGATAATCCGTTAATTACAGGAATAGAAGAATTTCTTGCAAAAGTTTCTAAAGATTTATGATCATAAACACGAGCCATCACCACATTCACATAACGAGAAAGTGTCTTTGCAGTATCTGCAATAGATTCACCACGTGATAGTTGAAGATCATTTGGAGATAATGTAAGTGCATGACCTCCAAGGTGAAACATTCCTACTTCAAAACTAACACGAGTTCGAGTAGAAGGCTTTTCAAATATCATTGCGAGTGTTTTATTTTGTAAAAGTGGTTTCGCTTTTCCTTTTTTTTGTTCTTTTTTCAAATCTATTGCTAAATCGATTATATTATTAATTTCCTTAGATTCTAATTCATCTAATGTTAGTACATTCACATTATGCGGTTTGTGGGTCATAGATTATAGAATAGAAGATGTTTCTTATAGTTTTGTAAACTATGGTTTTGGTCTTCCATCTTGAATCCATTTCTTAATTTTATTGGCTAAGTTTTTTGCCTCATTATCAGTTTCAGGTGGAGGAACATCATACAAATCAGCATATGTGTTAATGTCATCAGTTTCAATTCCTTTGAAAGGATCATCACTTTCTTCGGGTTGTGGTTGTGGTTGTGGTTCTGGTTGTGGTTCTGGTTGTGGTTCTGGTTCTGGTTGTGGTTTTTTAATTTCTGATAACGATGGAACATCAATATCAGTGGATTCGAAAACGTTTTCAAGAAAAGTTTGTTTGCTGAATTTTACAATATCATCATATTCTTGACCTACACCAACATAGATAATTGGAGATGATGTTACCTTCACAATAGACAATGCTGCACCACCTCTAGCATCTGCATCACTTTTTGTTAAAATTGAACATTCAAAATTTACCTGTTTATGGAATTCACGTGCTTGATTTACAGTATCATTACCTGCTAATGAATCACCTACAAATATTTTCATATCAGGCTTTACAACTTTGGTAATCTTTGCAATCTGTTCCATCAAATTAGAACTGGTCTGCATTCGTCCTGCAGTATCAACTAATACACAATCAACTTTGTGAGATTTAGCATACAAAACAGCATCTTTTGCAACAGCAGCAGGATCTGAACCATAGTTTTGTGCGATGATTTTAAGATTAAGCCTGTTTGTGTGTTCACGAAGCTGTTCAATAGCACCTGCACGATAAGTGTCTGCAGCTGCAATAACTACAGATAGTTTCTCATTTTTTAACATATTTGCAACTTTAGCAAGTGATGTTGTTTTCCCGGTACCATTTATTCCAACAAATACGACAATGAATGGTTCATTTGATGATTTTTTTTCATTAATTCTAGCCACTAAATCAACATGACCGGCATTATCAAAAGTTTCACTAATGAATTCAATTAGGCTTTGTTTAACGAAATTTTGTATATTTTTCTTTTCAACTCTAGAGCCAATTATTTTTTCTTTTAAACTATCTTTGATTGAATCAATTACTTCAGTCGCTACATCAGATTCAAGTAAATTAATTTCCAATTCAAATAAAACATCTTCGATGTCTTTTTCGTTAAGATCCTTTTCACTAAATCCAGTAGAGACATTAGAAAATGCTTTTTTTAGATTATCAAACATAATTGTTATGATTGTGATTGTGGTTGTTGCATAATTTGTTGCATCTGTTGTTTTCCTTGTTCTAGATTTGCTGCAATTTGTTGTCGTTGTGCATTTGTTTCTTGTAATGCAACTTCTAATTCTTTAATTTTTGACTCCAAATAACTAAGTGCTGAATCATGATCTTTTTCTATTGCGACTCCAGCACCGACATTAACCACAATTTTTTCATTTGGAAGAGTTTTAGTTTTGATAAAAGTGCCCATTCCAACTGGAACTAAACTTTCAGAATCAGGATTTGCTTTAATTTCTTGAATTGATTTTATTGCAGAATCAGCGTCACGCATTATATTTTTTATAGAATTCTCTTTTTGTGACATTTCTGCGTACATGTTTTCAAGCATTTGCATTTGTTGTAACATTTGTTGGGCTTGTTCTTCGCTCATGATAACGAGTTGTATACACTGTATAAAAATTAGAGTTTTTGAATAAAAGAAAAAAGAAAAGAGTATTACTTTGCTTTTGAGAATCGTTCGTTTATTTCATCCCAGTTGATGACATTCCACCAAGCAGCTATGTAATCAGGTCTTTTGTTTTGATACTTGAGATAGTATGCATGTTCCCAAACATCTAATCCTAATAGAGGAACTAAACCCTCAGTTCGTGGACTAGTTTGGTTGGACATTGCCTTGTATTCGACTTTACCAGAGTTTGGATTGTACACAAGCCAACCCCATCCGCTTCCTTGAATAGGAGCTGTTTTGCTAGAGAATAATTCTTTAAACTCTGCAAAAGATCCAAAGGAATCATTGATGGCATCAGCAATTGCTCCAGTTGGTTCACCACCACCATTTTGTTTCATACTGTTCCAAAACAGTTTATGGTTATCGTATCCTCCACCATTAAAGTTAATGGCGCCCTTGACATCGTCAGGAACTTGATTGATGTTTGACAAGATTTCTTCAATATCCTTTTCTTGTAATTCAGGACTAAGTTTTTCTAATGCACCATTCATACCATCAGTGTATTTTTGGTGATGTTTTGAATGATGAATTTCCATTGTTTGTGCATCAATGTGAGGCTCTAGTGCATCATATGCATAAGGCATCTCAGGAAGTGTATATTTTCCCATACTGATGGATAATATGGAAGTAATTTATTGCTTTTCTAAAGGAATTATTACCAATTAAAAATTACATCACATATGAGAAATTTTTTGTTTTTCACATTGGTAATAGGCGGATTGTTTTCATTTGTAATTACAAATTTTGTTACTTTGGATGAAAATTATGAATTATTGTTAGATAATAGCGGACCATACATAGGTGCAGAATTTCCAAAACAGTTAGGTTTTACAGGAAATGGAATAAAAATTGGCGTAATTGATACAGGAATTAATCTTAATCATCCTGATTTTTTTAATCAAGAAGGAACATCTAGATTTTTGAAAGGATATGATTTTGTCGATAATGATACAGTTCCACAAGACACAAATGGACATGGTACACAAGTGACAGGAATTATTGCAGCGGATGGCCAACTCAAAGGTATTGCTCCTATGGCAGAAATTTTTTCGTACAGAGTTTCATCAGATGGAGAATCAGTTCCATCGAATTTAATTATCAAAGCTATCAATCAAGCAGTGGAAGATAAAGTCGATATCATAAATATCAGTCTTGGAGTAAACATGACTCACAATAAAATTGACGAGGCAGTAAATAATGCAATAAATCAGGGCATAGTAGTCGTAGCTGCTGCAGGAAATAGTGGACCAGACAAAAGTACTATCGGGAGTCCAGCAAGAAATCCTAACGCAATAACAGTAGGAGCCACCTATAATAATCAGGATTCAAGCATGGTTTCAACATTAGAGGTTGGGGAAACACAGTTCCAAGTCTTACCAATGTTAGGAACTGATACAATTTCAGATCCCATATCAGCAGATATCATATTTAGTAAATACAGTAGGGAAAATGATTTTGGTGACATAGACGTCAAAGGAAAAATAGTTTTAGCAGAAAGAGGAGGTGAATCTTCAGATGAAATTGTTTTTTTCTCAGATAAAGAAATTTTTGCATCAAAGAACGGTGCAAAAGGATTAATCGTTTACAATAACCAACCAGGCATATTTTTTGGAGAATTGATTCACGAATATGTTAGTGAAGATTACTATCCATCAATCCCGACAGTTTCAATGGCAAGAGAAGAAGGATTAGAATTAAAAAGAATTATTGAAAATGAAACATCAGGCACACTTAACGTATTTAATCATCCAGATTTTATTGCAACCTTCAGTTCAAGAGGACCAGTTTCTGAATTTTATCAAAAACCAGATCTAGTTGCACCGGGAGTTTTTGTAAATACAACATCATTAAAAAATTTCTATAATATTACAAGTGGAACTAGTTATGCTGCACCACATGTTTCAGGTGCAATTGCATTATTATTAGAAAAAGATCCAAAGTTGACACCTCATGAGATTAAATCCATACTAGTCACAACCTCAGATATAATTACAGATCAATACAAAAAAGAGTTTGAATTTGATGCTGGAGGAGCAGGGAGAATTGATTTGGAAAAAGCATTTAACTCAAAATTAATTTTTCATCCACCAAAATTAATTTTTAATCTATCTGAACACAAAACCTCTGAAGAACATGGGATTAAGCTTAAATCATTTGATGGAATTATAGATATTCAGAAAGTGGAATTTTTAGGTATAGATAATGTTGAGTTTAACCATGAAATTAAAAATTCAACATTATACATAACTCCAAAATTAATTAAAAATGAATTGGGTAATTTTGAGACCAGAGCATTAATTACCAATGATGACATAATTTATCAGATTCCAATAATTGTTAGAGTTAGTGAAGCATCAATTATTATTTTAGAAACTGAAAATGAATTATCTTTTCAAATTAAACAACCATCAGGTTGGGAATATGCAAAAATAACAATTACTAATAGCGAAACATTTGAAGAACGTAATATTTCTATAACACCAAAAAATTCTGAGAGTTTGAAACTCTATGATCCAGGAAGATATTGGATTGAGGCAAATATAAAAAATAATGAAAATACATTTGATGTGTACGAGGTTTATGACATCAAGAAAGATCTAAGTGAAGAAAAACCAATTGTTGAAAATTCAGAATTACCAGAAAGAGCATTAATAATTTTAGGAGTAATTCTCAGTATTATGATATTTGTTGGATTAAAATTTAGAAAGAGAACTAGCGAAGTTGTGGACCAGCATCTCTGATTTCAGAAGAAACATCTTTGAATTTTGTAAAGTTTTCTCCAAACATTTGTGCTAGTTTTTTTGCCGATAAATCGTAAGAATCTTTATCCACCCATGTATTTTTTGGATCTAATACATCAGAAGGTACGCCTGGACATTCAGTAGGAACATCTAGATTGAAAGTATCGTCATGTCTGAACTTTATCAAGTCAAATTTTCCAGTTAATGCAGCAGTTACCATTGCCCGACTGTACTTTATGCTAATTCTTTTTCCAACACCATATGGACCACCAGACCATCCAGTGTTAATTAGATATACAACAGTATTATGTTCAAGAATTTTTTCTCCTAACATTTTTGCATACACGGATGCAGGACGAGGCATAAATGGAGAACCAAAACATGCAGAAAATGTTGCCTTTGGTTCTTTAATTCCGCGTTCAGTACCAGCAAGTTTACTAGTATAGCCAGACATGAAATGAAACATTGCACTTTCTTTTGTTAATTTTGATACTGGTGGAAGAACACCTAATGCATCAGCAGTTAAAAATATTATAACTTTAGGATGACCACCTACACTTGGAATTACAGCTCCTGGTATGTAATCTAAAGGATATGCTGCACGAGTATTTTCAGTTAAACTGCCATCGTCAAAATCTGGTTTTAGACTATCTTTGTTTACAACAACATTTTCAAGAACTGCTCCAGATTTAATAGCATTCCAAATTTGTGGTTCTGCTTCTTCATTGAGATTGATACATTTTGCATAACAACCACCTTCAAAATTAAAAACACCACTTTGAGACCAACCATGTTCATCATCACCAATTAACATACGTTCAGGATCTGCAGACAAACTTGTTTTTCCAGTTCCAGATAGACCAAAGAATAATGCGGTATCACCGTCTTTACCAATATTTGCAGAACAATGCATTGGAAAAACACTTTTTTTTGGCATCAAATAGTTCATTACGGCAAACATAGATTTTTTCATCTCTCCTGCATAATTGGTTCCACCAATCAATACAATTCGTTTTGAAAGGTTAACTAAAATGAAAATATTTGTTCTAGTTCCATCAATTTCGGGAATTGTTTCAAAGTCATTTAAACATAAAATTGTAAAATCAGGTTCATGTGAATTTAATTCTTCATTTGAGGGTCTAACAAATAATTGCCTACAGAAAAGATTTTGCCATGCATGATCATTAATTACACGAATTGCCAATCTATTTTCTTTATCAGCGCCGACAAATCCATCAAAAACATAAAGATCCTTACCTTCTGCATGTTTTTTCATTTTCTCAAAAACCGAATTAAATTTTTCAGTTGGAAATTGTCTGTTGACGTCACCCCAGTCAATGGTTTCATGAGTTTCATCATCATAAATGATGTAACGATCTTGAGGAGAACGACCGGTGTATTTTCCAGTTTTTACAGATAAAGAGCCAGTAGAAGTTAACATGCCTTCATTTGTTTCAATTGATTGTTCAACGAGTTTTTCGACAGATAGATTTCTATGAATTGAGTGAGGGTTTACTCCAAATGCAACTAATTGATCATGTACTTTTGAACTAGTATCAGACATTCAAAAAATCTCCTTAATGCTATGTGTAGTCAAGGTTTTTTGGGAAAAATTGAATATTATTATCTCTTTCTCAGATCCAATAATCTGAAACTTAGATACGTATTTATGTTAAATTTCAAAGTTTAACTCTATGCCAATCAATAAAGAAAAACTTCAGGCAAGAGAAGAAGCAAGGATGAGTAGACCTGAATTTATTCGTCCAGAGAGCTGGAGATATACTAGATTGGAAACTGGTTGGAGAAAACCAAAAGGAATGGATAACCATCAAAGAAAACAGAAAAGTCGCGGTCGTCCAGGATTAGTTAAAGTAGGATATGGTACACCAAAAATTGCATATGGATTACACCCATCAGGCTATACAGATAATTTAGTACATAATGCAGGTGATTTAGATAATCTCAATCCAAAAGAAGATGGAATTAGATTTGGACATAGTGTAGGAGCAAAAAAGAGAAGAGAAATTATGAAAATTGCAATAGAAAAAAAATTCAAAGTGTTTAACGCAAGAGTGAGTCAAAATGCCAGTTAATCTTAAATCAAAAAAGAGACTTGTCTCAAGAATTGTTGGCGTTGGCGTAAATCGTGTAAGATTTGATAATGAACACTTAGATGATGTTGCAGACGCAATTACTAGAGATGATATTAGAAGTTTAATTACTGCAAATACAATTACAATCAAATCATTTACAGGTACATCTCATGGAAGAGCACAAGCAAAAAGAATTCAAAAAGCAAAAAGAGGTACAAAACAAGGTTCTAAAAAAGGAAGAAAAGGTGCACGAGTTGGTAAGAAAACAGTGTATGTTAACAAGGTTCGTGCTTTAAGATATCTTCTCAAAGTATCAAAAGATCGTAAAGAGATTACAAACGAATCATTCAAGGCAATTTATAAAAAAATTGGTGGTAATACAATAAGAAATAAAGCACATCTAAGAACTGTAATTGCAGAAGAAATTACTGTACAAAAATCTTAGAAACGAAATAAATTTTTTTTAAAGTCTGAAATTTTATTATTATTGATTTTTAATCCTTCTTTTGATAGCATATGCTTTTTTCTTTTAGATCCATATGCATAACCACCTATAGTTCCATCAGATTTCACAACACGATGACATGGAACGATGATGGGGAATGGATTTTTTTTCATTATTTGACCTACAACTCTTTGACCATTTTTTAGATTAATTGCTTTTGCAAGATCACCATAGGTTGTTACATTACCTTCCGGAACTTCTAATAACTTACGATAAATTTTTTCTTCTATATTCAAATTTTTATAACCTCTAATTTTGTAGTTGAAAGAAGATCAAGTAAAGTTTGTTTGTATTTTCCTAAACTTTTCCAGTCAAGTAAAGCCGCTTCCGCACCATTATTTTGAGTAATCAAATGTTCAAATAAATCAGAATTTAAAAATTCCAATGCGTGTTTTGGCATCACAGTTCCTAAAGCATATTTTCCAAAAAGTAATTCTTTTGTAAATTTTTCAGAATAATGAGTTCCACCAAAACAGATAGCAAAAGGGGGTGTGTCAAATGGAGTCTCAAGTGTTTCAACTACCAACTGGGCTATAGATGAACAAAGAGTTTCATCATTCCATTGTAATTCGGTGGTTCCAACCTCTACAAAGATCGATGGTTTCCTGAGATGAGTAGGTCCATGATGAGTAGCTTCTATGGTTATTTGAAAATCTGAAAAAGATTTAGAATGATCCCAAAGTTTTTGTAAATATTTTTTCTGTAAGTTTGGATATGGTATTGCTAATTCTTTTGAATTTCCACCAAATTTAGCTTCACTAAAGTTTCCAGTACTATGACAAGTTAAAGCAAGAGTTCCAGATTCAGCTGCATGTTTTGATAAGAAAACAAATCCATCATAATCATATTTTTCATCTAACCAATCAGCAGAGATGGCAGGAGAATCAATTTCAACTAAATCAAAGCTATTGCCACGGTATGTATCTCCATCTTTCTCCATATTTTGAGAGATGGATTTGGCCATATTGTGGCCTGCAGGGTCATTTTTGAAAGCAACCAGTAGATCCATGAATAAAAGATATATTGACACTTTATTATTTTTCTTTATAATTTGAATCCAAAACTCATGTTCAAGAATATAGTTAACACTATAAAATTAACAAAAAAATCCGACAAGGAGGTTTACAAACAGCACCTCAGATTAGTCTTGTTTGGCTTTGCTACAGTAGGACTGTTAGGATTCGGTATTCAATTCATATTTGCAACAATTTCACCAGGAATGATATTCAAATAGGAGATAAAATGTCAGAAACAACAAATTCCCACTTATTTGCACTCAGAACTACCGGAGGTCAGGAAAAGGTCGTTTTAAGACAACTCGAAGCAAAAATGCGAAGCGGTGAACTAGAGGTTCAATCAGTGTTGATTGTTGAAAATCTAAAAGGATATGTTGTAATTGAGGCAAATGATCCTCAAGTTATGTTTATGGCAACACAAGGATTGAGACATGTGAAAGGACAGTTGAGAGGAGAATTAGAATTTAGTGAAATAGAAAGTTATCTTGTAAAGAAATCTACAGTTTCAGAATTAGCAGTTGATGGAACAGTAGAAGTTATTGGTGGACCGTTCAAAGGAATGAAGGCCACAATTACAAGAGTTGATCATGATAAAGAAGAAGCCACAGTAATTTTGTTAGACGCACCATATCAATTACCAGTTACAGTAGATGCAAACTATCTAAAACCAGTTGCATCATAGGAAGGAATAAATCATTAAAAAAGAGACAAATTTCAAATGGGCGACAAACAATCAATTTCAGCACAAGTAACAGGGGGAGAAGCTTCTGCAGGTCCTCCACTTGGTCCAGCACTTGGTCCATTAGGAGTAAACATTATGGAAGTCATCAATAAAATTAATGAGAAAACAGCTGACTTCAAAGGAATGAAAGTTCCAGTTACAGTTAGTATTGATACAGATACCAAAGAATGGGATATTGAAGTTGGAATTCCATCGGCTTCTGCACTTATCCTAAAAGAAGCAAACATAACAAAAGGTACAGGTACAGCAGGTACAGAATGGGTTGCAGATATTGGAATGGATGCAGTAGTTAAAGTTGCAAATGTAAAACTTGAAACATCATATGCATCAGAAATAAAATCAGTTGCAAAACAGATTATTGGTACATGTCAGTGTTTAGGCATAAAAGTAGAAGGAAAAACACCAAAAGAAATTACTGTTGAGGTAAACGATGGTAAATGGGACGAAAAATTAGTTAACTAGATAGATACATCGGAGATTTTTCAGTTCTTTCCAATTCAACAAATGTTTCAGTGTTTTGAATTCCATCAATTTTTCCAATTTTATCAACTACAATACTGTGTAATTGTTCCAGATCTTCTGCTAAAGCACCAACCATTAGGTCAAATCTTCCTGTAACCTCAATAATTCTATCAATTTCTGCAATTTCTAGTAGGTTTTCATGGATTGCGGTTTTGAATTTAGGATCTCTATTAATTCCAACATATGCTTTAACACCAAAACCTAATTGATTTTCATCAATATCTATAGTGAATTTTTTTATCATCTTCTTTTTTATCAGTCTCTTTATTCGACTGTACAAAACAGATGCGTTGATGTTTAATTTTTTTGCTAGAAGCGGAATTGAGATACTTCCATCTTTTTTTAGTTCAGATAATAATTTGAGATCTAAGTCATCAACTTTAGCCATTTCTTAAAATAAGTAAATTTTGGTAGTAAATGTAAGTTTTGGCATAATAGACCAGATTTTTACTAAAATTTAGAAAAAGATGTATTGAATTTAGAAAAATGATGCAATCGTAAATAATTACTCTAAACGATAATAAGTGAGAGATTAAGGTTTTTGACATGGTAAACGAGTCTGAAATAGTTGCATTAATCCAAGAAGCAAAGAAAAGTGAAAAAGAACGTAAGTTTAAAGAATCATTAGAACTTTACATCACTCTAAAAGATATAGATGTGAAAAAAGGATTTGCATTTAATGAAGTAATTCAACTACCAAATCAAATGTCAAAACCAGCAGCAGTTTGTGTAATGGCTGAAGGGGATATGGGATTAAAAGCAAAAGATGCTAAAGCAGACGAAGTTTTAGATAACGATAATGTCACTAAATTAGCAGAAGACAAAAGAGCTTCTAGAAAATTAATTAACAAATATGATTTCTTTTTAGCAGATACAAAACTAATGCCTGTAGTAGGTAAATCATTAGGACAACTTTTGGGACCTAGAGGTAAAATGCCAACACCGGTTCCATTTAATGCACCTATAGAATCATTTCTTAGTAGATTCAAGACTTCAATTAGAGTTAGAGTAAAAAATTCACTTTCAATTTCATGTAAAATAGGAGATACTACGATGGATGAACATGAAGTAGCTCAAAATGCAATTGCAGTGATTAATAATTTGAAAACTAAATTTCCAAACGGAGATAAAAATATTAGAAAATATATGATTAAAACAACAATGGGTAAAGCAGCAAAGCTAGTACACAAGGTGACAAAGTAAAATGCATGAGAATAGAACCACATATCCAAAAAAGAAGACGCAGATGTATCAACAATTACAAGAGCTTCCAAAAAAATATAGTGTAATGGCACTTGTTAGAATGGAAAAGGTTAGAGGATCACAATTACTACCTTTAAGAAAAAAACTTCAGGGTGAAGTTGAAGTTGTCAGTATTAAAGATAAAGTTGCAAAACTTGCTTTTGCTAAAGCTGGAATTACCGGCGTAGATAAATTATCTGAAAAAGTGACAGGTCAGTGTGTTTTCATGTTTACAAACATGTCTCCATTCAAACTTAACGTTCTATTAGGAAAAAATAAAGTAATGCTATTTGCAAGAGGTGGCGATACTGCAAGCATGGATGTTGTAATTCCACCAAAAAATACAGGAATTGCACCAGGACCAATGTTAACTGACTTTAAAGAAAATGGAATTGCAACAAAGATTGATCAAGGTACAATCTGGATTATGAAAGAAACAGTACCTGTAAAGAAAGGAGAACCAATCTCTGAAAAACTCGCTGGGCTTTTAACTAAACTAGACATTAAAGCAATCGAGGCAGGCATAGTTTTGAACGCTGCATTGGAAGAAGGTTTAGTCTATCAACAAGAAGAAATGATTATCGATGTTGAGAAATTCAGAAATGATTTAGCCCAAGCACATCAACAAGCAGTCTCACTTTCAATCGAGGCAGCATATATCACTGCAGATAACATTGAACAAATATTGTCAAAGGCAGCTCAATCTGCACGTTCTGTTTCAACTGAAGCAGGATATCTAACTGAAGATAACAAAGAGCAAGTATTACAAAAGGCTCATGGACAAGCACAAGGCGTAGCCTCAAAGGCAAAAGACTACTCACCAGCATAAATTAACTACTTTTCACTTTAGGTAAATTCCAATTATACTTCATTGCGACCATTCTAAGTCCAGTAGCTAGTAATAATCCAGAAATAGTTCCAGCATAAACATCGTTTGTTAGAAATATTACAAGATAGAATACAGAAGCGCCCAGAAAACTAGCAGAAGCGTACAACTCCTTTACGAATACTATAGGAGTTTGACTAACAAATACATCACGGAGTATTCCTCCACCGATTGCAGTAAGCATACCTGATAGTACAATAACAAGAAAGTTCATTCCAAACATGTTATAGGCAAAAGTAGCACCAATTACGGTAAAGACACCCAGTCCAATAGCATCAAATTTTAGAAATACATTCCAATGTTTTTTCATTTTAGAGTGTAAAAGGAAAATTATGATTCCAGATGCTACAGTAATTATGACATATGAGGGATCAATTAGAGAATTAGGAAGAGATTTTCCAAGTATTACATCACGTATTGTCCCACCTGCAACACCAGTTATTGTTGCAAGAATTATTATCCCAACAATGTCTGCTTTGTGTTCAATAGCTTTGAATGCACCAGTTACAGCAAATGCCATCGTGCCAAATAGATCTAAAACATAAATGAAAAACTCAATTGACAAAGTAGAATCTGCCAAGATAATTAGAATAAAAAATAGTTACTAATAACGTTAAGAAAGTTTTAGGCTTAATTTAGCCGAATAGAGAGGATAAACCTTCCATTGCTGCCTCTTCCTGCTTTTCACTTGGTGGCTCTGCTTTCTTTTCTTTCTTTTCGTCGCCACCTGCTGCTGCGTCTGCTGCCGGTGCTGCGGCTGCTGCAACTGCTACAGGTGCTGCTTTAATAGCGTCTTCAATGTTGACATCAGCCAATGATGCTACAAGTGCTTTGACTTGTGCTTCGTTAACTTCTGCGCCAGTTGCTTTAACTACGCTTGCAACGTTTGCTTCGTTGACTTCTTTCTCTAGTTTGTGCAACATTAAGGCAGCGTAAACATATTCCATGTACGAAAAAGCCATTAGGCATAATAAAAAGCTATCAAAAATTGTCTTTAGATCAGGATCTTTAGGCTTCGACAAACAGAATAGAGATTTTTCTTTAATTCCTTATCATAAAGATTCTCCATTTTCTGTTTTAGAATTCTTCTGGCATGTTCTTGTTCTGGGCCTTCTGGGAGAGATAGTACATTATTGATTAATTCAGATAATGATTCCCTAATCCAACCATCAAAAATGGTGAAGACCTTTTTTGAGATGAATTCAACCTTGTCAGAACCAATATCCAAAACTTCTGTAAAATTTTCATATTCAATTCTATAGATTAATGCAAAAATACAATTTTCAGAGGTAGGATTAGTAAGAATCTCTTTTGAGCGTGGACCTGCTTTTCCTTGAGAAACTTTATTTTTTAATCCAACAGGATTCACAAAGAATCCATTTACACCAATTTTATTTCCGTCAACACCAGTAACGGTTCCAAATATGATATTGTTGTAATCACCATCGTCTTTTCTTGAGGTAAATACAAAATCTCCCTCTTTTACTTCACCCTTTTTTCTTCCGAACATGAAATGTTTCTACATTTTTCTATATTTAACGGTTGAATCGACAGTCCTTAATATCGGCACTAGGTCAAAAATTTAGTGAATAAAAAAGAGATTCTTGAGAAATTTTCAGCAGACCCTCAGAGATATTATAATGTAAATCTTTTTGAAGATCAAGGATTCGAACGTAAATCATGTAATAATTGTGGTAGATTCTTTTGGACATTAGATTCAGAGAGAGTAAATTGTCCGGATCATTCGGATGATACATATTCATTCATTGGAGACCCACCTACATCAAAAAGATTTGATTATACACAATCATGGAAAGAGGTTGAATCATTTTTTATAAAAAATAATCACACATCGATTAATAGATATCCAGTTGTATGCAGATGGAGAGATGATCTTTATTTTACAATTGCATCAATAGTTGATTTTCAAAGAGTTATGGGGAGTAAGGTTGTATTTGAATTTCCTGCAAATCCACTTGTTGTTCCACAAACATGTTTAAGATTCAAGGATTTAGAAAATGTTGGAGTAACTGGTAGACACTTTTCATCATTTTGTATGATAGGACAACATAGTATTCCAAATGAAAATGGTTACTGGAAAGATGAGTGTGTTAATCTTGATTTTAATTTATTGACACAACAATTTGGAATTGCAAAAAAAGAAATTATATTTGTAGAAGATGTGTGGGAAGGTGGTGGTTCCTTTGGTTCATCATTAGAATATTTTGTAAGGGGTTTAGAACTTGGAAATGCAGTGTTTACAGAATTTCAAGGTAATCTTTCAAATTACAGAACACTTGATCAAAGAATAATTGACATGGGTGCAGGTCTTGAAAGATTTGCATGGATTACAATGGGAACGCCTACAGCGTATGATTGTTGTTTTGGACCAATTACACAGAAATTAATTCAAAAAACAGGAATAGATACAGATTCCTCAGTTCTTGTACCATATTTCACTGAAATAGCAAAGAATCTGGAGTTACACGATGATTTGTCCCAAGTAAGGAAAAATGCTATCAAAACAACAGGACTATCTGATGAACAAATTAATCGCATTATTACTCCGTTAGAGGGAATTTATCTAATAATTGATCATATTAGAACACTAATTTTTGCAATTTCAGATGGTGCACTTCCTAGTAATGTGGGAGGAGGATACAATCTTCGAATAATGCTGAGAAGAATTGTTTCAACCATGGACAGATTGAAATTAAAATTTGACTTGGATGAAATAATAGACATACAAATTGATTATTTGAAAAATACATATCCAGAATTAGAAAAAACTAGAGAAGATGTTAAAGAGATAATATCAATTGAAACGGGAAGGTATGATAGTTCAAAACAGAGAATGGAGAAAATTGTTAGTAAATTAGACAAAGAACCAAAGGTTGAAGATTTGATAACGCTTTACGAATCAGATGGAGTTACACCAGAATATCTAAAAGAAATGAAAGTGATATCAGAGATTCCATCAACATTTTATGCAAAACTTTCTGATCTACACCAATCTAAAAAACAAAAAGAACAAGTAAACTTACCATTAGAAGGAGTTCCAGATACGGAACTTCTATTCTATGGGGATGATCCAAGAGAATTTGATGCAAAAGTTTTGAAGTCATTTGAAAATTTTATCATTTTAGATAAAACTGCATTTTATGCAAGAGGAGGTGGTCAAGAACCAGATCATGGAGATATCGGAGGTCAAGAAATTATAGATATTACAAAACATGGAAACGTTGTAGTTCACGAAATAAAAGGAAATGTCCCAAAAGAAGGAGATACAGTTTCTTGTACGGTAGATGCAAAAAGAAGAGATGGGATTACAAAAAATCATACAAGTACACATATTATCAATACTTCAGCAAGAAGTGTTCTAGGTTCATGGGTATGGCAACACTCAGCATTCAAAGAAGAAGATCATGCAAGACTTGACATTACACATCATTCTGCATTAACAAAGGATGATGTTAAAAAAATTGAAGATACAGCTAACTCAATTATTGGAAAATCTATACCAGTGAAAATAGAAAATTTTGATCGTGGTACCGCAGAACAAAAATATGGATTTAGAATTTATCAGGGTGGAGTTGTTCCTGTAAAATCAGTCAGAATTGTGTCAATAGGCGATTTAGACATAGAAGCATGTGGTGGAACACATGTAGTGAATACATCAGATATCGAACAGATTAAGATTACAAAAACAAAAAGAATTCAAGATGGAGTTGTGAGAATTGAGTTTGTTTCAGGAAATAGTGCCAAAGAATTTGTGAAAAAGAGACAACAGGATTCAGAAAGTAAAGAAAAAGAAGTAAAATTGAAAGAACAAGAAAAAGAAAAAAGAATAGAACAAAGACAACTTGCTAAAGAAAGAATACCAGTTATAGCAAAATCACTATTAGAATGTAAACAAGGAATAATTACTATAGATGACATTACAATGGAATTAGCAGATTCCGGAAAAGCGAATTTTTGTTATTCAACAAGTGATAATTATGATGATGTTTTTCACATTGGATTGGGTGAAGCTCTCTGTAAGGAAGATCCTAAATTGGTATATTGCGGATTATTTGAGCAGGGGGAGAAAATCCGAGTAATAGTTTACGCAGGAGAAGATATCTCAAAAGAAAAGAGTGCAGGAGAGATTGTCAAGAGTATTTCTCAAATTTTAGGAGGCGCAGGAGGAGGAAGTCCAAAATTTGCTCAAGGAGGAGGAATCGAGAAATCAAAGAAAGAAGATGCAATTAAAAATGCGAAGTCCATGATTATCGAATAGGTAAACAAGATGGAAATAAACTGGAATCAACTAGATGAAAAATGGAGAAATAAGTGGAATGAATCTAAAGACTTTGAAACAAATCCTAATGAAAAACCAAAAAAATTCATTACAGTTGCATACCCATATCCAAATTCACCTCAACATATAGGACATGGGAGAACATACACACTAGCCGATGTTCATGCAAGATTTTACAGAATGAAAGGATATAATGTATTATTTCCAATGGGATTTCATTACACTGGAACCCCAGTTCTTGGAATGGCAAAAAGAATTCAAGCAGGTGAAAAAGAAATACTTGATGGATTACGAAACGTATACCATGTTCCAGAAGATGTAATCAAAACATTTGTTGAACCAATTAAGATTGCAGACTATTTCCATGAAGAGATAAAGTCTGGAATGATCGAAATGGGCTATTCCATTGACTGGAGACGAGAATTTACAACAATAGTTCCAGGCTATCAGAAATTTATTGAATGGCAGATTATTACATTACGCGATAATGACAAAATTATTCAAGGTTCTCACCCAGTTGGATGGTGTCCAGTTGACCAAAACCCAGTATCACAACACGATACAATGGGCGATGTAGAACCAAAGATAAATGATGAAAATTATCTTGTCAAATTCAAACTAGATGAATATGTATTTCCAATTACAACATTAAGACCTGAAACACTCTTTGGTATTACAAATCTCTGGGTAAATCCAAATACCATATACAAAAAAATTAAGGCAGATGACGAGAAATGGATTGTTTCACAAGAATGTGCGGAAAAATTGAAATTCTTTGGAAAAGAAATTACAATTGAAGGAGATATCAAAGGAACAGATCTAATAGGTAAATTTGCAAAAACACCACATACAGAACAAGAAATTCCAATTTTTGAAGCAGAGTTTGTTGAATCAGGAATGGGAACTGGTTTAGTAATGTCAGTGCCAGCACATGCACCTAAAGACTATCAAGCATTGATGGATTTGAAATCAAAAAATCATGAATTAGCATCTAAAATTGAACCAATACCAATCATAGTTACAGAAGGATATGGAAATATTCCTGCAAAGGATGTGTGTGAAAGATTAGGAGTTACGGATCAGATAGATACAAAATTAGAAGAAGCAACTGAAGAATTGTATCTTAAGGAATTTGTTAATGGAAAATTAAATGAAAAATGTGGAGATTTTGTTAATGAGAAGGTAGAATTTGGACGAAACAAAGTTAGGGATTGGTTAAAAGACAAAAATCAACTAGAGTCATTTCCTACGCTTCAAAATGCTCCAATTCAATGCCGCTGCGGATGTGAATGTGTTGTCAAAGTCTTGAACAACCAATGGTTTCTCAATTATGGCGATGAAAAATGGAAAAAGCTGGCAAGAAACTGTCTTGATGGCATGAATATTCTTCCAAACAAGATTAAAACAGAATTTCACGATGTAATTAATTGGCTACATGAGCGAGCATGTGCAAGACAACAAGGACTTGGAACAAAACTTCCATGGGATAAAGACTGGATTGTTGAATCATTATCAGATAGTGTAATTTACATGGCATACTATACCATATCACGATTTGTAAATGATGGAACAGTAAAACCTGAGAATCTTACAAAAGAGTTCTTTGACTATCTTTTCCTAGATAAAGGAAATTTAGGAACAGTTGCAAGTTCAGCAAATCTTTCAGAAGATGTAATTAATACAATGAAAAAAGAGTTTCAATATTTCTATCCAGTAGATGCAAGGCATTCTGGACGAGATTTGGTACAGAATCACTTGTCATTTTTTGTTTTGAATCATGCTGCAATATTTGAAAAAAAATTGTGGCCAAAGGAAATTGTTGTCAATGGTAGTGTCATGATGAACGGTGCTAAAATGTCTAAGAGTATGGGAAATATCATTCCACTTCGTACTGCAATTCAAGATCATGGCGCAGACCCAATTAGATTAGCAATTATTTCATCAGCTGAGCTACTCCAAGATGCTGACTTTAACATGGAATCAGTTTCAGGTATCAAAAGTAAGTTAGAGTCTCTATTAGACGAGTGCTCCACACTAAAAAAAGGAAAAATTGATGATTTACAAATAGAAGATAAATGGATATTATCAAAAACACAAAGTAAAATTTCTGAAGTTACAGAAGCTGTAGAAAAAATGAGGTTGCGAGAAGCTCTACATGATATTTTATTTACATTTGAAAGTGATTTGAGTTGGTATCAAAAAAGAGTTCAAGCTAAAAAGAGAGATGATGTTTCTGGAATTCTTCATCAGATAAATTCAGCTAGAGTTGCAATGCTTTCTCCATTTGCACCACATGTGGCAGAAGAGATGTGGGAAAAATTAGGAAATTCTGAACTAGTATCAAAATCATCCTGGCCTGAATATTCTTCAGATAAAGTTGATGTGAGTGTAATTCAAGCTGAAGAATTGTTAAAATCAACTATAGAAGATATTTCAAATATTCTCAAAGTTACAAAAATTTCTCCAAAGAAAATTGTAATTTATGTTAATTCAGATAGTGTTAAATCAAAAATCTATCGTAAAATTTTGAACATAATGGTAGGAGGTCAAAATAACATGGGAGTTGTGATGAAAGAATTGATTGCAGATCCTGAAACCATTGATGCTAAAAAAATGCCAGACTATGTTCAGAAAGTAATCAAAGACTTGCATTCAGAATCAGAATCTATCAAAAAGATGAAACTTGAATCAGAGTCATTTAATGAAAAAGAATTTCTGTTGTCAGAATTATCTAGTATTGGACAAAAAGAGTTTGAAGTAGAAATTCAAGTGTACTCCGAATCAGATAATGATGTTTATGATCCTAAAGGAAAAGCAAGACACGCAAGACCATACAAACCAGCAATTTTGATTGAATAAAACTGGAATTGTATTTATTAGGTTAAGCACTAATCAGATCAAATGAAAATTGCAGTTATGGGAATGGGTGTTGCAGGAAGTTATCTCATGGCTAGATTAAAAAATTCTGAACACGAAGTTGTCGGATATGAAAGAATGCCCCTAGAAAGACATGATTCTATTTGTGCATGGGGTACAATAAAAGAAGAATTAACTAATTTTTGTAAAAAAACTGGTAGAAATTTTGATGATTTTTTAATTCATGATGGAAAAGAAATGCATGTAAAAATGAACGATGATGTTAAATTCGATATTGGTTTGAAGGGACTTTGTACTTACAATAAACTTGGATTGATAAAAGATTTCATAAAAGATTGTAATGTAATTTATGGCAAGTCTCCTAGACTAGAGGAGATTGAAAACGAGTATGACATGATAGTTGATTGTACAGGATTTAACAGGAGTTACTTACCAAAAATGGAACAGGATTTCTATTTACCAACTTATGAGTATAAAGTTGAATATGAAAATGGCGTACCATATGACGATTTTTACATAGAACCATTCCCAGGTATGTCAGGATATTTCTGGTATTTTCCATTAGGAGAGAAATATGCACATATTGGAGCAGGAGATTATAATAAAAAACATATCAAAGCAACAGATGAATTTCTTGAAAAACATGGTGGAAAAGTTGTTGCGACTAAAGGACGTCCAATTAGATTAGCAACACCAGACAGATGCAAACCATACTATTCTGGAAAAGTTGTTGGTGTTGGAGAATCAATTGGAACAGTTTATGCATTGTTAGGTGAAGGAATTATCCCATCTATGCAATGCGTGGAAATTTTCTTAAAAAATATGAATGATTTCAAAGCATATGAAAAAGCTATTGAGAAACACTATAGCGTTTATGCCAAAGTGTTTAATTTTGTAAGAGCAAAAATTCATAACGATTTTAGTTTCTTGAAAGCATTACCAGACTTTATTGCAATATTCAGATACATGAAAAAGAATGAAGATAGATTTGGTATGCATATTAAAATTGCAGATTTATTAAAAGTGGCAAAAGCCTAAGACATACTGAGAGAACCGAATCCTTCTTTTAGAGTTCGGCTCGATTTCATATTATAATCATAAATTGTTGTAGAATAATCATCTAAGACTTCTTTCATGGAATCAAGTGAATCAGAGAGATAGAATCCAGGACAATCCCCAGTAAATTGGAATGTTGCGTGGACACGTGCACGTCCTTTTTCATTTTGTGCCCATGTTGAAAAAGGATACATGTAACAAACACCTGGACGTGTAGGATGAATTCCACATCCACCTTCTCCGTCTAAAAATCTACAAGAGATATGTGTTCCATCATCAGCTTCAGTTTCATCTGTTTTTCTTTTTAGACCAATATTTGTCATTACAGAGAAACCACCAGAAGGAGTAGGTTCATCATGGGTTGCAACAAGAGTTTCATTTTTTATAAACTCTGATGTTTTTTGGTATTTCAAACCATGACCGATTTGAATTAAATCATCAGAAGTCAGAGGTAAACGTCCTTGTCTATCACAACAATTATGACAATCAGGCCAATAACATTTCCATAAAATATATTTTTTTTCTTTTGGTAAATATGGAATATGAAATACAACATCTTTTACAGTCAATGAGAAATCTGTAACATCAGTGTATTTCCCTAGAACAAAATCATGTAAGATTGGATCAACATCCCAATCTTTTTCAAGTAAATCTAAAGACTCTTGAATTTCTTTTTGAGACATTATTTCTTATATTCATAAAGTTTGATATTATAATGTTGAGTGAAAAAGGTAAATATGCATCAGCAACTGAGAACAGAAGATTTGTCTGGAAAGAAATTGTGTGGCCACTCATTATACAAGTTAACAATGCTGAATTTACTTTAGTACAATATCAGAAAAAACGTGATGAAATATGTCTAAAATATGGGATGTCAATAAATGCATTATCAAGAGGATTGGCATCATTGATTCAAAGAGGATTACTATACAAAGAAAATCAATCATACTTTATTCATTATAGATTAATTCCATACATGCGATTAAAAGCAGAAGTTGATTATGGAACCGCTTTACGTGAGATTAAGATCAGATAGTTTCTACAATAATGAATATATTCAAACATTTTGTATTTTCCATGTAGCCCGGTAGTGTAGCGGCAAGCATAGGGGCCCCTGGAGCCTTTGACCTCGGTTCGAGTCCGGGCCGGGCTACTGTAACTTAATTTTATAAAAAATGGCACACTTTACAAGTTAAAGACTGGAAAATTTATTTTATTATCTAGAAGCTTGTGCAACTCTTTCTAATTCATTCTTCTTTTTTACAGAAGGTGCAGCAGGATCATTATTTGCAGCCAATATCAAATGTTCTGCAATATATTCTTCAATTGGTTTTGGGTTTGAGAATGTTGCTTCTTTAATTGCATCTGCGATGAATCTTAATGCTAAGTCAACACGACGGATTGGAGCAACATCAACTGAAACATGATAGACAGTTCCACCGTAAACAATTCTGGTTGTATCTTCATTTGGTGCAGAATTTTCAACTGCACGAACTAATACCTCAACAGGATTTTGACCAGTTTTTAGATGGATAATTTCAAATGCCAATTTGATTATGTTTAGTGAATGTTGTTTTTTACCACCTTGTCTTCCGGTGTTTTTTGCATATTTTTTACCAAAATGCATTAGTTTGTTTGCTAATCTTTCTACAATGTGTACGTCACCTTTATTGAATCTCTTTAACGCTGAACGACCATAATCGATTGGATATACCATTGGTTTTAATGAAATTGAAGATAGTGTTTTGTCACCAACTACATGTGTTTGTAAGCCTAAATCTTTTATCTCAATTTCAGAAGTATCCCATTTTCTAAATAGAAGTAATTTTTTTTCAGCCATGTCTCTATCTTCTTGGTTTTTCCTTCTTTCCTTCAACTAATTGACGTAATGATGTATTGTTAACTTTGAAAACTTTGAATCTTACACCAGGAATATCTCCCATTGCACCACCTTGAGTTGCACCCATACCTTCAACATGTACTTCATCGTGTTCATCAATGTAGTTCATTGCACCGTCACGTGGAAGAAATGCAGTAATTGATTTTCCATTTTTAATTAATTGTACTCTAACACATTTTCTTACAGCAGAGTTTGGTTGTTTTGCTTCAATACCAACTTTTTCTAAAACAATGCCTTTTGCTTGAGGAGCACCTGCAAATGGATTTGATTTTCTATCTAATCCTAACTCTCTTCTTTTGTAAGTAGAGATAGCCCAGCGTTGTTGTTTCTTCTTATTACGAAGATCTCGTCCTGCAAATAGTCCTAAAGGTGATTTTGCCATTATTACCACTCGAAAGCTTGTTCCTTGCTATTAATCATTACATATGTAATGTTGAAATATCTTCGGGCAAGTATTCTTGCTTTTTCAGCATTACGACCTTCTCGTCCAACTACAACTCCTTTTTTTGCACCATCAACTTCCACGTTAGCTTGGAAGGAGCCATCTAGTCTTTCAGATATTTTAATGTCAGTAATGTATTTTTCGTTTAAGATATTTCTTAAAAGTTTGAGCGGGTCTTCGTTATATTCTACAAGTTCAACTGCTCTATCAATTTTATTTTGAAGTGATTTAATGTGTGCTCCACCTTTACCAATTGCCAAACCCATTTTACCTTCATTTACAACAAAAATGATTCTATCACGTTTTTCATCTTCAATACAATCACGTGCTGTTGCTTTAGTAATATTTTGGAATAATGACATTAATTTCATTTGATCAGTAGTTAATTTGATTTCTTGTGAGATAGGTTTGATTTCTTGTGTCATAGTCATTCTAATTATTCAAAAAAATTTTCAGTCTCATTTAAACCTTGATTGGTTTTTAATTTTGGATAAGTTTTTAACAACATCATTGTGATTCTGTTTCTTTTTGTAGTGTTTTGATATCAGCATCAGTGATGTTGGTTAGAGAAATGGCTGAAACTCTGAATTGAAGTCCACAGAGTTTTCCAAGGTTAACAGAGGTGTCATCGTACGAAATTGTTGAAACATTTGATTTTTTTGCGTCATCTTCTATTTTTTCACTGATATGACTTGGTACAGATCTTGAAAGAAGTACAAGTTTGGATTTTGAAATACTACCAGAAACTTGTTTTGTACCAATAATGTATGCATCTTCTTTGATTGCATCTTTGAGTGTCTTTTCAAGTTGTTTTTTTATCATGTTGCTTGTACGAACAACTCAATTTTAGCGACTTATAGATTTATTGTTGTTAATACCCACGACTATTACGATCTGGTTTATCCACATTTGGATTTCTAAAGCCATGTTTTTCCATCATATGATTCAAAAATCGGATATCACTATCAAATTTTTCACCACATACAGTACAATTTGCCATGTTTTGGTAAAATATGTCAGTAACTTAAGTTAATTGAATTAAAAAGATGCCAGCACTGTTGCTTCCCAACGGCTCTCGCATGTCAGTAACACAGCAGCGACATTTGGTTTGACTTCCAAGTTCGGAATGGGATTGGGTCGCACCCAAACGCTATGGCCGGCTTAACATTATGGCAAATTATCTTTCATAATAAGCTAACTAAAAAATTATGAATGGATTTTTTGAAGATATATTATTCATAGAAGTATAAATTAAACCGACAGCGAATAACGTTATGACACATCGTGTTGCTGTATTAGACAATGAATTATGCCAGCCCAAAAAATGTGGCTTAGAGTGTATCAAATATTGTCCAGTGAATAAATCAGGAGCAGATTGTATTGTTCTCAACGAAGAGACTAACAAGGCAAGAATAGATGAGGATATTTGCAATGGTTGTGGAATTTGTGTTAAAGTTTGCCCATTTGATGCAATTACAATTGTAAATTTAGCCAGTGAGCTGAAAACAGATAAGATTCATCAGTATGGAATGAACTCTTTTAGACTATACAAACTTCCAACTCCAAAGAAAGGGGAAGTTGTAGGATTATTGGGAAGAAACGGAATGGGGAAAAGTACGGTAGTCAATATTCTCTCAGGAGTATTGAAACCAAATCTTGGAAATTATGAAGAACCGCCAGAATGGGATGATATTTTAAAATATTACAAAGGTACCGAATTAAAATCTCATTTTGAAAAAATAAAAAATGGTGAGATTAAAGCATCAATTAAACCACAACAAGTCCATACCATTGCAGATGCATTTGATGGAACAGGAAAAGAACTCTTAGATAAATTTGATCAAAGAGGAGTTTCTCGAGAACTGGTTAAACAATTAGGATTAGAAAATTCTTTAGAACAAAGTCTCAAAGAACTCAGTGGAGGAGAGCTACAAAGATTATCTGTTGCAACTGCAGCATCAAGAGATTCAGACTTTTACTTTTTTGATGAACCATCATCTTACAATGATGTATTTCAAAGAACAGGTGTCGCAAGAGTAATTCACAAACTTGCTGAAGAAGGAAAAAGCGTAATGGTGGTTGAACATGATCTAACATTGCTTGACTATCTTAGTGACTACATTGAGGTATTGTATGGTGTACCTGCAGCATATGGGATTGTTTCAACTGTACTATCAACCAAAGTTGGGATTAATGTATTTCTTGATGGTTATTTACCAGCAGAAAATGTTAGATTTAGAGATAAAAAATTCACTTTTGATGCATCTACATCTGGAGATGAAATACTAGAAAGTGATACAATAGTTTCATATCCAAAATTAGAAAAAAAATATGATTCATTTTCAGTTACAATTGAACCAGGAACTGTAAGGAAAGGAGAGTTACTTGGAATAATGGGTGCTAACGCATTAGGAAAAACAACAATGATGAAGATGATAGCAGGAGTTGAAAAACCAACTGAAGGATCAGTTGATAAAAAAATCAACATATCATACAAACCACAATATCTTTCAAATGATATTGATATTGAAGTAATTGCAGTTTTAGAAAAATCAAATGGTTCAACAATTGAAGGAAGTGCAGAAGAAGAACAGATTTTGGACCCACTAAAATTAAAAAAATTGTATAACAAATCAGTAAAGAATTTGTCAGGAGGAGAGCTTCAAAAGGTCGCAATTGCATCCTGCTTATTACAAAAAGCAGATTTGTATGCGCTAGATGAACCATCAGCATTTTTAGATGTAGAAGATAGAATCGCAGTTGCCAAATTTTTGCAGAAATTCGTTCGTTCGTTTGGAAAATCTGCGATAATCATAGACCACGATTTACAATTGATGGACTTGGTCTCAGATTCCATGGTAATTTTTGAAGGAACATCAAGTGTAGCAGGAGTTGCTACATCTCCAATGCCAAAAAAAGATGCCATGAATAGATTCCTAGAATCACTTGACATTTCATTTAGAAGAGATGAAAAAACAAGTAGACATCGTGTCAATAAAGAAGCAAGTAGATTAGATAAAGAACAAAAATCAACAGGCAATTACTATTTTAGAAAATGACCAAGATGCTAAAGAGAGTATTACAAGATGTTCTCTCTCAAGAAGAAAATGAACAGTTAATTTCCGCATTTGATCAAATTGGAGATATCATAGTAGTGAGAATTCCAGATTCATTAGTTTCGAAAAAACAGATCATTGGAAAAACACTATTAGAACAAGTTAGTACAGCAAATTCTGTTTTTTATCAGTCATCACCGATAGAAGGTGATTTTAGAACTAGAAAATTAGAAGTGATTGCAGGAGAAGATAAAACTCAAACAGAATACAAAGAGAATGGATGTAGATTCATAGTAGATGTAGAAAAAGCATTCTTTTCACCACGACTATCAACAGAAAGAGAACGAATTGCAGGACTAGTGAAAGATGGAGAAGTGATAATCAATATGTTTGGAGGTGTAGGAATGTTTTCCTTACTTGCAGCAAAAAATACTGCATGCACAGTATACAACATTGATCTAAATCCGGTTGCAGCGCAGTTATGTAAAGAAAATGTTCAGATTAACAAGCTTAAAGGAAAAGTGATTTCATTAAATGGTGATGCAACACAAGTGATCAATGAGCAATTAATTGGAAAAGCTGATAGAGTTTTGATGTTGTTGCCTGAACGTTCTGATGAATTTTTAGATTCAGCATTAAATGGATTAAAAGATAAAGGAATAATTCATTATTACTCTCACATGCATGCGGATAGAAAACAAGATGCAGGAAAATTATCGGAAGAACATTTTATGAGCGTAAACAAAACAAATGCAGAGATAATAACTTCACGAAATGTCAGACCAGTAGGACCAAGATTTTATCAAACCGTAGTAGATGTGAAAATTTCTAAAAATTAATCATCTTCAATTAATGAAGAAGGTTTTGCAGATGTTGTAGCCATTTGATAACCAATCCAGGAAACTATTCCTAAAACACCGCCTACAACCATCAATATTGTCAATTGTAAAACAATTGGGCTCCATTCAGAGAGCATCAAAAGATATGCATATACAAAAAATGCAGCTATACAAGATACAAAGATGAAAACACCCATTGATTTTCGTCGTGACATGTCGATTCGATCAAAAACTGTAATTTAATTGAACTCAATAGCCATCATATAGGCATCTTCACCATCACGATAATATGTTTTGAGTCTTTGTTTGATATCCATACCCAAATCCTGGTATAATTTTACAGCCTCTGTATTGCTACAACGAACTTCAAGATACATTTCATCACATTGTTTTTCTTTGACTCCCTTGAATGCTTCATTGACGAGAACTTTTCCGTATCCATTTCCACGTTGTTCTTCTAATACTGCAACAGATACAACGTGACCTTTTTTTACAAATCCAAGTTTTTTAAAGTTAGAAAATCCAAATTCAGTCTTACACATAATATATCCAACATGTTGACCACTTTTTTCAGCAATCAGAAACGCTTCAGGTGTTTCTGCTAAGAGGCTTTCATAGAAATAATCAGAATAATGTTCAGGTAATGTTTTCATATTAATTTCCATTACACCGATAAGATCACTAGGCTCACAACGTCTGAATATGGCTCCATTATGCTCACGTAGGATTACCTGCATAGTAATACACAAAATTTATCATATTTAATTCGATACTGGAAAAACAATTATGTTCAGATAACACACGATCTTTATGATAGAGCCTACGCAGGAATTTATTAAAAAAGTTGTAGAAAATCATTTCGATATTTCTGATATAGAAATAGGTCTAGTAAAGATGCAATTTTATTTTGAGGACCAAGATTTCAAAGAAAAGTTTGTTCGCTTGACACAAGAGTTAGAGACTAACAATTTACTATGTACGCTTGAAAAAGAGGGATACAGACACATGGTAGTTGTATCAAAATTACCTAAAACAAAAAAAAGAAAGTGGTTATCAAAATCGTGGACACCAAGAATCATGTTTGCTGCAACTGTCGCAATGGTGTTAATTGATGGATTTTACAGAACTGCAATGCTTAACACATTTCCACTTATCAAACCAATTGGTGACCCGCTTGGAGTTGCAGTAGTATATGCTTGGGCGTTGTTAGGCATCTTAGGAGTTCATGAAGCAGGACATTTGATTGCTGCAAAGTGGCATAAAATAAAGACAACATGGCCATACTTTATTCCAGGAATACCAATTGTAGGAATACCAACATTTGGTGCGTTCATTCAATCAAGAAGTCTTACAGTAAATAGAGACATTTTATTTGATATTGCAGTAGCTGGGCCGATTGCGGGATTAGTGGTTGCAGTAGTCGTTGTAATTTTTGGTGCATGGACATCACCGGTAATTGATAGTCAGATAGCAGAAGACCTGATGATGGGTTCAACACTCTTTCCTATGAATGAAAATTTGATCATGAAAGGTGCACTTGCATTATTTGACAAGGATGGAGATGATGTTGAAGTCATAATGTCTCCAATAATGTTTGCAGCATGGCTTGGATTTCTAATTACATTTTTGAATTTGCTACCAGCGTGGCAGTTAGATGGAGGTCACATGTCAAGAGTGATTTTGGGACGAAAATGGCACAAGTATGCAACATATGCAAGTCTAGGAGTTTTAGCATTACTGAATTATTGGATGATGGCAATCTTCATTTTAATTTTAAGTTCAAGAAGTAAAGATGCACAACCGTTAGATGACATTTCACCACTATCAAAGAACAGAAAAATTGTTTACATTGGAGTTATTGTTTTAGCGGTTTTGTGTGCACCACTGCCGCAATCAATTTTCCCGTAGTAAAGTACGTGCACCATCTTCAATGACCTGCACTTTTTGTCTTGGACCTTGATTTTTCAAAATATAGTCCATTGATTTTTTGATTCCATCTACAGGAATCATTCCAAGTTTTTTGATGTATACTTCAGGTAAGATAGATGTAATTGCGATTTGAGCATTTTTCTGAATTTCTGATAAGAATAGTAGATTTTCCATTCCATCTTCATACTTTGATGTATTTTTGATCTTTTCAGGTGTGATACGACCATCAATTAATTTTTGAAATGTTTCTGAACCCAATCCAGCCATACATTCAGCTATCAGTATGATTAATCCCTGATTTTTTACAGCTGTATGAAAATTCCATACAGAATTTAATGAAGAGGATAGTGTTTGATTACTTGCATCCCGTCCGGTACTAATTATCATTGTACGAAACTTTTCTTCAAAGGTTGCAGTAGATTTTTGCAGTGTTTGCGATATGGATGATGTTTTTGATGGATGTCCAACCTGTAAACCTGAAATTCCCTTTTTGTTTCCTGTAAGTTCTATACATGAGACCTCAAATTCATCTGTAAACTTTTTTGCATCACCAAATGATGGAGAGTCAGTTCCAGGTGTTGGTAAATTTCCTGAACGATGTGAAAATGCCTCTAGCATTTTGTCTGCACCAAACTTGCGTAGTAATCTGGTTGCAACTGTTTCATATCCAAATAGACCATCAAACTGTATTTCACCAAGGAATACTAGATTTGAATTTGATAGTTCCTGTTCTTCAAACTCGTTAATACTAATAGTATCAGGATTGTTTGCTTTGATTAGAGGAAGATTTCTTTTATCAACTAACAGTTTTGGTTTAGAAAATGATTTGATTTCACATTTTTCATAAAGTTTTCCAAGAATTTTTTGTATTGTTATACTATAATTTTGAATTACAATTTCAGTTGGTTTTGACAGGTCTAATACTTCTAAATTTTCATTAATCTCTGAATCATCTATTACCGGTTGTTCAAACTTGATTTGTTCATCTAGATTTTCAGCCATGATATCTAGAACGACTTCGTTTTTACCATAGTTTAACCAGATTTCAGGCATGATTAATGAATAAAATGAACTAAAATAAATACAGCTTTGCAAAAATTTCAGATCTCTTGCAGGGTTTTCTTTTAGCTATTCTAGTGTTGACTCTAATAGTTCCAATTGGAATGAGTGAGGTATTTGCAGAACTTACAGTAGTTGAAACAGCATCAAGAGCAGAGGTTGCTCTACAAGATTGGTATAATGATTCTTGGGAATTTAGGAAAAACATCACGCTATCCCTGAATACTGCAACAGGAGTTGATTCAGATCTTACAGATTTCCCTGTTTTAATTTCGTTTACTGATACAGATTTGATTCAAACAAACGAATCTCTAGGAAGAGACTTTGTTTTTACAGAATCAGATGGAACAACAGTGCTTTCTCATGAGATTGAGAAATTTGACAATACTACAGGTGAAATAATTGCATGGGTGAAATTACCAACAATGTCTGCATCAACATCAACTGAGATGTACATCTATTACAAAGGAGACACTATTGGTTTTGATTCTGCAGATGTGTGGAACGATGATTATGTTATAGTGTGGCATCTAAACCAAACATCAACTGGAACAGCGGGAGAGTTTCGTGATGCAACTAGTAACGGTAATGATGGAAGAGGTGGTGGTGGAACCAAGGTTGGATATTCTGCTGGAAGAATTCCTCATGATACAACTGGTCAAATAGGAAATGGACAAGAACTCAAAGGTCCAACAACTACAGGAACTGGTGAAGGTTCTGGAGATATAATTTGGACTAATGGGAAAATACAAGGAATGCCATCTAGAGATGTTACAATAGAACTTTGGGTTGGAGATATTACTAATACTCCGTCTGGCGGAAATGATTCCCTCCATAATGACTTGGTGGGTTTTTGTACAACACATACAAATGATGCAAATAACAATTGGTCAAACCATTTGACTTTATGGAGGGCGGGAAATGTCAAAATGAAGGCGGTAAACCAATTCTATGTTAGCACAAATGATCCTGGTCATCCAGTTGATGATGATAACCCTGCATCATTCACAAATTGGAATCATATTGTTGCAGTTTACAACATGAAAGATGCAGACGGTACACAAGGAAACAGCCAGCTATACATTAACGGTGAATTAGTAAAAGACCAAAATCGTTCAGGAAACCTCAATCATGTCATCAAGACAAGTGATTTGAGAATGGTTTTAGGAGGAGATATTGATGGGGCAAATAATAATAATTGTGCCAAAGTTAACAATGAGCTAAAAGGAAAAGTTGACGAATTAAGAATTTCAAGCGGATTACGTACTGCATCTTATGCTGCAGCATCTTACTTTAATCAAGGAGATCCAGATACATACACAACAGTAAATGTTGAAGAAACTCAGATTGAAAAGAAAACTGGAGTAAGTGGTGCATGTGGTTTTGACAGAGACTGTACACCACCAAGAATTACAAATCATGGAGAATCAGAAACTCCTGACGGATTTTCCATAAATGATAATGTTTTTGAAGAAAATCAAGAACGTTTCAACAAAAATCCAACAATGCGATTAGAGGTGGGAGAACCTGTGAATGTAACTATTAGAACATGGGAAAATATGGGAACTGACAGAATTAGTTTGGCAATCGCATATCTTGGAATGCATGGAGAAAAACCAGATTGGAGGGATTCAAAAGCAAACGTAGAATTCAGAGTTCAACAAGATGAGTTCAAGGTTTACGATAAAGATAAGATTTTTTCAGCAGTAGGCGTACAGACTGAGAAAGTGACAGACCCATATGGTGATAATCCAGCATTAGAATTGTTAGACATCACATTTACCTTAATCTTTGCAAAACCAATGGAGCCATCACATGTTGGAATACAAACGATTGATGATACAAACAACTATGATTTGACATACTTTGATGCTGCATTAGAAATTTTACCAAAAGAGATTGTACAAGTTGAAGAGGTTCCAGAAGTTGTACCTGAAGTTGTACCTGAAGAGATTCCAGAAGAGTTTGTTCCAGAGCCTGAGCCACCAGTCAAAGAACCAGAACCTGAAGTAATGCTTACAGCAACAAGTGAGAAAACCGTTCTAAGTTTTATTGATGAGAATATGCCAGCTAAACATTACGTGAAACGATACATCACAGAAACTGAATACAGAGAATGGTTTGATGTAAACTATTCAGAGTATCAGTTCTGGGAAGGAATTGGAATTACACAGGAGAGATTTGATCAAATAGTATTAGAGATTCAATCAGAACCTAAACCAAAGATGGTACAAACAGGATTCGTGTTAGTTCCTGATGATGAAAAATCATTCCCTCTAGTAGAAGAAACATACGAGCCTGAGCCACAAGAAATTGAGCCTGTAAAAGAGGAGAAAAAGGGATTTTTTGACTGGCTATTTGATCTGTTTAATTAAGAAGCGTCAATGTTAGGAGTTTACAATGAGAGCCGTATTTTTTCTTCTTTTTTTGCTGCCATTTATCATTCCAGCATTAGCTGATGATGCACTTGCCGCTGCTGGAGATATCACTGCAGTAAAGACACAGGCTGAG
>JAOMDR010000012.1 GCA_028345575.1 Candidatus Nitrosopelagicus sp.
ACAGTTAAAACTAGTTTCTGGTTCATCCCAGTCTAATGTTTTATCTTTTGAAATCATTCCTAATGGATCGTATTTGTCAAAGCGTGTTTCACCAGCAATTGCACTTAACAAAACAACATTTGTATTGCCTGAAGTTGACATATCCACTTGAGAATTTTCTTCATCAAAAATACCTCCTAGTATGTTTGAAATTGAGTTGATTACTCCTACTGGAATCTTATCTGCACCATAAACATACAACATTGAACGTTTGATGCTATTTGGTGGTGCATCTTCATATAACATTTTGATTGAATCTTTTACTGAATCTTCAATATTTTCTGTACTACGTGATGTTGACATGATATTTGTATCGTCTGTTAATGATGATGATTTGATTGATGTTGCAAGACATTTGATTGCATTATTTGTTACATCATAACATCTTTCTGTAGTAAAGTCTGGATTACTGTCCAATATTGCATCATTATCGATAATTATTGTTGAATCTGAATTCATTTTCAATCTTTTCAATGATATTCCAGATTGGAAAATTCTATTTTTCTCAAATTTGAATGGCATTATTGCAAATGATAGAACATTTTTGTTTTGTTCTTTACAAATTGATGATACTACTGGGGCTAATGCCGCTCCTGATTTTCCTGCAAGATTTGCCATGATAATGACTGTCTCATATGTGCTCATATGCTCGGCAATTTTTTCACTTTGTTCCATAGCACAACCTCTAATCAATTGAACTGATGGATTGATGATTGATTTTGTGGAAATATGGATTGAATTATGTTCTGAAACGTCTTTTTCATCTTGACTAATTTTTAATGAATCTGCGCCTAAAATTTCTCTCATTTCTGAGGCTAATTTTATGCCTGCTCCTCCTAGTCCTATTACTAGTACTGGCTCTTTAACTTCAAAAGTCATGTACAGTATCGCAATTTCTGATAAAAAACTCTTTACTTAGTTTTGATTATAATTCCGATCTAAAATTCTTGAGTCCTTTACCTGATTATCTTCCCAATCAGGCTGTGAACTGTGGCATCAGTAATTTCTACTGTTCTGATGTCACCGATTTTAGGCTCTTCATTTACAAATATTGGTTTGTATGCAAAGTTCCTGCCTCTTTTTTGGTCCTTAAATTCTTCATCAAAAACTACTTCTCCTTTCCATCCAATCCATTTTTCATTATTTTCTTTCGAAATTTTACAGATTAATTCATAAGCCAACTTACTTCTTCTTTTCATTTCTTGCATGTCAATCTGTTTCATTTCAGCTGCATCTGTTCCTGGTCTTGGACTGTATCTTGATAAATTTCCAATATCGGGTCTTGTATCTTCTAACAACTGCATTGTCATCTGAAAATCTTCCTCAGTTTCAGTTGGAAATCCAACTATGATGTCTGTTGAAATTGTAAATTCGCTAAATTTTTCTCTGAACTGTTGTGAAACATCTCTGAAAGTTTTAGCAGTATGTCCTCTTTTCATATCATTTAGAACTTTATCACTTCCGCTCTGAACTGGGACATGTAAAAATTTGAAAACTTTGCTACTCTCAAATGACTTTAGTAACCCTTCACGGATTCTTGGCATGTACATTGGATTCATCATTCCTACTCTCATAAAGAATTTTTCTGGAATCTCTGAGACTGTATTTACTAATTCTGGTAAATCTGAATTAATATCAAAACCATAACATCCGTTATCTGTTGATGTAAGCCACACCTCACAACATCCCTCTGATAATTCTGTCTTAACTTGTCTTACGATATCTCCTACTCTATAACTTTGTAAATCTCCTTTTGATATCTTTGTTTGACAAAATGTACATTCACTCATACATCCACTTGCAATTTCAACAATTCCTACTGCTGGATTTAGACGAATTTTTGGTAATCCTACCTTTGAAATATCTGAATCCTCTAAAGCGATAGTTTTCTTTCCATCAAGTGTTGATTGAATTACTTGTAGTGTTTTGCCAATTGAATTTGGGCCTAGTAAACTTGCATTTTCTGCAAATTTCTCTACTTTGGTTTTTTCTGCTTTTGGTAAACATCCTGCAACAACAAGTGGTTTTGAATTAGAATCCATAATTTTACGAATCATCTTATCTGCTGTGGCGTCTTTTACTGAACAAGTAACAATAACATTGAGATCTGAATCCTTTGAATTTTCTGCTAATGTATGCCCTCCATTAACAATTAAACCTGAAATCATTTCAGAGTCTGAGTAACTAGCAGAGCAGCCATAAGCCTCCACCCAAATTTTTGCCATCTTAATTTAACAACGAACTGACTTCTTTATTTGTCATCAACTTTTTTGAGACCACTAATTCTCTAATTGTTTTACCTGTCTTGAGTGATTCTTTGAACAAGTCTGCAGACTTTAGATATCCAATTTTTGGTGTAAGTAGTGTAACGATTACTGGACTATTTTCAATATTTTCTCTAAGTTTACTTTCATTAGCGGTCAAACCATCAATTAGATTTGCTGAAAATATTGGCAAGAAGTTTGTTAGCATATCTGTAGAATCTAAGACCGCTTTTAACATTCCTGGTAACATTACATTAAGTTCAAATTGTCCTGCTTGTGCTGCAAATGAGACTGTAGTATCATTTCCTATAACACTGAAACAAATCATATTCATACATTCAGCTAAAGATGGATTTACCTTTCCAGGCATAATTGATGAACCTGCATGAACTGCTGGTATTCCTAGTTCTGCTAATCCTGCAATTGGTCCAGATGCCATCAATCTAACATCATTAGAAACTTTGCCTAATTCTATTGCAAAATTTTTCAATGCAGATGATGCATTTGCAACTGGGAATTTACTTTGTAATGCATACTGCATATCTTTTTGTGGCTTGAGTGATAATTTTGATATTTTACTTAATTCTAAAATTACTGCTTTTCTATATCCTTTAGGTGTATTTGCACCACTACCTACTGCTGTACCACCTAATGCAACTTGTTCTAATTCTTTTTGAGATAAAATGATTTGATTCCTTGCATTAGTTAGTGATGTTGCATAAGCTGCAAACTCACTTCCAAGTGTAACTGGTAGTGCATCCATTAAATGAGTACGTCCAAGTTTTTTATATTTAGAAAATTGTTTTGCTTTTTTATTAATTGATTTTATGAGTTTATCAATTGCAGGAATCATTTCTTTGAATGAAAATAGTATTGCCATGTGCATTGCAGTAGGATATGTATCGTTACTTGATTGAGACATGTTTACATGATCATTTGGATGAAGAAACTCATACTGTCCTTGCTTTTTACCTAAACCTCTCAATGCGACATTTGTAATTACTTCATTAGAATTCATATTGAATGCAGTCCCTGCACCTGAGTTTATCATATCCACAACAAATTGATCAATATATTTTCCTGAAAGAATTTTATCACAAGCCTTGACTATTACAGTTCCTTGTTTTTTGTTAATTGCTTTTGTCTTCATATTTGCAACTGCAGCTGAGCGTTTTATCATTACAAATGACTTAATCAAATTTCGATGAGATGGATTACCTGTTACATTGTACTGCTTGATCGCCCTTCCAGTAAATGGTCCATAATATGCGTCAGCAGGTATTTTTACTGGACCTAGAGAATCTTTATCTGATCGATACTTCAACATACTCTCTAAAACATCCAAGAATAAAAACTGAATTTTTAATCCACTATGACTAACTTGATAATATAACATCCATCTTGTTCTAGATTCTAAGATCCCAAAATGAGTAGTAGAGACATCAAAAAACTGTAGGTTTTATATAATCTAGTTCAAGCATCGAAGAACATGAATAGACGTATTAGTACTATTATGACCGTAGCTGCAATCGCAGTTATGGGAGGCGCACTATTCGGAAGTTCTATCACTGCCCCACTAAACGGCGGTTCTACAATGGAAGTAGAGACATCTCCACTTGCAAAAGTAGCTGCCATGGGCGGATTAGAGCTTGTAATGCCTGAAGCATATGCAGCAGGCCCATGTTCTGACCTATTAGACTCAGGTCGACCTGTAGTAAACTTTGACCTTACTGGTGTAAGTGTTGATCTTCCAACAATGACCGGAAGTACCTACAGTGCAATGACTTTTAGTGAACAAGTCCCAGGACCAACACTAAGAGTTACACAAGGTGACGTTGTCCACATGACATTGACAATTCCAGGTGATGAGGTAACTCAACACGGAAACGACATGCATGCATCACAAATGTCATCAAAACCTTACATGGGTGCAGTAAACATCGGTGAAACTGGTGAATACTGCTTTATTGCTGAAGTTCCAGGTGTTTTCAAATATCACTGCTCTGGTGTTAACATTGCAGCAATGGACCAACACGTACTATCTGGTATGTATGGTATCACCATTGTTGACCCACTCGATGGTTACAAAAGACTAATGGTGGAAAAAACAGCACTACAAGGCGGTGAAGTTGTAAAGGACAAAAAATTCTATGATGCTGATGCACTAGAGTTCCAATTGCAATACAACCAGTTGTACTTAACTGACGCTGGTACTTACGACATGGGAAAGATGATGAGTCACTCAACATCACAAACTGTCGTTAACGGACAAGCATTTGGTTATGTTCCAAACGGAATTCATAACTTACTCATGTTCGGTGATGCAAACAAGAACATCTTCTTAGCACAACCATGGAATTCTATGGACTTAAAACAATATCAATCACAACTACTCTTTGTACCAACAGATGAGCACGTTCGTATTTTCATTGAAAATCAAGGTAACGAGCCAGTCTATTGGCACATAGTCGGTGAAATCCTCGACAGAGTAACACAAGCAAACAGAGTTCAAGCACAAGGTACTGAAACATGGCTACTCGGTGGCTCACAAAATATGATTGTAGATGTCGTATTTGATGAACCAGGCGTTTACGCAGCAGTAAACCATGATTATGCAGCTATCTATAGTGGTGCAGCAACTATCTTCGTTGCAGGTCTACCATTAGACCCAGTAAATGAAGCAGCAACTTCTCTTGGTGTAGTCCAAGGTGCAGTTGATGCAGGTTCATACGCAGGTGTCTTAGGTAATCCACACGATGCAGTTCCACCAGCAGGATTGAATACAATTTCACATCCGGCATTGAACGTACATTGTTTATGTACTGATGATGTTGCAAACGCAGCTATTGAAAACGGCGCTTTACCACTATGGGAAGTAATCCCTGCAGTAATTGCTGCAGCACAAGGATAAACTTAAACCCATTTCCTTCTTTTCCTTTTATTTCTGAACTAGTGACTTCTAGCTCCATAATTTATGTTCAAAAATATTATTGATTTATCTGAACATAATCCAAATTCTGGTACCTACAAAAATTCCTACCGCTGCTATAATACACACAATTGGAATAATTTGAACTATATCAAATTGCATACTTCTCTATGGTGACTAGATAATTTTAGTAATTCTCCACTTTCAAAATCATTATATTAAATGAATTCAGGCTTGTTGCATGAGTATGAGTCAATCTGTCTTAATTTGTGATCAAGTGAATTCTGTATTAAATGAAATTTTAGAAAAAAATGGTCTACAAATTACATATGAACCGGAAATTACTCCAGAGCAAATTCTAGAAAAAATTGAAAACTTTGAAGTTGTCATAGTTAGAAGTAGAACAAAAATTACTAAAGATATGATTGACAAAGCAACCAAATGTCAGATTATAGCAAGAGTTGGTGTTGGTTTAGATAATATAGATCAAGTAGCAGCTAAAGAAAAAAATATTCGTGTCATTAATGCAGTTGAAGGTGCAATGAATGCAGTTGCAGAATTAGTTATTGGTTTAATGTTATCCTTAGCAAGAGAAATCCCACGAGCTGATAGAGAAGTAAGAAATGGAAATTGGATTAAAAAAGAATTGATGGGTACAGAATTACGTGGAAAATATTTAGGAATTGTTGGATTAGGAAATATTGGAAAAAGACTTGGTCGTCTTGCTAGAGCATTAAACATGAACATTATTGGGTATGATGTTGTCCCAATAGATGAAGAATTTTCAAAAGAGGTTGGACTGATGAAAGCAGATCTTGGAACTTTACTTGCAAGCTCTGATTATGTATCATTACATGTTCCATTATTGGACAGCACTAAACATTTGATTAATGCTGAAAAAATGAGTACAATGAAAAATACTTCTCGTATAATCAATACCTCTCGGGGTGGTGTAATAGACGAGGAAGCACTATATGAATTTCTAAAGGATGGAAAACTGGGTGGTGCAGCATTAGATGTATTTGAGGTTGAACCAGCCACTTCAAACAATCTAGCAACCCTACCAAACTTCATTTCTACGCCTCACATGGGCGCTCAGACAAAAGAAGCTCAGTCTTTAGCTGCAAATGTTATAGCAGAAAAGATAATACAAATCCTTAGAGGCGTTACTTAGGATTGAAATTAAAGACTGTATACATAACCGCACTTATTTTCTCATTCATGATTCCATCAGCATTTGCTGATACTGTTTCAACTGAAATTGATAGCACCAATTATGATATTGTCTATTCTGGAAATAATGTAGTCTTAAAATCAGCTTCTGCTGATCTTGATTTTATATCATTAATTTTTGAAACAGAAGTTTCTGGTTCTGATGGTGATGTATCTATAACATTCCAAAGAGACTTTTTTGATGCAAAACTTGGATATTCTGACGATGATTTCTTTATTTTGTCTGACGGGGATGAAATCGAATTTACAGAAGTAAAAACCAATGAATCTAGAACTTTATCATTTTCACTTTCTGCAGGAACTGAAGAAATAGAAATTATTGGAACAATTCTTGCAAACAATTCATTTTTGATAGAACAAGAACAACAAGCCCAAGATTCAGCAGCACAAGCACAAGCTGATGCAGAAGCAGCAGCACAAGCACAAGCTGATGCAGAAGCAGCAGCACAAGCACAAGCTGATGCAGAAGCAGCAGCAAAAAATGCTGAAGAGGAAAAACTTGATAAATTAATGAATGCATGTGGCGATGGAACTGTTTACGAAAACGGTGAATGTGTTTTATCTGCTATGGAAAAAAATGCATCTGATATGAGAACTGGTCCTCTTATCTACTCTATAGTAATTGGAATGTCAATAGGAATTGTGATTATGATGATTTTGTGGGGAATTGGAAAGAAAAGTCACAAAGTTTTATCTGATGATGATTCCTGATCAAATGATTTTTGATCAATTGGAATTTTAATCACTTTTTCATTAATTAAAAATTGTAATGCGTCTCCGTAAACTGTATCTGGAATTTGATTACTTACCCACCATCCAGTTGTAATTTTAAACCAATCTGGTATTTGTAATTCTTTACTTGGGTTGGAATTGAAAAAAATATTCTCATCAATTAAAAATTTAATAGCTTTTGCAAACTCATCATCTTTTGCTTGTCCACTTACCCAAATTTTTGATACATCTTTTATCCAATATGGAATACCGATTGTTCCATCATCAATTATTGTAAACGATGTAGTTGATGTGGCACCTGAATATTGTAATTCTAATTCATACTTGCCCTCACTCCATATCACACTATCAAATGCAAATGGGGCAATCACTCTTGATTCCTCTTGTGATATTGGTATTGATAATAATTGGCTTTTATTTCCAATTGTATTTGTAATAAAAATAACTGCATCTTCTCCTGTAATTTCAGAAACTATTATTTTGTAATCCAATTTCTCACCGTAATTATAGTTGGAAGATGAAATTACTATCTCAATATCTTGTATGCTTTGAGCGTATGCACTACCTGAAAAAATAATGCCAACTCCAAGAATTAATAGTAAATACTGTCTCATACTGTTAGATATCTCATACACAATATAATGAATTTTGCATTTTTTTCTCATAGGATTATTAAGGGGATTTTTTTCTATGAATCTAATGACGATTAGTCAAGATGACGTATGGTACAAAATGTGGAAGGAAAATTCTATCGTACTTAGAGAACGTGCAATTGTATGGAGAAAAGAAGATGCAGTTACACGTATTGAAAGACCTAGTAGACTCCTTCGTGCAAGACGACTTGGCTATAAAGCAAAACAAGGAATAGTTGTAATTAGAATGCGAGTTGGAACTGGTGGAATGAGACGTCAGAGACCACGAGGTGGAAGACGTCCAAAACATCTTGGTGTCACTAGAATCAAACAAGATGATAATATGAAAACTGTTGCAGATAGACGTGTCCTTGAAAGATATCCAAATATGAAACTTTTAGGTTCTTATTTTCTGTACAAAGACGGTAAACATTACTGGTATGAGGTAATCTTAGCAGATCCATCACATCCAAGTATTTCAAAAGATAAAGAATTAAGAAAAAGAGTAATTTCTACTGCTGCATGATAAAAAAATTATTAATTTTTCTAATAATATTGTCCATAGCTATTCCATTCGCTGATGCGGTTCCACTCTCTGATAAAACCGGTCTTAAATTCACATTTCCTGTAAAAACAGATGATTATACATTTACAGTTGAGGCTACTGGAAATCTTGATGTAACCAATCTTGATTTTGATAAAGAAAAAAAATCAATCACGTTATTTATCTTAAGTTCTTTAGAAAATAATTCACTTGAGATAAGTTTTCCTAATACATTGATTGGCGGTGATTATTCTATATTTGTAGATGGTGAAAAATTTACACCGAAATTACAAGAAGGAAGTAATACGACATTTGTAACGATGGATTTTACGGGAATGGGAAAACACAAAATAGAGATAGTTGGAACTACATATCTTGATGTTTTTGAAATTAAAGATATAATTGATTATAAAATATCTGATGGGTATGTTGATGATATTGATGAAAATCAATCAACTAATTCTCTAATTTTCACATTATTTGATCCTGGCGATAACGGAGTATTGTCTATAAAATTATATGACGAGATAATGACTCCATTTGAAGATGGTTCCTTTATTGTATTGATTGATGATGTAGAATCTGATTACATACTTGATGGTGATACTATGAATATCATATTTAATTCTAATAATAAAACAATTGAAATTTTTGGAACATATGTAATCCCTGAATTTCATGAAATTGCACCATTAGTTCTTGCAACTTCTTTTATTGGTTTGATAGTTTTAAAAAAATATAAAAAATTATTCGTTTAATAATTTTTCAATCATAGATTCTAAATTTGCTGTCTGACCAAATGAAACGTCTCGTAGTATTCCTTTTCTATCTACTAAAATTGTAGATGGTGTCCCATTCAATTGGTACATTTCAAACGTCTCCGCTGAGTACTCTTTAGTTTTGAAATACTCTCTTACTCTGGAAAAAATCTGCTCTTTGTAATCCTCTGGTTGTGTGTCAAAATCTGGTATCTGATTTTTGACAAATGCGGTCATCTTTTCTTTAGTTGGCTCTCCTGCTTTTACCAATGAATCCATTGCAACTGGGTATGGAATCTTGTATGATAATTTTCCTTCATTGAGTTGACCATATTGTGATAATGCCTGTTTTGTATCTCCGACAACTTCTCCTGTTGTAAGAAGCATCTCTAAATTCTCTAATGTATTTTTGTCATAATCCTCAAATGCAGTTGCTACCCCCATTACTGATAATCCATCTCCTTTGAATTTTTGATAAATGTTAATTATTTCTGGAATTGAATGCATAAAACATCCTGGGCAATTTACTTGAAACACTTCGACTAGTTTGACATTATCTCCTTCTTTGTCAAAGTTTGTATCCATTCCTTGAACCCATTTTCCTAATTTGAGATTTGGTGCTTTTTCTCCAATTACTACCATAAATTTTGTGATTTTGTTTTCTCTTAAAAAACATAACGTCCATTTCAAAAAAAAGGAATTAAAAAGGACTGCAAAAAACCTCAAACATGGATGTAGTACCACAATCTAGAATTGATCTCTTTGCAGAGATGGAATCTCATTATGAAAAACAAGATACTGAATATTTTGTTAAATTATTAGAGCATGAAGATTATGTTGTTAGATGTAGAGCCACATGTATCATAGTTGATCTTGGTGGTGAGGATAAAGTCCAATATATTGCCAAAGTTCTCAAAGATGATCCAAATGAACTAGTTCGTCATGAGGCTGCATTTTCATTAGGCCAGATGTGTTATAGTAGTGGAATTGCACCACTTGAAGATGCTACTGCAAATGATCCTAGCATGTTTGTTAGACATGAAGCAGCAGTTGCACTAGGAGTTGTTGGTTCTACAGGTGAGCCTGAGGTCTTAGAAAAAGCACTAAATGATCCTGAAGAATCTGTAAGACATTCTGCAGTAGTTGCATTGTCTAATCTTGAATTCATGAAAACATTATGTAAAAATGAAAAGTTTGGTAAACTTACTGGCGGCTAAAGTGGATTAACTAATGTTCCATTAATTCCGGATTCAAAATTGTAAATATTTTCTACAGATGAATCTTCAAAAATTTCTGCGTCATGAGATATTATAATAAATTGCATTGAAGCCTCTTTTCCTCTAATACTTGCTAATTGTGACAATACTCCGACTAATGACTTTCTTCGTTCACTATCTAGATGTGTGGTAGGCTCATCCAATATCATGAAATTTAGATTTGATGAACCTAAGAGATGTGCCATTCCTAATCTTAAGGACAACGCAATGCTCACTTGTTCTCCGCCACTAAGTGATTCTAATTCTAACATTGTTGATCTTGCATAGCATGTAATATTCACATCTCGTGTTTTCTGTGAAAGTGATATTCTCTGAATCTTTGTGTTTAATTTTTCCAAATACTCTGATGCCTTTTCTGAAATTATTTCTAATGCCCATGAACGTAGACTCTTTGCAACTGGTCCATCTATACTGTAAACATTTTTTTGTATATCCTCTAATTTTGTGATGTATTTTCTAACTTTGTATAATTCATTCAATGAAACCTTATTTTTTTCAATCTGTTTTTCTGCATTTTCTATTCTATTAGTTGTTGCACCAAACTCTTGATCAATCTGACGTAATCTATCACGATTATAGATTAAATTTTTCTTCTTTTCAGAAAATTCTTCTTGATTAAATCCACTAGTAGTCTTTTCAATTTGTAAAATTTTCTCATATTTCATTTTTGCATGTGCATCAATTGATGATGCTTCTAAAAGCTGACCTGAATTAATTGTAATTGGTATATGTTTAATTTTTTTTATTTTCTCTTTGATTGTTGCAGCAATTTTCTCTAATTCTGTCTCAGTTGAAATATTATGTGTTTTTAATTTAATATCTGCATTTTCAGCATCTCTAAGTTCATCATTTATTTTTTCAATTGAATTCTCTAACTCCACTTGTTTTTCTTTTGTTTGTGAAATTTTTTGGTTAAGTGTCTTAATTTCCTCTTCCAAATGCTCTTTTTGGAATAGTGGATTCAAATGATCAACCTTAGAATCACAAACTGGACATTTTCCATCCTTTAACTCTAATCTATTTGCAAATTCTCCTTGTTCTTCAAACCGAATTTTCTTTTTCTCAAATTCAACTAATTCTTTTGTAATTATCTGTAATTCTTCTTCAAGTTTGAATAATCTGCTTTCTATCTCTCCTCTCTTACTGACAATTGAAAAACATCCCTTACATTCGTTAACTTTTCTTTCCTCTTCCATCACTTCTCTTTGAATTTTTTTAATTGCATCTTTTGCATATGATACTAATTCTTCTTTTTGATCCTCTAATTCTCTTAATTGTATTTCTTTAACACTGTCTTTTTCAACTTCTTGTTGAATTTTTTCTATATTTGTCTCTCTAACTTTTTTTTCCTCCTCTAACTTTTTCATCATTGGTCTTGAACCAGTTATTTCATTTTGAAATTCATTCATTCTATTTTCTAGTAGTTCAATTTGTGTATCATCAACACCATGTTTTGTTTGAATATCTTTTCTAAATTCTTTCAAAACTTCTTTCATTGACTCCACCGCAACATCTAATCTATCTATTCCAATAATGGTATTCAATAATTCTTTGAATTCTTTTGGTTTTGCTTTTATTATTGCATTTAGTTCTCCTTGTTGAACTATTGAAGCAATTTTCATTTTCTCATAACTCATACCTAATACTTTTTCAACTTCTTTAGTCATGGATTCTCCAAATTGTGTTCTTTCTCCTTCTGCAATTGGAAGATATTCATCACCATTTTTTTCTAAAAACTGTGCAGTTAACGTTCCTTTGGCATCAATTTGTCTAATTGCTTTGAAATTTTTTCCATTAGCTGAAAATTCTATTTTTACTAAAGCTTTGTTTGCTCCTCTTCTTATCAAACTTTTGTTACTTCTTTTACTACCTAAAACACGTGTATGTGCACCAAATAATGAAAACGTTATTGCATCAATTATACTTGATTTTCCTGCTCCGTTTTGTCCAACAAATACTGTTGCATCATTACTAAAGTCTAACTTTGTGTCATGATGTGCTAAGAAATCTATTAGTTCGATGCTATGAATCATTTTCTTCCTCCGAAAAATTACTAAAATTTTCTATAATCACTTGTGTTGCACTATCTACTTGTCTTGTTGATAATAATGGCAACAATTCATTTATTGCAATATGGGCTAATTTTTCTGATTTCAATGCATTTACTGCAAGTTTGAATAATTCTTGATCAATTTGTGCTGGTCTGTTTAACAATACGGATGATTCGTCATCCTCCTTAGATGGTTCCCATGAAAAATGCAATGATTTTGAGGCTAAATCTGTAAATTTACTCTCTATAAGATCTCGTTCTAAATTATCTCCTTTGATCTTTATTTTTATTATTGGTTTTTTTTCTAATTTTGAAATCTTTTCATTTAATTCTTGAATTTCTGAATCTATTTTTTCAAATTCTATTTTTTCTATAATTTGTAATCTTGTATCAAGTTTTTTCCATTCAGGTTTTGCATCAGTTTCTGAAATATCAACTTCAAAAAATCCTTTTTCTACATCTCCTTGATTTGATGTCATGTCTGTAGAACCTGGGTATGCTAATGGTCCTTTTAGATGCTCATATTGTTTTAGAAATTTATCGTGTAGGTGACCCATTGCATAATATGTGAAATTTTTTGGAAGATCAGTAGAATTTATTTCTCCAGCAAATTTGTTCACTTCAGTAATCCCCTGATGTAAAACTAAAATTTTATGTCCATCATGCTTACTTGCTAGTGATTCTAATTTTGAAAATTTTTCTTCTAACCCGTTCATCTCATTTTTTCTAATCTTATCCAGACCTACAATCATCACATTTTTGTAATATACGGGCTCCTCTCTTCCGATATATTTTGAAAACTCTAAATTATGATAGACATACGGAATTGGAGTAGTACGAACTCTGCTAATATCATGTTCACCTAAGACAAAAAATGATTCAATTTCATTTTGCTTTAATCTCTTTAGTGCATTTGCCATTTGCAAAATTGCAGTACCACTTGGAGTTGGTGTATGAAAAATATCACCTGCAAAAATCACAAAATCAACTTTATCTTTTATTGAAATGTCAATTGCTTGATTGAATGAATCATAAATATCCTGTTCTCTTTCCTCTAGTCCATATTGGATTAGTCCAAGATGTGTATCTGAGATATGTGAAAATTTCATTTTAATCTAATAACAGATCTTTTTGTACTGTTCCTTGGGCTTGTCCTTTATTTTCATCCTCAAATTTCCTTGCAATTGTCCATTGATCAACTGCATTTTGATCTGAACCAATCACTTTACCTTTCATCTCATCAATGTGAATTATTGCTGGTAAGTTGACCCATTGACCTACCAATACAGCATCACCAACATTCAATGATGTTAACTGAGCAATCAAATCTCTACTAATTGATTCTGATGCAGATGCAATCTGATGTTGGTCGTCTTCTTGAACCATTTTCATTACAGCTAAAGAGCCCATTTGACTGAGAATGCTAGGCTCAATATTTCGTGGTCTTTGTGAAACTACGCACAATCCTAATCCGAATTTACGACCTTCTCTTGCAATCTTTGTTGCCCAATATTTTGCTCTGGCATCTTCTCCTTTAGGAATGAAAACATGAGCTTCTTCAATAATGACAAAAATTGGGCTGTTGAACATGTAACTTTTCTTTGATTTACTTTTTGCACTTTTTGCATTACTTGCAGCCTTTCTATCGTTAAGTAATTCTTGAAGATAATATCCTAATGCAACATTTGCTTGTTTGTCACTAAATTCTGAAACATTGAGAATGTTGAGTCTTCCTTCTTTGATTAATCCTACAGGATATACCATGTCTGGATCTAAAATATCTGCAAATCTATTACGTGCATCATCAATTTTATCTTGAACCCTATCTGCTGAATGTCTTTCTTCTTTTCTTTCCGGATCACTTCCAATGTACTGTACTTGTTGATCTAATGCTTCCCAAAAACTAGATGATTCTTTAACTTCAGGTGTGAATGCTTTTCTTAAAATTCTCTGCTGAATGTCTGCTCCTTCTCTAATTTCTAAAACTTCTGATAATGTTTCAGCATCTAGTAATCTTGGATTAATTTTTGCATCGATTACATTAATTTTTGGTATGTCTAAATCTGCATAGTCATTATGATAATCAAAAATAATCACTGTTCCGCTTAATGCTGCAATTTTAGATGCAAGTAGTGAAACAAGATTACTTTTTCCCATTCCGGTCATTGCTAAAATTCCTAAATGTCTTGAAACAATTTTGTTTAGATTAATTTTTGAATCAATATCTTGATTTCTTAAAAGATTACCAATTTTCAACCATTCATTTCTTTCAGGTGCAAAAATATCTCCAAGATCTGCTTTCGTTGCTTTAATTACTTTGGTTCCTGGTAATGGCGGAATTGCAGGAAGTATTGCTTTGCCTTTTCGTAACATTTCCAAGAAACCTAAAATCAAAATTTTTCCAGTATAACTTTTATCTCGCTTGTTGAGTTCGGCAAGTTCAATACTTTCTTCTGCTTCATCAAAATTTTTCACATCGGATAATGCTGCACTTGTAACAAATGATGTTTCTACTAGACCTACAATTTTACCTTCATCAACCTCTATTATGACATATTCGCCTATTGGAAGTGCCCTTGATGACTGTACTGTTACTACATTTGGCTTTGATTCTCCTACAACAAATCCTAAACTCATCCTAAAACCTCCCTTGAACCAATCTCATTTGATAGTCCATGTATACTTGCCAGTTTTACAAGATCCTTTCCTGAAATTTTACAGTTATTGTGAGCCAGTTTTAGAGAATACGGATATCCGCTGATACTATTTTTGTAAATTTTATTTAATACTTGTTTGAAATCTTCATTCGTATATCCTGTTCCAAATAATTCTACTTTGATTAGCGGTAATGAATCTGCTAATCTTGCAAAAATTGATGTAATGATTTTATCTTTCCCAAATTTTGAATCTTCAAATATCTTACTAAATCCTGGTGTTCTTGCAGCATGATTATAATAAAAAATATCTCCTGCAATGGCCCCCAAATCTTCAAATTGTTTTCGTGTGTTTGATGTTTTTGAAATAAATACAACATTGTTTCTTTTTTTCATTGCATTAACCATTGATTCTGTTAATGATGCTTGTCTTGTCATAAATTGTGAATAAAGTGATCCATCCATCAAAACTAAATCTGCATTATCAATTGACATGTTACATGCATCAATCTCCATTTTACTTGCTAATGATGCTAATACTGGATTTGTATCCAATCCAAAATCGTGCAAGTCTGCAATTATCTCTCCATCTGTTTTTATCGATACTGCTGTCACTGCCCATAACTCTGCACCCTGAAATTTTGTGCTGTTGAAACTACTGTCAATACCTGCAGAAACTACTTCTTGTTTTTCTGGTTTATAATCAATCCAATTTTCCTTTGCTTTTTGTATGATTTTTTCATAATTTGGTCCTTTGAGAATAGATAATGTTTTTTCACGATTGATTATTGCGTCTTTGAAAACTGTATTGAGCATAATGTATAATTCCGGTTTTCATGAATATGAACATTAGGGTAGAAAATGAGCTGGCTGTTTGTCAGAACTGAATATTATTTCTTATCTTTGGATTCATCTGGTTTGGTTTTATCCCACATGTGCATATTTCCACGTAACAAAAATGAGCCTACGATAATTGTAACAAGTCCTACTACTATGAACATAAAGCCTCTACCTATCACTCCAAGTTTTGACATATTTTGATCTGGAATGCATTATTATTAAGACGTATTTCTTGTAAATTATGCCAAAGCGTAAAGATATCGCAACATGGATTGCAATTCTAGCAGGTGGAATCGGGTTCTTCTTATTTTATGGCGTTGCAGCAGACCTGATGAGATAATTTACGAATTTAATTACCTGTAATCTAAACTCATTTTATGATTGAATTTGATGACGAGATAAAAAATCTTGTAAATTTTCAAAAATTAGGTTATGTTGCAACCATCGCTTTAGATGGCACTCCAAATCTTTCGCCAAAAGGTACAATTGCAATTCTTGATGACTCACGATTGGTATTTGCAAACATTCGGTCTCCTCAAACAATTGAAAATCTAACAAAAAACCCTTCAATTGAAATTAATGTAATAGATCCATTTTCTCGTCTGGGGTATAGATTCAAAGGATTAGCTGAAATTCTCTCAGATGGAGATGATTTTAAAAATATCCTTGATTATTTTAAGAAAAAAGGCATCAAAAGTAAAATTTCTCATGTAGTAGTAGTAGATGTGAAATCTTTTTCTAAAGTAACCTCTCCTTCATATGATTTAGGTATCAAAAAAGATGATTTAGTAAAAAAATGGAAAAAATATTACAACTAACTTTGTGATTTCTTTTTTGTTTCGTTATGAGCCTTTCTTTCTTTATCTAATAATTGTCTGACAACCTCAAGCTCTTTTGTTGTATCTTGTAATCTTTTATTTGTTGTAGCAATTATTTGACTTGCTGCTTCAACCACATTTTTTGAATCATCTCCTTCATTATTTTTTATATCCGTCTTTTTCATTTCTCCTAATCTTTTTTTAAGAACTTCCAACTCATTTTTTCTTTGATTCAATTCTTCATCAATTTTCTTTTTTTGATTTTCTGAATCTGAAATAAATGGTTGATTGTTTTTAATCTTCTCTTCTAATTCTTTATTAATTTCTATTTTTTTAGCAATATCATCTTGAATATTTTTTAATTCTATTTTTGAATTGCTAATATCTTTTGAAATACTATCTTTATTCTGATTATTCATTCTTGTTTCGTTAGTATTCACTTGTGAAGTTCCATGTGCACGCAATTCTTTTTTTGATTGAATTATCTTCCCTACAATTTCGTCATATTCATTTTTTGATAATTGAATTTTTTCTAGTATTGTACTTAATCTTTCATTTTTCTCTTGAATCTCACTTTCTAATTTTTCAATCTCACTTTCTGTTTCATCTTTAATTTTTTTCAGATTTTCGTTTGTTTCCTGATAAACATTATCATCCTCCTTTTTTGTTTTTTTAAATAATCCCATTCTAACTCTTAGATCCGCTTTGCCTTTTTAATAAATCTCACATAGAATCCTCCTGCTCCGACTATTATTCCGAAGATTAAACATACAATTCCTAATTCTGGGTTATCTGTGTGTAAATTTGGTGCTAAAAACAATAACAGAGCTCCAAAAATTATTAGAAAAAATCCTCCACCTTTTTTCTGTCTATTGTGTTCGTTGTGGGCCATTTACTTCACGTATTTACCAATTTTCTCTGCTACGTTCTTTTTTCCAATATCTAAAATGAATGGGCCTATTTTTGGTCCTCTAGTAGTTGATAGAATAATTTGGTATAGCACTTTGAAGAAATCTTTTGGTTCTATGTTGTCACCTTTTGCAATTTGATATATCTCATTTTGTAAATCTTCAATCTCTTCATCTTTTTCTAAAAGAATAGCCAGTTTACTTAGTGCACCTTTGACCTTTGAATCTATATCGATATCAATTTCATCTGATATATCAAACTCATCTGCAAAGTTTCCTGCCATTTCAATTAATTTATCAATCTCAGCTGATGTTTCTTTTATTGCATGATAATCTATTAATTTTTTATTTATTCTGGTAACTCTATCTTCTTTGAAAATCTTAGATAATTCTAAAAGAAGTCTATAACTTACTTGGGCTGGAATCTGCTTTGGAGGCGATAATAGATTAACATATTCGTACAATCCTTTTGATTTGACCAATTTTGCTTCATTATCAATCTTAATTTTTCCAAAAAATATTTTCTCTAATTCATTGTATTCGTCCATAAGTGATGGTATGTCTTCAAATCCTAACTCTCTTGCACCAGTAATTCTCTTGTATAGTAACAATAGTATTGATTCTGGTGTTCCAAATTTCAACCATGTTTGAGATGTTACAACATTACCAAGTGATTTTGATATTTTCTTTCCACCTTTGTCCAAAAACATTTCATATTTTATGTGATGTGGATGTGGAAAATTCAAAACATCATCTGCAACCCAATCATTCACTTTGACTGAATCCATGATATCTTTTCCATATGCTTCGAATCTAATGTCAAATGCGCTCCATCTTGCAGCAAATTCCACTTTCCATGCTAATTTTCCAAGATCTTTTTTAATGTCTGCTTCACCTTCGTGTCCACAACCTTTGATAATTTTTCCACCAATTTCTGCATCGCAACATTTGTAACGAACCTTTCTTTCATCAGATAGATACTCTGTTGCTTCTGCAACATACAGTCTGTTACATTGTGCACATACTGGAAAATATGGTAAAAATTTTTGATATTTTTCTTGTCCAACCAAATCTTCAATTTTGGCTCCAATTCTTTCACTCTGTGTTAAGATTGTGTGAATCTGTTCTTGCAGTAAGCCCTCTTTGTAGGTGTCTCTTGCTCTTTTGAAGGTGTATTCTATTCCTAATTTCTCCAATCCATCCAAAAGCCTACTGCTCATATTCATTCCATATGATTCATGTTCTTCTGTATGATCTGGTATTAGCGATACTGGTTTTCCAATATGTTCTTCAAGTGAATCTGGAAATCCTGCTGGAATTTTTCTTAATCCATCAAGATCATCTGAATATGCAATTAATTCTGATTTGTATCCCATATTTTCTAAAGCAAGTTTTACTCCGTATGCTCTAACCGCATCTCCTAAACTACCGATGTGAGGAATACCTGATGCACCTAATCCGCTTTCAACTCTGATTAAACTTGTATCTCTTCCCAACTGTTCTTCTCTTTCAATTAATTCAGATGCTAGTTTGTCAATCCATGTACCTTTTCCTATAACATTTTGTTCAGACATACTTTATCACAACTCCTTTGCCATATACGGTCCATTATTTTTATAATTTAATTTTCTATAATATTCTCTTGTACCTACTGCACTGATAACACATAATTTGTTTGATGATAGATCTGTTGCAGCAATTTCTTCTGCTTTCATCATTAATTTTTTTCCAATTCCTTGATGTTGAAAGCTAAATTCTTCCTGTTCGCCAATACCAACTGCTTTTCCTAATACATGTAGTTCTCTTACAATTGATGTTTTATCGGTAATTTCATCTCTATGTGCATTTTGACTAGGTTTTCGTAGTCTCAAAAATCCATATGTTAAGTCATTTTCATCATTAAATGACAAAAATACCTCTTTTCCACCACATGCATCATAATCTATTCTTTCTAATTTTAATTCTGAAAATTCTTTTTTATTATTCAAACCTGCTTCTCTACATCTAATACATTTGCATGATGTTCCTTGTTTCTCTAATTCCTGATGAACTTTTTGTCTTAAATTTCCCATCTTTGGACCATCAATAATTTCGTCTGTTGTTATTTCTCGTTGAACTCTCATGATTCGAACCCATTTTGGCACCATTTTCTTAGATTCAGTTAAAACGTTAATCATTTCTTCTGTTGAATACGGTTTGTAATTTCCTAATTCATAATCATCATAAAGTGGAGTATCTTTTAAAACTAAAGCAGGATAAATTTTTAGCATATCTGGTTTGAATTCTTCCATCTCGAATAATTTTTTAAAATCCGCAATGTCTTCTTTTGGACTCATAGTTGGAAGTCCTGGCATCATATGTGCAACAACTTTGTATCCTGCATCTTTTGCAATTTGAAATGAACTTATCACTTGTTGCAAATTATGACCTCTATTCACAATATTGTAAACTCGTTCAGTTAGACTTTGAACACCAATTTCTACTCTGGTTGTTCCATAATCTAGCATCATATCCACATGTTTTTGTTGACAATAATCTGGTTTTGTTTCTATTGTGAAACCAACATTTCGCATTTTTGCTTTTTCATTATTTCTTTTTGCATCTTCTAAACTACTTGATTCAAATCCATTAATTGCATCATAACATGATTTTATGAAATTTCGTTGATATTCATCTGGCATAAACAGGAACGTTCCTCCTACGATAACTAATTCTAATTTTGTAGGATCATGACCAAATGCGATTAATTGTTCAATTCTTCTTTTTATCTGAGTTCCAGGTTCATAATCATCTTCTATTGCACTAAGTGTCACCGGTTCTTTCCCTGTGTAGCTGTTTGGAGTATTGATCTCTGTTCCTCCAGGGCAAAAAGTACATCTTCCATGTGGGCATGCAAATGGTTTTGGCATTATTGCAATGACTGTTACTCCTGAAGCTGATTTGACCGGTTTTTTTAGCAAAATTTTCTGAAGCTTTAAGAATTGTTCTTCGGTTGCAGATGATAATATTTCTGAATTTCTAGGTAGTCTTTCTAATGCATATTTTGCACATACTTCTTTTATTTCATTTTTAATTTGACTTTTTCCTAGATTATCAATTTGAGATAATTTCTCACAAATTTCTTTACACGCATGTAAAAAATCCTCGCTTAATTTCTGCATGCTCTATGCAAATCAATGCAACATAAAATGGTTTAAATGATATTTTACTTCCGCTTAGGAGCTGCTTTCTTTTTACTTGCCTTCCGCTTAGGAGCTGCTTTCTTTTTACTTACCTTTTTTCTAGATGGTTTTTTGATTTGTTTTTTTAATGATTCTAACTCGTCAGTTAAAGTTACCATCTCTTTGAGTACCTGTAATTCCCCTCTTAACGCTGATACTTGTTTCTCAAACTCTGCTTTCTTTTTTATTTCATCTTCTGATTGATTTTTTGCAGCTGATGAAGCTTGAACTTGTGCGGCAGATTCATTTTGTATTTTTTCTGCATCTTCAACTTTTCGTGTTCTCTCTTCTTCACTCATTGGAGTTTCTTCATATTGGTCTAACTCTACTTCTTTCTTTTTTGCTAATCTTTCTAGATAGTCTTTTTCATACTCTGAACGTATCTCTTCTCTAGACTTATCACTCATGGATGTTTTCTGAACCGGTATGATTTAAATAATTTTTAAAATAGTTTGAACCACACATTTGTTTATTTTCTAGTTATCCTCTGTTTTCACTGCAACTTCTCTTCTATAATCCATCTTCAACCAAATTGGTGTGATTATAGTTGTGACTGCTACCATGAGAACGATTGTTGTGTACACATCTCCTGTTAGTACTCCTGATGATAATCCCACTCCTGCAACAATCAATCCAACTTCTCCTCTTGAAATCATTCCTATTCCTACTCTCATTCCTGCAGCTTTATTTTTCAAAAATAGAATTGATGGTAATCCACATCCGAATAATTTAGTTGCAATTGCAATTGCAATTACAACTGCACTTAACATTAGCACGTCCAGGTTTACCGTTCTAAAGTCTACTTGCGCACCAATTATTGCAAAGAACAATGGCGCAAAAATTAACCCTATCCTACTAATGAAATTCTCTATTTTCTCAAATACTTTTGTGGCTGAAAGAGCCATTCCTACCGCAAATGCTCCTACAATTGGAGATAATCCCAACATACCTGCAATTGCTGCAGCACCAAAGAATGATGCAGTTGCTATTCCCTCCACACTTCCTGTTGCTTTCCAAATTCTAGGTGTGATAACTTTTGGAATTACGAAAATTGCTGTAATTAATATCGCTGCAAAGAATCCTAATACCTTAAGAATCGTAAATGTAACATCTACCAAATCAATATTGTCTATTGCTTCTGCACCTCCAAATGATGTAACGACAGATAATACTGCAATTGCCAAAATATCATCTACGACTGCTGCTGCAATAATTAAACGAGCTTCTGGTGATTTAATCTTATTAAACTCCTTTAGTACTTGTATTGAAATTGCTATACTAGTTGCAGTAAGTGCGGTTGCAATCATCATTGCCTGTAATGCATCAAATCCAAATGCCTGGAATACTAACAGTCCTGCAAAGAATGGAACTACTACGCCTAGTGTTCCTACTGTAAATGATGCCTTTCCACCACGCAAAAATTCTTTTGGTGTCATTTCCAATCCTGCCATAAACAAAATTACAATTGCGCCAATCTCTCCAAGTGTTCTAAGTTCTGGCCCGATTTGTAAAATTGATTCTCCTGTATCTGGATGAAGCAAAAATGCTCCTAGTGCAAATGGCCCGATAATCATTCCTGCCAATAATTCTCCTAGTACAATTGGCAGCTTTATTCTACTGAATAATTCGCCCATTAGCTTTGCAGCTGCTAGTAAGATTCCTACTGCAATAATAACTTCAATGAAGCCTGCTTCTGCTGCCATTATCTAATATTTTTAGAATTACGTCATATAAGCCAAATCTAGTAAAATTTTCTAAGACAAGATGTTATTTTTCTATGCAATTTTCAATTTATTAATAAAAACTCCCTTGTTTTTACTAATTCTGCCAATTTCATAAGATTTCATCTTATGTTTATTGAAAATTTTATGAATATTTTTGACTTGATTTTCTGGTGAAACGATACAAAATCCTACTCCCATGTTGAATGTTTTGTACATCTCTTCATTTTTCACTCCTGTATCTTCAATTAATTGCATTAATGCTGGAGTCTTTGGCATACTATCCAAATGATATCCTATCTTCTTCAATCTCAATAATTTTGTAAATGATCCTCCTGTAATGTGTGCTAATCCGTTTATTTTACATTTTTTTAGTGTCTCTAAAACTGGCTTAACATAAATCTCGGTTGGACGTAAAAGTGCATTGCCTAAATTTCCAACTCCTTTGATGTTATCTTTGACTGAATATTTTGACAAAAGTGCTTTTCGTGCTAATGAATATCCGTTTGAATGTAAACCTGAACTTTGTATTCCAATAATTACATCATTTGGTTTTATTTTATCTCCCAAGATCATCTCTTTTTTTGAAAGCATTCCTACAACCATACCTGCAAGGTCAAATCCAAAACCTTTACCTGAAATCAAGTCGGACATTATTGCGGTCTCTCCTCCTACAATTGGCATCGCTGATTTTTTTGCACCCTTTACCAGTCCTGATACAATTTGTTTGAATATTTTTTGATCATTTTTATTTGCAGCAATATAATCTACAAATGAAATTGGTGTTGCACCTATACAGATTATATCATTAACATTCATTGCAATACAATCTATTCCGATTGTATCATATCTTTTCAACATATTTGAAATAATTACTTTTGTACCAACACCGTCGGTATGTGTTGCTAATAATTTTCCTCCAGGAATTTCAACAATACCTGCATAATGACCAAAACCATGTTTCATCTTAGCCATTTTTTGTAAATTATGTGTTGATTCTATTAATTTACCAATTGCTCGTTGACTTTTTTTAATCTCTGAAATGTCAACTCCTGCTTTTTTGTAAGTTATTGCCATATCCATTCACCTACATGTACATATTTGAATCAATTTTTTTATGTTCTGAATATTTATCTGATAATTCTCTTAAATCTACACCAATCTGTTTTTTCTGTTTCTTTAAATTTTTGGTATTAATCTCCGTCTCATATACTCTATTCACTGCATCAATAATTGTGGCTGCAGCTAGAGGATCTGGAGTTGCTTCGTTAGCTTTTGCAAGTAATGTAATGCCTCGAATTCTTCTAATTAGACACTCATTTAGTATTCCTCCTGAAATTCCGGTAATGAATCCCTGGGGAATCATCTGTATGTCGTTTTCTTCCATAACTCTACACAAATCAACCTCTGCTGCAAAAAATGCATTCCCGTCATGTTTTTTATCTGCAACTCCATCTAGCACTATTATTTCATTTGAGCCTTTTTTTTCTGCCCAATCTAAAATTGCCATGGCGATATTGTAAATTCCATCTTTACTGATTATTATTTCACAAATTATTGCACAGATGCTTCCATCATTATTTGAATAAATTCTGAATGGATGCCTTAGTCTACCTTGCATGAATACTGTTGATGGTGGTAAGTGTTTTGAACGGAGAAATCCTACCTCTTTCATATCTAATTCATTAATCATATGATCTACTGCTATGGTTCCGACCAGTCCTGCTCCCACAAACCCGACAAAAATGGTAGGGTTTTTCAATTTATTTTTCCCTACTTCATAGATCTCGGCTTCTGGTATGTTAGACTGCAATGTTTTATTGATTATGTTTTGTTTAATTACTTGTTCGCTTGATGAAGAAATATGTCTCGTGGCATGATTCGAATAATTATTTTTGGAACTGGTTCCATACTATTTGTATTGTTATATGCGTCACGAATATTTTGATCTAATTTTTCTCATTTATTGTAAACAAATCAAGCATAATTCTTCCTTTTTCTGTAATGGTATAGATCACATTTGATCCCACTCTTTCTTTTTCTATGAATTTGTATTCTACACAAAAATGTAGATAATTCAGAAAAGATTTTTTCATTCTTATCTTTGATTTTGAATACAAATCTGAAAATGTCATTGGGTTTGAGTTTAATTGATATAATAATTTCAATAGTGATAGTGTACTGAATTCCTTTGTTTTTGCTCTAACTGCATCTAACACTTGTTCATCTCGTTGAATTATGAATCCTTCAAATCGTTCTGCTACTTCTAGTGGTACATATGTCAGTCTTGCTCTCATACAGTATAGTACCGTACTTTACCATATTAAGGTTAAGTCATGCATTGTTGAGCTATTTGATCAGATTTACTAAACTTGAACAAATCTTGATATCTATTTTCCTTGTTAGAATTGTGAATTATAGGGAAGGAATGTGATTTAAACAAGATATATTGGCATAGTTGTTGTGGATATACTTGATATTGGCAGTGTACTTGCAGGTTTAGTCCTCTTGTGTATTGGTGGATATGCTATAGTTTCTGGTGGTGTTTCTCTTGCAAAAAAACTTAGAATTAGTAGTATGATAATTGGTTTAACAGTAGTGGCATATGGCACATCTACTCCTGAACTAGCTGCTTCTCTACTAGCTGCCTTTAATTCGCATACTGAATTAATCCTAGGCAACATTGTTGGAAGTAACGTTAGTAATGTTGGTATGGTGATTGGAATTTCTGCAATATTTACTCCTCTTCTAATTAGTAAAATTACTGTTAGTAGATGGATTCCAATCATGATTGGCGTATCCTTGTTGGTTGTAGCAATGTCATATGATGGTGAAATCTCACAAATTGACGGTATTCTATTAATTGCAGCACTCATTGCATTTACCGCCTATACTATCAAAACTGTCAAAAAACAAAAAATTCAACAAAATGAAACTATCGAAAATGAAGCACTAGAAGGTGAATATTTCTTATCAAAATACAAAATTGAAACTTATCCTCAATCATTCGGTCTGATTGCAGCTGGAGTAATACTGCTATTTCTCGGTGGTCATCTTACTGTTGACGGTGCTGTAAATATTGCTGAAACTTTGGGATTGTCTCAACTAGTTATAGGAGTTGTAATTGTTGCAATTGGAACCTCGCTTCCAGAATTAATTACATCTATTATCGCAATAGCTAAAAAACAAACCGATATTGGTGTAGGAAATATAGTTGGAAGTAACATATACAATATTCTGCTGATATTGGGAGTTTCTTCAGCTATTGTTGGAATACCTGTCTCTACTGATGTCTTTTCAAATTATTACATAATGATTGCATTTAGTCTTGTTTTATTCATTGGATTTAGAAAATCTATTCCACGATTTGTAGGAATTGGGCTTACAATCGCATTTGTCACATATTTGGTAAGTCTTTTACTTAATTTTTTCTAGGATTTTGATATTGATATTTTTTAATTTTAATTAATTCAAAATATGAACCAAATTTCTCTACATCATCCACACCATCTAATCCATCAGAACCTGTAGGCTCTACCTCGAATTCTTTAATTTTCTTATATGTTGTATTTCTTTCAGCAGGTATTCTTCCTATACTTCTAATCAGATGTCGTATCTCCTTTGGTCTTAATAGCTGACCATGTTCCGCACCTGCTGCGGTGGATATGCTCTCATTGACTAGTGTTCCTCCAAAATCATTTGCTCCCCAATTAAGAAGTAATTGTGAAAATTTTGGTCCTTCTTTTACCCATGACATTTGGATATTATCTATGACATTATTCAACATGATTCGTGAAATTGCATGAACTAACAATGCGTCATTTGAATTTGCACCTTTTTTGATACCCTCATGAAGTTGATGTTTGTACATTGGTGCTTCTGAGTAAATGAAATTGAGTGGCACAAATTCTGTAAATCCTCCTGTTTCTTTTTGTATCTCTCTAATTGTATCTAAATGATTTACTCTATGTTCATTTGTTTCCAAATGCCCAAACATCATAGTTGATGTGGATTTTATTCCCATCTTATGTGCCGTTTTTATAACATCTGTCCAATCTTTGACTGTAATCCTACCTGGAGAAATTTTATCACGTAATTTCTGATTAAGTATTTCTGCTGCAGTTCCTGGAATTGTATCTACACCTGCATCCTTTAACCTACTTAGATATTCTTTTGTTGAAATATTAGATCTTGTTGCACCATAAAGAATTTCTTCTGGAGAAAATCCATGTATATGTATATCTGGAACTTCGGTTTTAATTTCTCTACAAATATTTTCATATAATCCTGCTTCCATATCTGGTGGAAGTCCTGCTTGGACGCATACTTCTGTAGCTCCATATGTGTATGCTTCTTTTGCTCTTCTTGTAATTTCTTCAATAGGAAGTGTATAGCCTTCTTCTTCTCTGAAATCTCGACTAAATGCGCAAAAACCACATTGTTTTATGCATACATTTGTGAAGTTGATATTCCTGTTGACCACATAAGTTACTGTATCTCCAACTTTTTCCCTTCGTAAATAATCTGCAACTTTACCGACAAGTTGAAAATCAATTCCTTCTGCATCAAATAGAACTAGCGCTTCTCTAGATGTGATATCTTTTCCAGAAATTGCTTTATTGAGAATTGCTGCAATTACTGGATCTGCATATTGTAAAATTCCATCCACATCTTTATTTTCTAAATTCATTTCCAATAACTCTCTTTTACATAATTTTCCTCATCCGCAATTAAAGATATTCTTTGTTTCAAGTCATCATTTACTAGTGAAATGAACTCTGGATACACTGGAAATCTAGCTTTAAATGAAAAACCTGAATCGTTACATTTCTTTTCAACATTTTGAATATTTGGCCATGAAAACTCAGGATTTACATAATCTGAGGTTATAGGTGAAATTCCACCCCAATCATTAATTCCAACTGATAGAAATTCATGATAATTTTCTGGTGATAAATTAGGTGGAATCTGAATATTTGCATCCGGAATAATAATTCTACATAATGCAACTACCGTCTTAAAATAATCTTCTTCGGGTGTTGATTGTTGAAACATTGATGTTTTTGGTTTTGGATGAAAATTTTGTAATATGATTTCTTGAATATTTCCATATTTGTCATAAAGTTCTTTGATATCTAATATCGATTGAATACATTCTTCTATATTTTCACCAATTCCAACTAGGATTCCTGTGGTCATCGGAATTTTCAATTCACCCGAATTTTTTAGAATATTTAATCTTGCATTTGGATCCTTACTTGGTGCATCATGATGTGGCATTCCTACTTCTCTCAATCTAGGACTAGAGTTTTCAAGCATCATTCCCATACTGACATTAGTTTTTTGCAGTTCTTTCATTTCACTTTTAGTAAGATTTCCTGCATTAGTATGTGGAAAAATACCTTCATTCAATACCATCTCTGAACAATGAATCAAATATTCTGATGTAGATGAAAATCCTTCATCTTTTAACCACTTTTTTGCTTCTGAATATTTTTGTTCAGGTCTTTCTCCTGTAACAAATAATGCTTCAGTGCAATTATATTTTTTTGCCAAAATTGCTAATTCTTTAATCGTCTGCTTACCCATCAATGATAATTTTGCATCTGCAGGTTCGGCTTTGTAGGTACAGTATGAGCATGTATCTCTACACAGATTGATTATGTTGAAAAATGCTTTTTTTGAAAAACTAATAGTTCTACCTTTCTGTTTATCTCTAATTCTTGATGCTGTATCAAATAAGATTTTTTTAGGTGCGCTTTCAGCTAATTCTAAAATCTCTTCTTTACTGATCTCTTTGAATTCATTAATTTTATGAATAATTTCAAAATCAAATTGTAATTCACTCATTGCTTAAAAATTCAGTACGGTCTATTTAATTTTGTAGAAATTCTATTGAGGTCTTTCTTCGAGAATCATGGTTAATTCTAACATATCTCCATTTCTGTTTACAGATAAAACCATCTCATCTCCGACTGATTTCTCTCTCTGTAAGTGAACCAATATGTCTGAGATCTTTCTAACAGTTTCTCCATCTATTGATAATATTATATCTCCATCCAGGGCAAATTCTCTTCCATCTCTCTCTTCTGTTTCTGTAACTCCGAGTAATCCTGCCGTCTCTGCAGGACTTCCTTCAATTACAGATACGACTAAGAAACCTTTTGAACTTTTCAACCCTCTTACTTCTGCAAGCTCTGGGTCTACATCTGTTCCAGAAATACCCATCCATGGATGTTTGAATTCCCCATTTTCTATTAAAACAGGAACTACTTTTTTCACTGTATTTGATGGAACTGCAAATCCAATACCTGAAAATTCCCCAGTTGCTGATTGTATAGCTGTGTTAATTCCTACAACTTCACCTTTCATGTTAATCAATGGACCTCCTGAATTTCCAGGATTTATTGCAGCATCTGTCTGTATTACATCTGGAATTGAATATCCAGTTTCCTGCGGTAACAATCGTCCCATTTGACTTACAATTCCTGCCGTCATGGAACCTGATAATCCAAATGGATTGCCTATGGCTGCAATTTTTTCACCAACCTTTAGTTCTGATGAATCTCCAATCTTGATTGGTTGTAGATATGTATTAGTTGGTTCAACTTTAACAACTGCAATATCTAAATCTCTATCACTGCCTACAACATTTCCAATGTATGCTTCTCCGTCAAGAAATGTAATCATTACTTTTTGTGCATCTTGGACTACATGCTGATTAGTAATGACATATCCTTCATCAGAATAAACAAAACCCGAACCCATTCCTCCTTCGGATTCTCCTCTTAGTACACTTACTTGTACAATACTTTCTTCAGATTTTTCAAAAATATCAATTAGTGAATATTCGTAATTTCTTTCTATTCCTGTTACTTCTCCTACTGTTTCTCCATAATTTCCATTTGTAACAATTAATTCTCCAGTTCCATTATCTGCAATTGAATTGAATGATACAAACACTGCAAATATTATTGCCGCAGTTGCAATTACTCCTCCAACAATAATACCATTGTTTGCCATGATGGAATTATGTTTGGTTAAACTATAACCCTTACTGATTTTTGTTATATTTTATCACACTTTAAGATAATTTTGAGAAAATTCCTTAACTGAATATTTCCGACCTCTCCATGATACTGCGGTAGATTTGTTTGCATGTAAAATGCCTGAAAGAAAACCAAGTATTACAACGATACTTCCAATAGGCGCACATATTGAATTCGCTATGTTTAGGTTTAATCCCATTCTAGTTTCCATTAAAGATGCTGCAAAAATTGTGATTGTAGAAATAATTGCAGAAATTAGCAAAGTTGTAAACGATAGGCTTGATTCAAAAGCAATAATTGAGTACCCTAATAATGGAATTGGCATAAATAAAATGAAAAGCACTGCAAAGAATACGCCTATTGCTGATGAAGAGCTTTGATGATATAGCGGAACCATTAATCGTTTTAATCCATTCCACATTTCTTTTGAACTTCTTGAATACAACGCCTCGATCAGATGTTCTCCTCTGACCATCTTTAATGCATATCCTGATTCTTTAGTTATCTTACCTAATGCTCCATCCTCAATTATTTCTTGTTTAACTTTTTCATGAGTACCAATTTCCTCATACACCTTTCGTTTAATTACAAAAAAACTACCAAAAAAATACCCTACCTTCTTCTTTGGATTGTTTACGTTCAGTGCGGAGTATCTTGAATGTAGAAATGTAGATAACATCGGTAAAGTTATTTTTGTAATTCTATCAATACAACGAAGTCTTGGAATAACCGTTAGTGCATCAAGATTTTCTGATTGTAGATGTGCTACTGCCAATGTAATTACATTTTTCTCAAATTTTGTATCTGCGTCTGTAAATAACATGATCTCTCCTGTAGCTTTTTTGAATCCTTCCATACATGCCCAATTTTTTCCCATCCATTTTTCGGGTTTTTCTCTCGCACTTACATGGATGATTTTTGAATTATCCTTTGCAAATTTTGCAATTATCTCTCCAGTTTTATCTTCTGAAGAATCATCAATTGCAATTACTTCAAAATCGTTGTAATCTTGTAAACTTAATGTCTCCAAACACTTTGAGATAAAATCCTCTTCATTCCTTGCAGGTAAAATTACTGACACCTTTGGCGTTGTTATACTCTTGTTTTCAAATATGTCTAAAAATGGTGTTTTGGTAAATGATTGATACATAGAATGCAATAATGATAGCCATGCCAAAAAAACTCCTACGAGTATAACTGTAAAAATAAAATTGAAAATATCAATGAAAACATCCACCATTAATTTTCCACTTCTTTTTTAATTTCTTGCAGTGCTTGTTCAGTTCCACTTTTGATATGTTTTTTTATTATTCCTGTGAACATGCCCATTTTTCCTGAAAGTTTTACATCCCATATTGCTTCTAGTTCGCATGAATTATCCATATTTTTCAACGTGAGAATTTTTTCTCCTACTATGACTCCTTTTGTAAATACTGCTTTAATTGTCTCTTTTGGAACAATCGTCACTTCTTGCAAGCATTTCTGATCACGAAATGCAATTGTAATTTCTCTTGATATTTGATTTCCATTTTCTGAAATATTTCTAACTTCTTTCGTACCTTTCCAGAATTTTGGTTCATTATCGATATCTGATATGACATCCCAAATTTTTTCTTGAGTTGAATTAATTATTACTGACGTCTTAATTTCTGCCATATCTCCATCCAATTACTCGAAAATATTAGGTTTATCAAATTCTAGATACAATTTACAGTCTAAAAATTTAGAAATTAATTTTAAACCGTCTATATTTGATCCATTATGGATGATATTTCATATGATGATTTCTCAAAATTAGATCTACGAGTTGCAAAAATTATATCTACTGAAAAAATCCCTGAAAAATCGAGAATAATCAAAGGTACAATTTCTTTGGGAGATGAAGAACGTGATGTAATAATTGGCGGTGCACAATTTTATGAACCTGAAGATCTTATTGGAAAAACAGTAATTGTTGTTGCAAATTTAGAACCCAAAAAAATGGCTGGTGTTGAATCAAATGCAATGCTATTGGCTGCTGATATTGATGACAAGCCATTTTGGTTAACTGTTGATGATGACGTTCCTGCAGGAACAAAAATCAAATAGTCCTTTAATCATAAACCATTAAATCTTTTTCTTCTAAAAGTGCATGTAAATTATTCACTGAACGATAAACATCCTCTTCTTTTTTAGCGCCTGTACACACAAGTTTCCCTGAAGAAAATAATAAAATTACTGTTTTTGGATCAAGCATTCTGTGAATCAAACCTGGAAATTGTTCAGGTTCATACATACTTCTTGGTAATGTTCTTGCTGCTTGTTCAAGATGAATTCGTCCACCTAAATTGATTGATGCAACAATATTTTGAATTGTTACTACTGCATTTTTTTTAACTTTGATTTTTCCTTTTCTTAATTTTTCTACTACTGTTTTAACTGCATTTTTTGACATTTGTTCTGATTTTGCACCTGTGCATACCATTTTTCCTGAAGTGAAAATCAGCGTAGCTGTTTTCGGACTTTTTATCCTAAATACTAATCCTGGAAATTGGTCTGGGTGATATTCAACATCTGGAAATTTCTTTGTAATATCGTTAAGATCCATTTTCTGGTCTACTGTAGCTGAAGCCACCACATTTTCAATACTAATGATTGGTTTTGTCTGTGGCATATCACAATGTAGAAAATATCATTAATAAAAATACTCGTGAAATTACACGTTTTCTCTCTTAATTGCATGGATATGATTAAATTACAAAATTAAAGTAATTGATTATTGGAAATTTTCGGTTATAATCTTGATGAATTTTTAGAATGGGTTGGTGAAGATATTGACACGGTAATGATGTTGATATGGATACTACCTGTCATAATCTTTGTTTTTTATGGACAAAGAATCCAACTGATAATCTCCTCAAATGAAATTAAAAAAGATATTGGAAAACTAGATGAATATACTATATCTACAAAAAAGGATTTTCTAAATTATGTGAAAAATAATCTTACTTACAAATCTGATCCATCAAAAAAATTGGATAGTTTTTTCGATTATTTTACGATTATGCCTGTAGATATGGATCCTAATGGAATTATTTTAAAAATTAACCATCTAGTTCGTTCACGAGAAGATTTTATTAGATTACAAATTAATACAATGTTTTCTGATTTATCATCTGTAGAACTATCCAAACTTCAAAATTTATTGGAGATAGTTACAACTTTACAATTATTTCATAAATATACACGTCATCTCTATCTTACTGCAAAAAAACAAAAAAACTTTCCATTGATTTTACCATTACAAATGATGATTCCTTTCATTATGGAAGAGGCTGTTGCATTGAAAGATGCAATGCCTGCGATAAAAAACGGTCAGCCAATTGGTGATGGTATTGGACCAATGATCGTTGGTGAAATGATGCTAGGTACTACAAAAGAACCTGCTGCATTTGAAACGGTCTGGTCCAAAACAACTTTTGAAGATAGAGATTTATTTTTATTAAAAGCTGAAGGCCCAAACGCAACTGTTGGCCGTCCTGGTGATGGACTCGAAAAGATAATCTCAATCAAAAAACCTGATTTGATAATTATGATTGACGCATCATTGAAACTTGAAGGTGAGGATTCTGCATCTATAGCTAAAGGATTCGGTGCGGCAATTGGTGGTATTGGAACTGAACGATTTAAAATTGAAGAAATTGCCACTAATAATAAAATTCCAATTCTAGCACTTGTTGTAAAACAATCAATTCATGAAGCAATTACTCTAATGACCGAAGACATTGCAGATAGTGCAAAAACTGTCAGAGATGAACTTCATGAAATGATTAGAGAAAATACATCTTCTGGACAATCAATTCTAGTGATTGGCGTTGGAAATACTATTGGTGTATCACAATGAGTAAATCAAAAAATACGCTTTCTACATGTTACACTTCTATGGAATGTAATTCATGTAAGTTCATAAAGAAAAGAAAATTTTCTAATGGGGATGTCGTTTTTTCTACTTCTGAAGATTGTTCTGAATGTGATGGAAAAATGTTAATCACAAAAATTTTTGGCGTAATTATGGATTAGTGGTTATCGTCACTCCGTTCTCATTTGGAATGAAAGTATGTTCTGCTTGAGCAACTCTTTGACCATTTCCTTCAACTAGTACTGGATATGCATGAACTGCCTTTTTCTTGATCAAAATTTCCAAAATTCTTCTAGCATCTTTTTCTTCCCATTTTTCAAGTAACCATCTAAGTGCAAATGGCAACATATTGAAATTACTCCATATGTAATTTAACATCTCATCTGCTTCTTTGTCTTTAGTTTTTTTCCTTGATGCTAATGCAAAAATATTCTTCACTTTTCCTTCATGAACAAATCCTAATCCCTCTCCTGTTGTAACAAAAGGTTCACATGCAAATGCTTGTTCACTTGGAAAATTAAAAGAACCAATTGACCAAATGTTTGGTACTGATTTACCTGCATGAATTGTATATTGTTCCAAAGAATGCCCGCTGAGATTTGCAATTGGAATTAATCCTAAATCTTTGATAGTTTTTTCTATTGTTCTTCCAACATCACTTGACTTGATTCCTGTTTTCATCATTGACATTGCATTTTTTAATGCAGATTCTGCACCTTGAACAAGTGTATCAAATTCAGGATTATAACATACTGTTACTGCTGTATCTGCAATGTATCCGTCAATCTGTGCACCTAGATCAATTTTCACAAGATCATTATCTGTAATTACTATCTCATCATTTGGTTCTGCCGTATAGTGTGCTGCTACTTCATTAATGCTGGTATTTACAGGAAATGCACATTTTGCTCCTCGTTTTTTGATTTCTCCTTCAACATGTTCACAAATTTCATATACGGTTTTTCCTATCCAGTCTGTCTTTCTAACATTTTCTCTAACTTCCCCTGCAATTTTTCCTGCTTTAATATAATCATCAAGTGCCATGCGCTATCTCTAATTTACTCAGTTAAGATTCTATTGTTTAAATTGGGCAATTGTTTTTGTTCGCTGGGAGCGTGGTCTAGCTTGGTATGATTCTGCGTTTGGGACGCAGAGGTCGCGCGTTCAAATCTCGCCGCTCCCATTTTACATATTTATACAAAGAATTATCATATTATTCGCTGAACGATGAAGAAGAGTTAGAGTATGGAAATTGAATGAAATAATCTATTATCTGAGTTTGGCATTATGTTTTTATCAATAACATGGAATAGAAAATCACTTGGCATTAAAAAGAAAAGATTTTTTATTAATTGTTGGAATTTTATTTTTTCTGATTGGGTTGATGGGTGTTGGTCTTCCTCCCATCTATGCAATAATTATCTCACTGGCAATATACTTTGGAATTCGAATTTTTGTTGGTCGCAGGAAAAAAATGATTGAAGATTCTGTAGGTGAAGGAATATGTGTAAAATGTGGCTCAAAAATTGAGAATCAAAAATGTCCAATATGTGACAGAAAAAAATTCACAAATGTATGATTTGTACGAGCAGTTTATACCAATTCACGCCTGAACTTTTGCTATGTGCTCAAAAAGATATAAGACTTTGACAAACGGATCAACTTTTTCTCAATTTGATTCTATTATTGTTAAAAAAAGGAATATGAATAGTAAATGCATTTGAAAAACCCTCTATTATTTGGCCTAATGGCGATTTTATTGCTAGGTGGCACTATAACTCCTGGACTTTCACAAAGTTCTTTTGATTCCGAAATCATAATCAATGAAGTTGAAACAAATCCTGCTGGTTCAGATACATCTGAATTTGTAGAACTTTATAATCCAACTCCAAAAGACATTGATATTAGTGGATGGTCAATTACTCCGTCAGCCACTTGGAAGACATTGGAAATTCCAGATGGTACAATAATTGAATCAAATTCATTTATAGCTTTAACACATGTCAATTTTTGGTTTAAGGACTTTGGTGAAACTGTCATACTTTCTGATACAAACGGTAATTTGATTGATGAAACACCGTTAATCGAAGATTTAGAAAATAATAATTTCTCATGGCAAAGAACTACTGATGGATTTGATACCAACTCTGATTCTGATTGGGAATTAAAACGAATGACGCCAAAATCATCTAATGGAAAACTTATTGATATTGAAGAAAGTGTATTTTCTTTGTTTGCAACTCTTGGCAATGCTGAGTATGTACTTAATGAAACTGTAACAATTTCTGGAACTGTATCTGACGAATTATTTAGCAACCTATCTACACCTGAGATGATTAAGATAAACGTACAAGGTCCAAATTATTTCAAAAATCTTGCACTATTTCCTGATCGAGATTTAGGTTTCTCTACGACATTAAATCTACAGAAAGTTTTAGGATTTAATGAAGGTGATTATGACGTAAAAGTTTCTTATGGTGAATATTCGTCTGATCTAAATTTTAGTGTAAGTGCTGAACTTGATTCATCTATTTCTGAATCTACAAAAGATAATTTAGAAATTTCTACTGATAAAGAATCTTACATTCCTGGTGAAACTGTAATATTGTTTGCAGACACTAACTCTGAAATACAATATGGTGGGCTAGATTATACTGTAACCAATCCAAATCAAGAAATTATTTTTGAAGGAACAATTTTTCCAAATGAAAGATTTTCAAAAGTATTCCAACAAGGTGCCGGAGAACTATATGCATTTTCAACTCAGTTATTCATGGGAACTGTAAATCCTGTTTATGGCACATATACAATTGAAGGTACATACAAATCCCAAAATCCTCGCTATTCTTCTTCTGAAGATATCATAAATGCAAGTACTAGTTTTATCGTATCTGAAGATGTAAAAGAAAATGTTCCAATTTCAATTTCTACTGATAAAGAAATCTATTCAGTTGGTGATACCATAAAGATTACTGGTAGAAGTAATGATATCTGGGTTGAAGATTTAGAATTAAAAGTGATGCAAACTGGTGTTTTATCTTCATCTGCACTAGGATCTGATGCACGATATATGGCTCCTGATCCATTTGATTTACAAGATAGAGTACGATTAAACGGTGATGGTACATTTGAATATGAATTCAACCTTGTCGAAAATTCATCCGCAGATGAAAATTATGCTAAAATGTTTGGTGACTACAAAGTTGTTGTTTCTGAATATTTTGGAGATGGTATAACATCCTTCAAAGTAGTTGATGATCCTGAATCTTTTGTTGATGTTAGAACTCCCCTTGGATTAAAACTTGATAAATCTAGTTATGTGCTTGGTTCTGGTTTATCATTATCTGGAAAAATTTTAGATTATCATCAAGCCGAAATTGGTAATAATATGCGTAATTCTGTAGAAATCACATTTTCTGATTCAACTGGAAAAAAAATGACGTTTGCAGATCACGGTGGTAAGCAAGGAAATACAAATTGTAATACAAATGATTGTTCTATTTACAATAAGCCACTAAAATTTACTGCATATCCTGATTTTGTGGGTGGTTTTGAAATTGATGTTATATTACTCCCATTACAATTTGACTATGGAATTTATACTGCAAACGTTGCACATCCACTTTCTGGTACTGTGGAATCTATCACATTTGAAGTAAAATCTGCACAATCTGAAATTATCACTGAAACTGAAACCCAAGAACCGCTTACGATGAAAATCTGTAAAAGTAATCGTGCACATGTTGATGAAATTTTAAAAGATTTGAAAAGTATTGGAAAAGGCGAAATTCCACCTTCTATGGAATCGGTAATTTGTGGTGAAAATTTAACATTTAATGTTGGTGATAAATTAGTTGTTACAGGAACCGTTGTACAAAAGACTGGTGTTGCATTAGATCAATCTTCCACAAAAACAAGTGGACAAACACAAGGTGGTTCTTCATATTCTACAAATTATGCTCAAGCAATGATGAATTATGTTGAAGTTTCAATACCATATCCTAGATCCATGACCGTTTCAGGTGATTCATCTGTGCAAACAATACCTGATGCCGATGAAAATTATACTGGTGGTGGTGGTTCAGGTGAAGGTGGTTCTTACTACCGTGATTCTGATGGAAATGTAATTCGTGGTGATGAAGATAAAAGCCAAACTGCACAAGATCGTCAAACTGGATATGACGGCACTATTATAATGAAAGAACAAAAACTTCTTCTTACTGATATGCGTTACAAAGCATATCCTGATGATGCAGGAAATTATGCCACCGTCTTTGAATTACGTGCTGGAGTTTTTAAAGATGGTATTTATGCAGTAAAAGCTGATTACTTTGGTTATCATGATGAAACTTCAATTAAAATAAATGACTTATCGTTAAGGGGTGGATTATCTCCTTCAATTTCCGTAAACTTGGAAAAAGATGAATTTGTATCTGGTGATACAGTTCGTATCTCTGGAAAAATCAATAATATCTATTATTATGATAGTGTTTCCGTAAAAATAGAAACTCCTGACGTTTCACAAATTAACTGTTTTGATGGAGCTCAGTGTGGATTTGGAAATTCTGAAAAAAAGATACGTGTTCAAGAAGGTGTTAACGGACCCGCATTTTTCTGGAATTATAAATTAGCATCGAACTCAGCTTTAGGATTATACACCATAGTTGTAGACACTCATTTTGGTGAATTTGAAAAACAATTCTTCGTAGTAGATGAATCTGAAGTAATTGGAACTCCTGTTCCTGAAAATACTGAAACTGTTTCTAAAAAAATCATTGATAAATTCAATAGAATTTCTGATGATAAAATTCCAATCATATTAACTGAAAAGTCTTCGGGTGAAACAGCTCTTGAACCACGTGTAATCCAAGGTTCATTATTTACTTCTGCTCGAGGTGAAGAATCTGATGTAAATCTTAGAATAACTACATCTGGTGGTCAATGCGTAATTGGACAAAGTTCAGATTGTTTAGTAACTGAATCAACTAGAAAACCTGGCGCAATTTATTCAATTGTTACAATTGATGATATTAATTATAAAATCAGATACAGCGGAGATGATGTAAGATTAGAAAAATTCTCAATCGTACCTGAAGATTCTAGTTCAAAAATTGATATTGATAATTGGAATGTAGAAATTCTAAAAGATGAGCAACCATCTAGATTCTATTACAAGGTATCATACGTGGCATTAGAGTAAAACACAAAACCTTCTCTAAAATCCTCATAATATGAAAATCAATCTCTTAATGTTCTATCAAGATGATCCAAAAAAATGCACAGCTGCTAAATTAATAAAATTTGGATTGGCACGAAAAATAACAAAATCTCAATCGAAAACAGTTCTTCTACACCCGTATGCAGAAAAAACATTACTGAATAAGGAAAAATTGCTTTTTACATCTATAACTGGAATTGATTGTTCATGGGCTTTAGCAGAAGAAGTTTTCCAAAAAAACTTTGTTGGTGTATCTAGAAAATTACCTCCTCTTCTAGCTGGAAATCCTGTAAATTATTCAAAAATTAACAAATTAACTACTGTTGAAGCAATAGCAGGGGCTGCTTTCATTTTAGGTTATGAAGAATTATCACAAAAACTACTTGAGAAATTCAACTGGGGTCATACGTTTTTGGAATTAAATGAAAATCTCTTACATGATTATCAGAAAGTAAAATCTGAAGATCAGATAAATGAGATCATACGTGAATATGGCTATGAATATAATCTGAGCAACCAATAAGTTGACTTAACACAGCAATTTCACTATAATTTCTAAACAAATGGTAATTCTAATCTGTTAATACTACATTTTTTCATGTTTTTCGCTGTTAACTTCTGTTCTTTACTTGTTATCTTCTGTTTGATCAATGTTTATACCCAGTTTAGACCCTATTGTAATTCATGAGTATAATTGGGATTTTCAGCAGAAGTAAACAAATGATAACAGAAAACAAAACGCCAACAGAACTTTGTATCGAATGTGAATCAATAATCCAAGATGAAAAAAAAGAATACGGAAGGGTTTCAAAGATAACAATGCGAATGTTACGTGAAAAGTATGGTGATGATAGAGCAAATCGAGCTATGTATCGTCAACAAAAAAAGAAGAACATCAAATCAAGTACGGAATCTATGATAGAAAAGGGAATAGATATCGTTTCTGCATTGGTGACAAAGAAAACAAGTTCACTTTAGAATCTTTAATTATTTCCTAGATGAATAATAATCAATTAAAATGAAAGAGTAGGTTCGAGGGCTATCGAACTGAAAATCATTTTAATTAAATGATGTAATTTTTAGACAGTTAATTGAAGTCTTGAATCTTAATTGATTCATCAAATATTTGTGATGGGCTATCTTTGGCGTATTCATTTTGATATGCAACAATTCTTCAAAAGAATAGATTTCATGTTCTGTATAGCCTGACCCATTACCATTCATCTCATAAAATGGAATTTTTGTATCATTA
>JAOMDR010000013.1 GCA_028345575.1 Candidatus Nitrosopelagicus sp.
ATATTGATCAATTTCTATCTTAAAATTTTCTATAATTTTTTTGGTTGATTTTGTTACATTTCGTTTTTCTGATTTTGTAACAGAAACTTGGATCTTTTTTCTCATATCATTCAAGATTGATTTAGGTTTATGAAATTACTTGATCAATTTTTATAGGGACTAGGTCAGCAAATTTTCGTGGAAAGAGAAAGTGTTTGTGTTTTAGGCGGAGGTAGTACAAAATATGGTAAACTTGATGATAGTATATCTGATATTACTTTACAAGCATCTGTTGGTGCAATTGAAAGCGCAGGAATTGAACCTAAAGAGATTGAAGCAGGTTACATTTCTAATGTATTTGGTGTAGCAGACAAGCAGGTTCACTTAGGCCCAGTAGTTATGAGTAATCTAGGAATTTCTGAATGTCCATCATTATCAATTGAATCTGCATGTGGTAGTGGTTCTGTTTCTTTTAGAGAGGCATTTGCAAATGTTGCAGCAGGATTTTATGATGCAGTATTAGTTACGGGAACTGAAAAAGTTACCCACACCGGTACTGACTGGACGACAACTTACTTTTCTTATTGTTCTGATTTCTTTTATGAAGGTCAAGCAGGTGCATCATTTCCTGGTTTGTTTGCATCAATGGCACGTGCGTATTTACATGAATTTGATGCAACTGAAGAAGATCTTGCAAGCGTTGCAGTAAAAAATCATGAAAATGGTGTATTAAATCCTAAAGCACACTTGAGAAAAAAAATTAGTATTGATGACGTAATGAACTCTGCAGTAGTTGCAAGTCCTTTAAAATTATATGATTGCTGCCCATTTTCTGATGGTGCAAGTTCTGTAATTCTATGTAATGAAAAATTTGCCAAAGAGCATTCAAAAGATTATGTCAAGGTAATTGGTTCTGGTCGCGGAGGTTCTCCTGCAGCATTACAAGGACGTGAACAATTAACAACTATACCAAGTACTAAGATTGCAGCAGCAGCTGCATACAAAATGGCAGGAATTACTGCAAAAGATGTTGACTTTGCTGAAGTTCATGATTGCTTTACAGTTGCAGAAGTAGTTGACAGTGAAGACTTGGGTTTCTTTGAAAAAGGTACAGGTGCAACAGCTGCAAGAAACGGTGAAACTAAACTAAACGGTTCAATTTCTATTAATCCCTCTGGTGGCTTGAAATCAAAAGGACATCCAATCGGTGCAACCGGTGTTGGACAAGTTGTTGAAGTATACGAACAATTAACAGGAAAATCTGGTGAAAGAACCGTTAACGATGCAAAAATTGGATTGACACAGAACTTCGGTGCAACTGGAGCAAGTTGTGCAGTTCATGTGTTTGAAAGTGTGTAAATTGTCTGCAAAACCTGAATTCATAGAAGCAGCAAAGGCTGGTAATATTTTAGCTAGAAAATGTACCAAATGTGGTGAGATACTTTTGGCAACTGTTTATTATTGTAAATCATGTGGAAACAAAGAATTTGAAGATACTATTCTAAAAGGAAATGGAAAAGTTGTCACATATACCATCATGACCGTCCCTCCAGCAGGATTTGAGGATTTGGCTCCATATGCTTGGGTTGTAATGGAATTAGACGATTCTGGAATAAGAGTATCTGGCTTTTTAGGCAAAATACCTACTCCTGAAGATTTACCAATTGGAACTTCTGTCAAAATTACGGGATTTGACGAACGTGGAATTGTTTTAGAAAAACTGTAAATCATTTTTATTGCATTTATTAAAAAAAATTTTCATAATTTTTATTTGTCATCCAAAACTTGATCCATTATGTCAGTAGAAGTTGTTTGTGGAAAATGTGGAGAAAAAATTTCTACAATGAAAATGTTAAAGTCTGTCAAAGATGTTCTAAAACATTACAATAACAAGTGTCCATCATGTAATCAAACTTTGTCGACGTCAGAATTTTCTTTAGATGTTGAAGAGAAATGATCTTTTTGTCCGATGTACTAGTGACAACAAGCCTTAATACCTAATTTCTTCTTTACAAATTCAATGGGGAAGCAGGACGCAGATTTTGAAGAAGAATTAGATATGGATGTTGATGCTAGCGTCGATGACGATGATGATCTAGATCTTGAAATAGATGATGGTTCTTCAGGAGATGGACGTTTACAATCTACATCAAAACGTGTTAGAATGATCTTCTCTGTTATGGCTAGCCCAAACAGAATCGATATTTTGAGAATCCTAAATTCTAAAGGTCCTTTGACCTATTCTGAGCTAAAATCCCTGGCAGGATTTAAATCAAAAAAAGAAAGTGGAAAATTTGCTTATCATCTAAGAAAATTACTCAGACAATCTCTTGTTGCATTAAATAAATCTGAAAGACGTTATACCATAACAAATCTTGGAAAGTTAGTCCTCAGTCTAGCAAGACAAATCGAAGAACGTTCTATCATAGAAAGTGGAAAAATGTATGTTCGTACATCACATGATTCAATTGAAGAGTTCAATTCCGATAAAATAATTCAATCATTGGTTCGAGAGGGAAGTCTTCCACTCGAATTATCACAAAAAATTACCGAAGAAGTAGAAAATAGAATATACAAATTCCAAACTACCTATCTCACCGGTTCATTAATTCGTGAAATGGTAAATAATGTATTACTGGAGCATGGTCATGAAGAATATCGAAATAAACTGGCAAGACTTGGTATGCCTGTATTTGAGGTTCAAGAAATGTTCACTAATGTTGAAAACATTCGAAATGGTGTTGAAGACGTACTTTTCACTAGTGGAAAAAACACTCTAGCCGAATATTTACTCACAAACACACTACCAAAGGATATAGCTGATTCCCATTTATCTGGTGAATTGCATATTTCTAATCTTGGTTTATGGTCACTAATTCCTGATACAATATTTCTAAATCTTAAAGAATTAATTGATGATGGCATTGATCTAAAAGGTAAATGTCCTGACGTTACACGAGTTTCTTCACCAAAAACATTTGACGATTTAAGAAAATTACTACCAATGATCTTTAACTTAGTATCAAAAGAATCATCACAAGAAATAGTAATTGATGATCTAACTACAGTATTAGGAAAGTTCTCAAAAAATAATGATGACGTTGAAAAAATGCTTGTAGATGTTTTCACAATGTCATCTACATCTACTAGTTTAGATAAATCCCCAACAGTACTATCTTTCAGAATACCACTTTCAGCTGATAAAAAATTAATTAATACAATTTTCTCCGCATACAATACTTTTGTTAAATCAACTCCTGCACCAAAAATTGGTCTAGTTATTGATTATGAAAAAGGAAAAGTTGTAGATCACTCAGAAATACTTGCACAAACTGTATCACTTGGTGGTAACATAACATTCTCAAAAGGTATGTGTTCAACTAATGCAATTAAAAATTCTAATAAAACTCCTGAACCATCCATCAAATTAGGATCACTGACAATTAACCTACCACGTCTAGCACTAGAATCAAGTAAGGATGAAACCTACTTTAGAGCTAGACTTGTGTTATTGATGAAACCTGCAATTGCTGCAATGGCAACTCGTAAAAAAGATGTATCCGATCTAATAAGACGCGGCGTAAATCCAATTCTAGCAGAAAAAACGCAGTTCATGCAAAAAAACAATACATCCATAATCCTAAATTTTGTTGGACTAAAAGAAGCAGTACATAAAATACTTGGACATAAAGAAGATAAAGAAGGAAAAGAAATCTTAAACAAAGTTTTAGAAACTGCAGTCGATATTGCTCATAAAAAAGGTCAAGAAATGGGAATTGATGTCTCCATTTCTATGGTTGACAGTGATGATCTAACAAGATTTGTTACACTTGACAGTGAAAAATATGGTAAAAATTCTATTATGGATGTTTTAGAAGGTGATCTTTATTCTCAGGGATTAGAATTAGATTCTATAGGACTTGATAAATTAACTGCTAAAAGCGAGATCATATCTGACTATAACAAAATCTCGAAAATATTAGATGGCGGTGTACTTGTTAAACTGTCATTTGATACAAAGGCAAAAGAATCTGATATACAAAAGGCAATTGTGAAAGCTTCTTCACTAATTTCGTCATTCAAGCCAATAAAATAAAATATTTTATGTTTTTTAGCCACAAGTTTTTTTGCATTATTTTCAATTTATTGTTATTGTACTAATTTAAAAACGAAATTCGTTTCGATCATTTAGTGATCTATCACTCAAATCTTTTTTTGATGTTGGAACTATGAAAATTACCAAAACGAAGTTTTTCGTACCGTTGTGAAATTAATTTACCCATTGTTAGAAAAATAATTGCCAAAGAGTTTTTTAGCTCATCAGTTTAACATGTACTTGGGGATTATAATTGGTTGAAAATTCACAGATAGAGTCATCTTTCGCGGAAATTCGAAAGAGAAATGGAGACACAACAAAGTTTGATCAAGATAAAATTACAAACGCGATCTATAAAGCACTACTTGCAACAAGCGAAGGCGATCGTGACCTTGCACAAAACTTGACAAACGGAGTATTAGGTAAATTATCCTCTCAAGGATTTGGTACCGAAAACCCACCTAGCGTAGAAGACATTCAGGATATGGTGGAATCTACCTTAATAGAGCAAGGACACAGCGAAATCGCAAAATCATATATCTTGTATAGACATGAAAGACGAAAGATTCGTGATGAGAAGATGAAGGTTCTTAATACTAAAGTTCTAGATCCTGTTTCAAAAGAATTTGATCTTAACTGCCTCAGAGTATTAGCATCTAGATACCTATTCAGAAATAATAAAAATGAGATTACTGAAAGTCCAACTCAATTATTTGAAAGAGTTGCAGTTTTAATTACAATTGGTGATCTTTTACATGACTCATCCATATTCAATCCAACAGGAAATACACCACAAAACATTGAAGAGGCAAAAGAATATCTAACAAAATTGGATCAGTTCAACTACAAATTTAAAATTGATAAATATTATCTCAATCAATATCATTTTAGAGGTTTAGTAAATGGCTATATCGATATTGCACAAAAAGGACAAGCAAAGATTAGCTTTAAGGATCTATTAACAAAACTTGCAGCAAAAGAATTTACCGATTATGGTGCAAGAATTACAGAATACTTTGATCTAATGGTTAACCAAGTCTTCTTACCAAATTCACCTACTATGATGAATGCTGGTGGACGTCTTGGACAATTGTCAGCATGTTTTGTATTGGGAATGCCTGATGACATGGGTAAAATTATGAAAACAACTTCTGACGCAGCATTAATTTTCAAATCAGGCGGAGGTGTTGGGATAAACTATTCAGAATTAAGAGAGGAAGGTGATATTGTTGCATCTACATCAGGAGTTGCTTCTGGACCTGTATCGTTCATGAATATTATCAATACCGTAACTGATGTCATTAAACAAGGAGGTAAGAGAAGAGGTGCAAACATGGGAATTATGGATGTATCTCATCCAGATATTGAGAAATTCATTACTAACAAAACAGAGCCTGGTGTTTTAGAGAACTTTAATGTCAGTGTTGGTGTTTGGGGTGACTTTTGGAGTTCACTTGTAGATAGTGATGATGGTGCATATACACTACGAAGCACTAGAGATGGTAGCCCAGTACGTGAAATCAATGCACATCACCTAATTGATCTTATTGCAACATCTGCATGGAAAAGTGCAGAACCTGGTTTAATCTTCTTTGATTTAATTAACAAGTACAATGTATTTGCAAAAGCACGTGGTGGACCGTTACGTGCAACAAATCCATGTGGTGAACAAAGTTTGTATCCTTACGAATCTTGTAATTTAGGATCTATCAATTTAGCAAATCTTACAAAAAGAACTGCAGATGGTCAATACGAATTTGATTGGCAAAAATATGAAGAAATTGTTAGAAAGACAACCCGTTTCTTAGACAACGTAATTGATGTAAATCATTATCCAGTTCCAGAAATCAATGTTGCATCAAAAGAATCAAGAAGAATTGGTCTTGGTGTAATGGGTGTTGCAGATTTACTATACAAATTAAGAATTCCATATAATTCAAAAGAAGGTTACGAGTTTATGGGTAAACTGTCCGAAGCATTATCCTATTATTCAATGGAAGAAAGTGTTGCTTTAGCACAATCTCGTGGAGCATTTCCACTATGTTCAAAGACAGAATATCCTGAAGGTAAAATCCCAATTGCTGGTTATTATGAAAAACCAAAACAACGACATTACTACGATTGGGATGCTCTAATTGCAAAAATTCAGAAACATGGTGTTAGACATGTTCTTACAACAACTGTTGCACCAACCGGAACATTATCGATGTTAGCAGATTGTTCAAATGGAATGGAACCAACATTTGCTCTCGTATTTGAAAAACGTGTTACTGTTGGAAGATTCTTTTATACGAATAAAATATTTGAAGAAGTTCTAAGAGAAAATGGTCTTTACAGTGAAGAACTATTAGCAAAAGTTGCTGATAATTATGGTTCAGTTAAAGGAATTGATGAAATTCCAGAATGGATTCAAAATATCTTTGTCACTGCTATGGATATACATTGGACTGATCATCTAATGGCTCAAGCAGTATGGCAAGACTGGATTGGAAATGCAATTGCAAAAACAATCAACATGCCTAATGATGTATCTGCAGAAGATGTTAAAGCAGCATATCTATTAGCACATGAATTAGGTCTCAAAGGAATTACAGTTTACCGTGATGGTTCAAGACATAAACAAGTTCTCCATATGACTGGTGAAAACTCTCAAAAAACCTTTGAAGTTACAGCAACTGATTATCTACATGACTACATTACAAATAATATCAAAAATCCATACATCCTAAAACAAATTAATGAAGCACTCAAAGTAACACCTCCACAAGAAATTCCACATGAAAACCGTGTCGTAGCAGAGCCTGATATTGAAGAAAAATTGTGTCCAACTTGTAAAAATACACTTGTTTTAACTGAAGGATGCCACATCTGTATTGAATGTGGATACAGTGGTTGTACATCTGGATAATAAAATAACAACATTTTAGAATACAAAATAGTCTCAGAACATATTGAATAGTAAAATTATTGGAATTGTAATCTTAGTTGTTGCGATAGGTGGTGCATCAGCATATTTTATAACAAAAAATGATTCTGTTGACAACAATTTATCTTCAAATCAATTAATACCTCAAAATGAGAAAATTGGTCTAGTCATTAATACAATTAATCCTCCAAAAAGTATAGCTGATCTAGAAGAAGCTTACAAAGTTGCATCTACATCTGGAGCTGGAAGGACAAATTTGTATCTACATTGGAATCAACTTGAACCTGAAAAAGGAAATTTTGATTGGCGTGTTAGTGATATTATGATGAAATTAAATGAAAAATATAATTTTAAAACAACTCTATTCTTTTCAGTAATCAACGCTGATAGATTAGGTCCATTTCCGTCATGGATGGGTAATCAGGCATTAGGACAAACGTTAGAGGATGAAACAATTCGTGTGTTGGATTCAATTCTTTCTAGATATGAAAACATAGATTATGTAATATTTGCAGGAGACATTGACTATCATTTTCAAAGAGCAAGTGGTTCAATACCAACATATGTTGAATTTTTTGATGATGTCTATTTAGAAATTAAATCAAAACATCCAGATGTAAAAATAGGAAATAGTATGTCACTTGAGAATGTATTAAACAAAGGAATGGAACCTGGTGGTTCATTTGAAATGACCCCGAAATTGGAGATGGGTGATTTTATAGCTCTTTCATACAAACCTACTGATACTGTTGGGGACATAAACAGAACTCCAGAAGAAGCCATAGATGATCTAAAACAATCTATTGAAATATTTCCTTCTCATCAATTAGCATTTTTTGAAATTAGTTGGAGTACATCTGACTTTGTCAATGGAAATAATAATGATCAAGCAGAGTTTATTAAATCAAGTTTAAACTTTTTTGAAGAAAATGAATCTAAAATAGACTTTTTTTCGATATCTCGATTATTTGATAAACCAAAAGGAACTTGTGTTTCACAAGATATTCAATCTGTAGAAGGTTCTGGTTTTACTAGTAACTCATTTCGTCTTGAACGGGTAGATGAATACGTTTGTAATTCTGGTCTAATTGATATAAATCAAAATGGAAAATCTTCTTGGACGCAATTTAAAACAAACATTCCCCAATAATGAAATGATTACTTTAATTCTCGTAGAATCATCACTTGAATTAATTCCACCAGAGTTATCTCATCATCCATCTGTTTTGGCATATTCAAAAAAATTCAAAAAAAATATTTCGAATACATTACTCGATAATTCTTGGCATTTTGGAGCAATGAAAGGATTAGAAAATGAAATTAAGCGTGGAAGGCCAGATATTGTACATCTAACATTATTATCAATTTGTACTTCTCCTGCATTTTATGAAAATAAAATTCGAGTATATGTCCATACGATAAATGATGAAATTATCTCAATAAATAATAATACCCGTTTACCAAAGTCGTATCACCGATTTCAAGGATTGATAGAAAAGTTATTTCTTACTAAAAAAATTGAATCTGAAACTGAAATTCTAATGGAAATAGAAACTTCTTCATTGCCCAACTTAATCTCAAAAATAAAACCAGATGAAATAATTGGATTAACAACTATAGGTCAAAAAACAACTTTTGAAAAGTTAATTCATCAAACTAAAGAAAACTCATGTATTCTCATAGGTGGATTTCAAAAAGGACATTTTAACAAAGAAAATGAAAAATTAATTCAAAAATCATTTTCAATACATGACTCTTCTTTAGAAGCACATCTTGTAGCAAGCAGACTTGTTTATGAATACGAAAAAACCATTTTTATTTAGGTAAATTTTTTTTAATCCTTATGCAGTCATAGTATAGCCTGGTTAGTATTCGGGGTTTCCAACCCTGTGACGCGGGTTCGAATCCCGCTGACTGCATCTATTGATTTATTTCTAAATAATTCTAATACATTACACTATGAAAAACTCAAAAAAACAGATAGCAATGAAACGTATGGAGATTCTATTTAATAATGCATTATCAAATGCAAAAAATAATCCTGGGTTAGCTCAAAGACAGGCTGAAATTGCCAAAAAAATCAGCTTAAAATTTAAAATTAAAATGCCATTTGAAATTAGTTCAAGTTTCTGTAAAAAATGTAAAAAATTCATAGCTCCTGGAATCGCATCAAAAATACGTCTTGGCTCAAAACCAAAATCTATACGAATAACATGTTCATACTGTAATCATACATATCGGAAGATTATTTCTCAATGATTTATAAGACGATTATCGAGATTTTTTGCAATGGCTAAAGTTTACGATGTACCACAGCAGGAATTCATCTCAAGGCTTACTGAGATATTAAAAAATGAAGATATTCCTGCACCTGTTTGGTCATCTTTTGTCAAAACCGGATCACATGCAGATAAACCTCCACAACAACCTGATTGGTGGTATACTAGATGTGCATCAATAATGAGAAAAATATACCTTCACGGTCCTCTCACTGTAAATGATCTTAGAACAATTTACGGTGACGGCAAACGCAAAATGTACTATGGTGCACGTCATCACAGAGATGCTAGTGGTGCAATAGTCAGAAATGCAATTCACGGATTAGAAAAATTGGGCTATCTTGAACAAGTAGAAAAGAAAGGTAGAGTTGTTAGCCGTCAAGGAATGCAAAAGCTAGATAAACTTGCAACTGAAATTTTAGCAGAATTAATTCAAACAACTCCAAAACTAAAAATTTATTCTTAGTGTTAGAAATGAGTGAACCAGCACCTGATGCAAATAACCAACCAAACGAAGATCAAATTAATGCACAAAAAGACATACTACTAAAACAAATTCTAAGTTCTGAAGCTAGATTGAGATTAAATAATGTCAAAATGGTTAAACCTGATCTAGCAAATATGGTTGAAAATTATCTTTTAGGTCTTGCCAGTCAAGGTAGATCTCCTGGGCAAATCACAGACGACCAATTAAAACAGATTCTTCTATCTGCTCAACAACCAAAAAAAGATTTTAAAATCAACAGAATCTGATCTCAAAAAAATATAATTAGGGGTAAATCAGGTTGAAATCATGAAAGCAGTTGTTTATCGTGAATATGCACCTGATGACGATTATGCAAAAATCCTCAAGGTTGAAGACATTGATTCACCAAAGCCAAAACCAGATGAGGTAGTTTTTACAAATAAAGCATCTGCTCTAAATTATAATGATATTTGGGGAATGAGAGGTGTTCCAATTGCAATTCCTCTACCACACGTTTCAGGTTCTGATGTTGCAGGAGATGTTATTGCAGTTGGTGAAGATGTAAAAGGTTTCAAAGTTGGTGATAGAGTTGTTTCTCATTCTAATTTAGCATGTAGAGTTTGTAGTGCTTGTACAAGTGGAAGAGAATTCGATTGTACACGAAGACAAGTTTGGGGTTTCCAAACCGGCCCGCTATGGGGTGCATACAGTGAAGAAGTTCATTTACCAGAAGTTAATGTTTCACATATTCCAGAGGGAGTATCATATGAAGATGCAGCAGCAGCATCCATGACAATTTTAACCTCATGGCACATGTTAGTTGGAAGAGCAAAAATTACTCCAGGTCAAACCGTACTTGTTATGGGTGGTGGTTCTGGTGTTGGAAGTTTTGCAATTCAAATTGCTAAATTATACAACTGTGATGTTATTGCAACTGCTAGTCCTGACAAACTTGATAAATGTCTTGAATTAGGTGCAGATCATGCAGTAGATCATAGACAAGAAGACTGGAGTAAACAAGTCTTCAAAATTTCAAAAGAAATTGCTAAAACAAAAGGTCAAGCACCAGGAATTGATTTATCATTTGATCATATCGGTGAAACTCACTTTAACAAGCAACTTCAATTGCTCAAATACGGTGCAACTCTAGTTTCATGTGGCGCAACAACAGGCTACGATGCCAAAATCGATCTTAGACACATATTTTTCAAAGGAATTAATGTTCTAGGTTCAACACAAGGAACAAAGGCTGAACTTGATGAAGGTCTATACTGGATGGGTCAAGGAAAAATTAAAGCCGCAGTTGACTCAGTCTATACATTTGAGCAAGCAGCAGAGGCTCACACAAAAATGCTATCTGGTAAGTTCTTCGGCAAAATCCTTTTGAAGCCTGAAGGCGCATAGTCATTTAATGACAAATCTTTTTCGAAGTCTAATTTTTGTACCCGGAAATAATCCACGATTCTTAGAAAAAGCAAAATCACTTTCTGGAGATATTGTCTGTTTTGATTTAGAAGATTCTGTACCTGATAAAGAAAAACAAAATGCTAGAACTTTAATCGCAAAAAAATTGAAAGAGCGAAAAGATTTCAAGGCATCAGTCTTTGTTAGAACTAATTCACCACCATCTGGAAAAGTTCCTAGTGATTTAGAAAAAATTGTTCAAAAAGGATTGGATGGAATAGTCATACCTAAAGTTGATTCAGCAAAAGAACTGAAAAAAATTGAAAAAATAATTTCTAATTTAGAAAAGAAAAGAAAATTGAAAAAAATACGCCTAATTCCTTCTATAGAATCTGCTTTAGGCGTGATTAATTGTTATGAAATTGCATCATCAAGTAAGAGAATTGATGCTATAGTATTTGGAATATTCGATTTATTGAACGATATGCAAATTGAATATACAAAAGGAAATCCTCTCGGTGGAAAATATTCTAGATACAAAGTACCTGTTGCAGCAGCTGCAGCAGGAGTTGCTGCTATAGATGGAATTTGGCAGGAAATTAAAGATGAAAAAGGTTTAGAGAAAGATTGTAAACTTGGAAAAGAATTAGGCTATTCAGGAAAAAGTATTATCCATCCTGATCAGATTAAGATAACTCATAAAATATTTCATCCTAACTCTTCAGAAATTTCTTGGTCCAAATTGGTGGTCAAAGAATATGAAAAATCGACAAAGAAGGGAAGAGGTGCAATCGTGGTTGATGGAAAAATGATTGATGAAGTTCATTATAAACGGGCTAAAGCATTACTAGAAATTATCTAAACATTATTTATACAGAAAATATAATGATGTAGTATGTTTACTGGAATAATCACTAGCACTGGAAAAATTAAAAAAATAGAACAAAATACAAAAAATCGTAGTGCAGTCAAGGTATCTGTTGATCTTGGTAAAGATTCAAAGGGATTGAAAATTGGTCAAAGTGTTGCATTAAATGGTGTATGTCTTAGTGCAACAAAAATTGTAAAAAATATTTCTACATTTGAAATGATTGATGAAACAATGAAAAAAACAGATTTGGGAAATCTTAAAGTTGGAAGTATTGTTAATGTTGAACGAAGTTTGAAAGTTGGTGAAAGATTAGAAGGACATTTTGTATTAGGTCATGTAGATGGTGTTGCACAAATTAAAAAAATAGAAAAAAAACCAAAAGAAGTAAAAATTTGGTTTAAGATTCCAAAAAATTTAAAAAAATATGTTGTTAAGAAAGGTTCTATTGCTTTAGATGGAATTAGTTTAACGGTTGTTGATGTAAAAAATGATTTAGGTTCTGTTTGTCTCATTCCACATACAATCGAAATCACTAATTTTAAAACAAAAAATATTGAAGATAAATTAAATATCGAGACTGATGTATTAGGAAAATACATTTTAAAATAAATATTAACTACCAATTTATTGGTAATAACAATTAATCTAGTAAACTTTATAATAAGAAAAAAATCATTTTTTTATATGACATTTGATTCTGCACTTTCGTCATTAAAACAAGGTGAGTTTGTAATGATTCATGATTCTGATGGTCGTGAAAATGAAATTGATATGGTAGTTGCAGCAGAGTTTGTAACACCTGAACATATTGTCAGAATGAGAATGCATGCAGGAGGTTTACTATGTCTTGCAATTGATAATTCACTTGCTGAAAAATTACAACTGAAATACATGCATAACATGTTATCTTCCTCAAATGAACTTGATGAAGAATCTAAAAAAATGATTATGGGTACTGCACCATACGGTGATCATCCAACATTTTCAATTAGCATTAATCATAAACAAACCTATACTGGAATTACAGATAGAGACAGAGCATTAACTATCAAAGAAATGTCAACATTATACAAAAATGAAAATCCAAAACAATATTTCAATTCAACTTTTAAAACTCCTGGACACGTTCCGTTATTGATTGCATCAAACGGTCTTCTTTCTTCTAGAACTGGTCATACAGAAATGTCAGTATACTTGGCTCAATTAGCAAAACTTTCACCAATTACTGCTATCTGCGAAATGATGGATTCTGAAACATATTCTGCATTATCTGTTGATAAAGCAGAAAAATATGCAAAAGAAAATGCAATTCCTTTCATTGATGGTAAAGAATTACTTGAATTCGCCAAGGTGAATTAATCTTGAAAATTGCAATAGTGGTAGCAGAATTTAACCAAAAGATAACATCACGCATGTATGATGTTGCATTAGAAACCGCAACAAAACTCAATGTTGATGTTGTACATACAAGTAATGTTACAGGAATTTTTGATATGCCATTAGTCATTGACAAGTTATTACAAAGAAGTGATATTGATGCTGTAGTAACTTTGGGTGCAGTAATCAAAGGACAAACAAAACATGATGAAGTAATTGCACATTCAACTGCAAGAAATATAGCAAAATTGTCCCTCAAACATCAAAAACCTGTTTCACTTGGAATTTCAGGTCCTGGTATGGCAGAAAGACAAGCATATGCAAGAATTAGACCCGTTTCTGAAAATGCTGTCAATGCAGTAGTCAAAGTATACAATGAGATTAAGGAAATAGAAAAATGATTCAACTAACAATTATGAAAATTACAGGATACGGTCCTTGGACTCTAACTTTAGGATTTGACCGTGAACATGAATTACAGATGTTACAATCAAAATTATACAACAAGCTTCAAGAGTTATTCTCAAAGAAAAATTGTTTGGTATTTCTCAATCGTTCTGATGAATATTTCTCAGTCACAAATGGTCTTTCACTTGATGATCATGTTGCAATACAAAAAGAATTAGAGTCATCTTTTGATATCAAACTCTCAATGTCAATTGGTTATGGTGATAATCCATATGATGCAAATTTGGATGCATATGAAGCAAAAAAATCACAAAAATTCCTAAATCAGCAGTATTCTATTTTTGGAACATTAAATGGCCATTCAGAACATTCTGTTACTGTAATGCACTTGGATGTTGATGATATAACATCTATAAGAAAAAAGAGCATGTCTCCATATGATACTTCTTCATTGATGTTCAAAATTTATTCAAGAATGTCTGAGTACTTTCTTTCAAAAAATTCACTTACATTTTTCATGGGTGGTGATAATTTCATGGTTGTAACAAACTCTGAATTCAAAACTTTTGCAAAAGATTTCATCCAAATATGTAAAGATGAATTTCAAATTGAGCTGAATTGTGGAATAGGTACTGCATCAACTTCAAGAGATGCTGTTAAACTTGCAACAGAATCCCTAGATACAATAAGAGAAATTAGAGATGCAGGAAAAGAAAAACCTGAAATCTATGAATTAAATTGATTCTAAAAAATATTAGCATACTCTATGGAAATGAATTAAAATTAATAGAATCTATTAATGTACAGATTAAAAATAAAAAATTTCAAAAAATTTCAAAAAATTTTTCTTCAAAAGAAAAATCAATTGATTGTTCAAATTTATTATTAATTCCTGGTTTCATTAATTCTCATACACATATTGCAGATTCAATTGGAAAAGATCTGTCAATTAATGCAGATGTTGATTCAAAAATTCATCCAATGTTTGGATTAAAACAAAAGTTACTCAAAGAAACTCCAAAAAAATTTCTAGCAAAATACATTCGTAACTCTGCAAAATCAATGATAAAAAAAGGAATTACAACATTTATTGATTTTAGAGAAGGAGGTTTAGATGGTGTATTACTACTAAAATCTGCTTTAGATAGTATACCTATCCGTTGTGTAATTTTAGGAAGAATTGATTATTACAACACAAAAAATGAAATCAAACAAAATCTTTCTTTCCCTAGTGAAAATACCAAAAAATTAACTCAATTACTAAAAAACTGTCATGGAATTGGAATCAGTGGAACAAACGAAAATGCTAGTTCAAACCTAAAATCATATTCAAAAACAAAAAAAATTCGTGCAATTCATGCAGCTGAGACACAAGATAGTGCAAATACCTCTAAAAAAATAACTGGAAAAACAGAGGTTCAAAGAGCCATGCTTCTTAATCCATCATTTCTAATTCACATGACTTTTGCAACAAATAATGATTTGAAACTTACAGCAAAAAATACACGTGGAATTGTTGTTTGTCCTCGCGCAAATTCTGCATTATCTGAAGGAATTCCTAACATTTCATTAATGCAAAAGTTTGGTTGTAACCTTACAATTGGAACAGATAATGTAATGATTAATTCTCCAGATATTTTTCGAGAAATGGATTATCTTTGGAAGGTAACTATGGGAATGTCTCAAGCTAGATTTGATCCAAAAGAAATATTGAAAATGGCTACTGTAAACGCAGGTAAAATGCTAAATCAGAAAATTGGCTGTATCAAAGAAAATTATCTTGCAGATTGTATTTTTATAGACAAAAATTCACTTGATTTGGAACCAATGAATAATGTACATGCATCTATAGTTCATCGCGCTTCTGAAAAATCAATTAAAGCTGTAATGATTGGAGGTGAAATTGTTAGTGGTAAACTCTAAGCCAAAAGTTACTCTTAGTGCTGCAATAACTCTTGACGGAAAAATTGGTCAAAAGAATAAACAAATTGTTCTGTCCTCTAAGGCTGATAAAATACGGGTTCATAAACTTCGTTCAAAATCTGATGCCATACTTATTGGTAAAAATACTGTAGAGCAAGATGATCCGCTCTTAACAGTCAGATATGCTAAAGGAAAAAATCCAATTCGAATAATTCTTGATTCTCATGGAACAATCAAAAATAATTCAAGAATAATTAAAACATGTAAACGTGTTCCAACAATAATTGTAACATCTGAAATTATATCAAAACCAAATCTAAATCGCTTAAGAAAATTACCCGTTGATGTGATTATTTGTGGGAAAAATCAGGTAAATTTAACAAAGCTTCTGCCAGTTTTATCAAAAAAAGGAATTAAGACTGTACTTTTAGAAGGTGGTGGAATACTAAATCGTTCTTTTTTGAAAAAAAATCTAATTGATGAAATGATTATTGCACTAACTCCTTATGTTTTAGGATCAGAAAATACTGTTAGTTTGTTTGAAGGAATGTCTTTTCCAGAATTAAAAACAAAATTGCCTCTAAAATTAAAAAATGTTCAAAAAAGTGGTAATGAAATTATTTTAAATTATAAAATTTAAATTCTTAAATCGCCTTTAATTTGATCAATTTTCTTTGTAAAGTTTCTTCTCATTTTTTCATGTCTCTTTATGTCTGAATCATCACGTTTTAGAACTTGTCCACATGATGGACATTTAAAAAATAATTCTAATGCATCTTCAAATGTTGCTCTTGAACAATCCTCATTACCACAATGGTAAAAGTCTGATGAATTTTCATAATCTAATCTCTTTTGTAATCTATCCAAAATTTTCTTTTTTTGGTTTTCTATGAAATTTTCAACTTCATCTCTTCTTGAGCGCCATCTGTAGACAAACCAGCCTTTTCTTTCATCTTTTACACGAACACCTGTAATCAAGCCCTTTCCAAACAAATCATACAATACTCTTCTAACCATGTTAATTCTAAGACCTGTTGAACTAGCAATTTCTTCATCTGTTGCATCTTCAGTCTTTAACAAAGAACGTGCAACTTTGAGATATTCATCTCCTCCAATCATTGCTGCAATTTTTACAAAAGGGTCTTCATACTTGTCAACCATATTTACTCACATTTTGCCCTCTATTTTTACTTTGAAACAACTTTTTTCCCTTTTTTAGTTGGAATAATTTTCCTCACAGAATTATCAAATTTCATATCAAATTGCTTTCCTTTATGAAGACGATCTAAGACAATTCCCAACGCGCTAATTTCTGAATGTGGTTGATTTGAAACTGATACGTTATAATCAGATTTTTCATAAATTGTTCTAGGTACCTTTTCTGCTCCCACGACAATCAGAATATTTTGATTTTTTCTAATTTCTTTAGCAACATCATCAATTTTCTCGCCATACATCGTCAAATGAACGATTTTGTATTCTTTGATTTTTGAGTTTAGAACTTTTTTCCAGTCCTCAAAAAACTCCACCTCGAATTCTCCCCCCCATGTCTTATTCATTCTTTTAATGGTATTCTCAATCTCAGGATCAACTTCATTCATGTAAATTTTAGATGCTCCAAATGCTCTTGCTACCAGTGCAACATGAGTTGTCACTCTATCATCACGTATAACTCGTTGTCCAATTCTTAAAACTTCGATCTTCATTTTATTCAGTTTTTCCATAAAATCTTTCTTGTAATAGTTGTTTTAGTTCTATTAGATTTTTTCCAGTAAGTGCTGATATGTCTAAACAATTCTCAATCTCATCAATTTTTAAATTATTCATAATATGCAATATTTTTTTATCATCTATTGTTTCTGATTTATTAAATAGAAAAATCATATTTTTTCTTTCTACTCCTAATTCAACTAATGTTTTGTAACAAGTAGAAAATTTCTTTTTCATTAATTCATCATCATCTAGTGAATCTATTACTAGCAAGATGATGTCTGTAAAAAGTAACTCTTCTAATGTTGATTTAAATGCATCAATCATGTATGCCGGTAATTTACTGATAAAACCTACAGTATCTGTGATTAATGAAATTTCTCTTCCAAGCTTTAATCGTCTAGTTGTAGTTGTTAGTGTTGTAAATAGTGATTCACTTCTTTCTTTTGTTTCTCCAGTTACATTGTTGAATAGAGTGGTTTTTCCTGCAGATGTATAACCTGCTAATGAAATTGTTTTAAATCCTAATCGGTCTCTTCCTTGTCTGTGTAACGCTCTTTGTTTTCCTGCTTTTTCCAATTTTCCTTTAATCACTTTACCTCTATTTTTTATGTCATCATAATATGCATCAATGTCATACTTGCCGATTCCCATAAAGCCTGGTTGTTCTCCGCCCTTTGCCAATCTAACTCGTTCTTTTGCTCTTGCTCTTTCATATCGTAACTGTGCTAACTTTACTTGCAACTTTGATTCTGCACTGCTTGCTCTACTCTCAAAAATTTCTAGAATTAATGATTCTCTATCTACAATTTCTAACTTTAATTTTCCAGCAAGGCTGTAATTTTGATTCGGTTTCAAAAGTTCATCAAATACTATGACATCTGGTTTTAATTTCTCAATTTTTTCTTCTAATTCTTCTATTTTTGATTCGGTAATTCCATATTTCCTTTTTTGTAAATTTTCTACTTTTATCGTATACAGTACGTTGTATTGAGCTGCCTCACACAGGGATTTTGCCTCAGAACTGATATTTTCATTCACATATGTGATTAAAATGCATGATTTCAAAATTATCTCTATTTCTTATTGATGACTTTCTCAATATTCATGTTTAGAACAATTTCTCCAATATCGCTTGCGTATTCGGCAATTCTTCGTATATTCTCGGCAATTCGCCTAACTCTGAAAACTTCTTCAGAGTTCTTTGCTTGCTCTAGAGCTTTTAAAACATCATCTTCGTATTTTTTGATCTTACTTGATTCACTGATTGCATTTTCTGCCTCTAGATAGTCGTTTTTGAATAAAGCTAAACATGTATTGTCTATTGCTGTTAATGCAAACTCATTCATTTTTTCAATGCTTGTCATTATTTTACCTTTGATTGGTTTTTTGATATCTATCGCATCTTGTGCCAAGGTAACTGCATGATCTCCAATTCTTTCTATATTTTTTACAATTACTCGATATCCTAAACAATCTCTGGAATTTTTAAAGCCCATTTCTTCAAGCATGTGTTGATTTTCAATAGCTATTGTTAATTGTCTAATAATATAGAAACCAAATCTATCTACATCATCATCTGAATTGATTACCTCTTGTGCCAGTTCATCATTGTTTTCTTTTAGTGATAATAGGGCATCTGTTTGCATAGATTTTGCCATGGATAGCATTCTTTTGAAAGCACCATCAACTGATAATTCCACTAAATTGATCAATACCTGGACGGTAATTCCATCTGTGGAGTCTGCTGTAATCTCAGAACCCATTAGGACTTTTTTTACAGCATTTCTTATTGCAATTCTATGAGTTGGAGAAATTCTTGTTCCTGCTTTTGGTTTTACATTGATTGTTTTAGAGTTTAGAAAGTATAATGCGATTAATTTTCTAACTATTGTAGATTTGTCATCTTCTGGTGAAATTACAAGATTAGATGATTCATCTACTGAAGATTTTCCAAAATTAATTGGTTTTACTTCTAGTATGGTACTGCCATTTCTTCCGACTGTAACTTGATCTCCTTGTTTTAGACCTTGGTCTTTAATCCAATCTTTTGGTAATGATACGATGTAAGATGATTTTCCCGTAAACTGGATTTTTCTAATTTGGTCTTTATCTGCCATAATCCGCAGTGCTATATAGAATTAATAAATATATGGTTTTCTTGCAGATCTATGTGTTTTAGTCAAAAACTAGTATCATTTTCCATGATTCTCCCCTCACAAAATCATACTTTTTGTATCATTTTTCACTCAGACTAATATTTACGAAATAATTCTCAAAAACTATGGACCCATTTGAAAAAATCTCACATTCAGTTGATGCATTATTTGGAAGTGGTGTTTCAAAGAATATTCCAAAGGATATTGATTTCAAAATGTCAAAAAAGACAGGAAGAATTCGAGCCGTTTACCATAACGGTTTATTGCTATTTACTCCACGTACTGATGGAGGAATTGCAATGTCAATTTATTGCGCAGAACTGTTTTCAAAAAACAAGAAATTCACAAATGATTATTGTATAGAAGTTGATGCTGATTCAAAGCCATTTGTTGAACAAGGAAAGTCAGTTTTTTGTCAACATGTAAAACGATGTGGATCTAAGATAGAAATCGGCTCAGACGTGCCTATATTTTTCAAAAAACAGATAATTGCTGTTGGAAAATCCATTCTTTCCTCAAATATGATAACAACTCAATCTAGAGGCATGGCGATTAGAGTGCGGGATAGTTTAAAATCTCAGACTGATGGAGATCAATCATAATGATGGGCGGACGTGGCGGAAATCGCGAAATGCGAAGAATGATGGATAAGATGGGTCTTGATATGGAAGAGATTCAAAATGTCCAAGAAGTAATAATCAAGACAGATAAAAAAGAGATCATAATTAGCAAACCAACTGTTACCGAGATGAAGGCAAAGGATAACTCGATATTTCAAGTGGTTGCTGAAAATATAGAGGAAAAAGAGTTAGAGGTTCAAATTTTTAGCGATGATGATATTTCACTAGTAGCACAGCAAGCAAATGTAGATGAAGAAGCGGCCAAAAACGCTTTGGCTGAGGCTGAGGGCGATCTAGCAAGAGCGATCTTACTACTTACCACAAATTGAAGATTTTAATAATGGAGTGCGAGGTTTAAATCAAAATGAGTCAAAAAGTCGATGGAATTATCAATTCATTATCTGAATTAGAATCTGATATTGACTCTGTTAATCTCAGTTTGGCTGATATGAAAAAATCACTAAATTCCATTGCTCAAAAAGAGATTGATTCACTTTTAGAACAGACTAGAAAAATGGCTACTTCTGAAGCAGAATCTATGATTTCCAATTCAAAATCTAACGCCGAATCAGAATCTCAAAAAATCACCCAAGACGGCGAGTCCAAAGTTGCTGAAATTAAACAAAAAATTGATTCTAACTTTGATTCTGCAGTAAATGATGCAGTATCTACAATTCTAAAATCCTAAATTTTAGAGACATTTTTGACAACTTATGTAGCAAATTTACGCCCAAAAGTACTAAATTTGTTGAAGTAATACAAAGAGTATTACTCGAATAGAAACAGCAAAAATTGGAATCGCCACAGCGTATGGAAAACCCTATTTCAAACTATCCAAAATTTTCAAGGAATTATCCATTCCATTTGATTCAATTCTACCTAGTGAAATTAATGATTTTGATGGCGATTTAGTAGTCACTACTGAAAAAGAGGCTCCAAAACAAATCTCAATACCTATGTTATTTGATGAAATTATTACTAAAGATCCAATTGTTGTAAAGGGAATTATAACAAATATGCTCAACTCATCAACTAATTCAAGCAAATTGGTTTTAGGGATAGATCCTGGTCAGAGAATTGGTGTTTCTGTAACATATTTGGAAAATGAAATCGCTAGGGCATTCTTTGTTTCACTTGATAAATTAATTCATTATTTGATTTCCATTCTGGCAGAATTACCTGCATCTAGAAAAATTGTTAAAATTGGAAATGGTGATATGAAAACTGCAAACAAAATTCTTCAAATGTTAAACTTACAATTTTGTTCAAAATTTGAAATTGAGTTTGTTGACGAATCAAGTACTACACTTAAAATTAAAAATCATAATCAACGCGGAAAACGAGATATGTTATCTGCACAATTCATTTCACAACGAAGTGGAACTCCAAAATCAATTTTACCACTTTCAATTACTGGTTAGTACAAAGTCCGAAAACACAAAGATATTTATATTTAATTTCGTTTTTTTTGAAATTGATCAGTTTTTAAATATAAATCAATAAAATATTTACATGAAAAATTGATTTTTTTGTAAAAAATCACGCGATCCGTTTTATATAGTTGTAAATTCTATAATATATGCAAACAAAATGACATGTAAAGGAATCTGTTCTAGATACAAAGCACAAAAACCAGTAGGAACTGGACGTTATGCATCTGGTCAAAGACGATGTCAAATCTGTGAAATCTTCATTAATTGGGAAGGACTTTGGTGCCCATGTTGTGGTTACCGATTAAGAACCAAACCACGTAATTTGAAGTACAAGGCTAAACTCCGAGCACGAGTTGAAGCTGACGCAGCATCTGCCAAATCTCAAACTATTGAGGTAGCACAAGTGGCTACAGTTTCAGCATCATCATCTGATTTTGTTAAAACAACATTAGAAACTGCTGTCTCTGAAGGATGGACAAAGACAAAGACCGTTGAAGAACTCAGAAAATCTGAAGAACGCATGACCATCAAAAAGGCAAGAGATCTAGTAAAAGAAGCATTTGAAGCAAAGTCTGAACCGATAGCAATAAAGGCATAATTGAAAAAGTCTTGTTGTGGAAATTGGTTGTAGTACAAAGACAGTTGTTTACGATAATCGTACTTTCCTAGTGAATATGCTAAACTTTGAAAATGGTCTAATTCTCTCTATTTCTGAAAATTCACTAAAAATTGGTCCGATGCTAATCTCTATTAGCTCAGGTCCTGTACCTTCCACATCTGTCATTATTCCAACCAAATCTGAAGAACTTTTTTTAAAACTACTTGCTGAAAAAATTTCGTCTTTTTTAAAAGGAATTTGTGTTGTTACTGGAAATTTTGAAAAACCATTAGATAATGAAACCACAAAGCAATTAATGCATGAAATAATTGGAGAAATTAAACAATGACTGGAGATTTACGAGAATACATTTCTAAACTAAAAAAATCAAAAGAAATCAAAATTATCAAAAAAAAGGTTTCAACTAAATTTGAAATTGCCGGAATTACAGCAAAAGCTGATGGAAATTATGCCTTACTTTTTGAAAATATAAAACAAAATAATTTCAATTTGGTCAGTAATCTAGTTGGTACACGAAAGAGATTTGCATTAGCAGTAAACTCTAAAGAAAATAAAATCCATGAATCCATTTATTCCTCAATTAAAAAAGCAAAAAAACCAAAAATAACACCCAAAGGTAAATTTTTTGAAAATGCCTCAAAAAATCTCTCTGAACTTCCTATTGTTACACATTTTGAGAAAGAATCAGGGCCATTCATTACTTCTGCCATAGTTTATTCTCAAAATCATGAATTCAAAACCCAAAATTCCTCATTTCATCGATTAATGCCTATCGATAAAACACATTTCTCGATTAGAATGGTTGAAGGACGTCATTCTCATCGAAATTTCATGAATGCAAAAGAGCACGGTGAAGATCTTAAAGTTGCAATTACTGTTGGTGTTCATCCTGCGATATCAATTGCAGGTGCTTATCAAGCTGATTGGGGAAAAGATGAATTGCATATCGCCAATTCTTTGTTGGGAAACAAATTGACATTAACAAAATGTCCATACACTGGAATGCATGTTCCTTCTGGAACAGAAATTGTTATGGAAGGTAAGATTCTCCAAGATAAAACAGACAAAGAATGGATGGTTGAAATGTTACGTACATATGATCATCCTAGAGACCAACCACTCTTTGAACTAGAAAAATTGTATTATAGAAATAATCCAATTTTCCATGATATACTTTCTGGATACGGCGAACATCATTTGTTAATGGGAATGCCAATAGAATCAAAACTTAATGGAATAATAAAGAAAAAATTCCCTTCAACTAACCAAGTGGTACTATCTAATGGAGGTTCACACTGGCTTCATGCTGTAGCCCAAATTTCAAAAAAACCTTCAACTAATGTTAAAAAAATAATTAATGAAATTTTTGCATCTCACCGCTCTTTGAAAATGGTTACCATAGTAGATGATGATATTGAACCTTCAAACTCTGAACAGGTTGAATATGCAATGGCAACACGATTTCAGGCTGACAAAGATATGGTATTAATAAAAAATGTACGTGGTTCCAGTTTGGATCCTTCCAGTAATCAGAAAAAACTCAAAACTGCTAAACTTGGAATTGATGCAACTAGACCCTTTGACAAGAGAAAAGAAGGATTTGAAATCGCAAAAATTCCAAAACTTGATAAAATCTCTTTAGACAATTACTAACAAAATGAAAGCTTTAGTTTATGAGAAATATGCAGAAAATAATGATTTTGCATCAATTTTAAAACTAAAAGAAGTTCCTGACCCTGTTCCAAAACCAAATGAAGTATTATTTCGTGTGAAAGCTGCTGCATTAAACTATGATGACATATGGGGAATGCGAGGTAAACCTCTTGCAGTACCTTTACCACATATCTCTGGCACCGATGCAGCTGGTGAAGTAATTGCAGTTGGTGAAGATGTAAAAAGTATCAAAGTTGGTGATAGAGTTGTTTCACATGGAAACATGTCTTGTCGTGTCTGTTCCAGATGTACTTCTGGAAGAGAATTTGATTGTAAAAAAAGAATAATTTGGGGATTTCAAACAGGTCCTCTTTGGGGTGGATACTGTGAAATTGCACACCTACCTGAAATCAATGTCTTAAAAATTCCCGATTCAATTTCTTATGAAGAATCTGCTGCTGCTTCCATGACACTTTTGACATCTTGGCATATGCTGGTTGGAAGAGCTAAGATCAAACCTGGACAAGTTGTTCTTGTAATGGGCGGCAGTTCTGGTGTCGGTATTTTTGGAATTCAAATTGCAAAATTATATGGTTGCACTGTAATTGCAACTGCAAGTCCAGAAAAATTAGAAAAACTAAAAGAACTTGGTGCTGATTATGCAGTAGACCACCGAAAGGAAGATTGGAATAAAGAAGTTTTCAAAATTTCAAAAGAATTGGCAAAAAAGAAGGGTGAAGCACCAGGAATTGACGTAATTTTTGAGCACATTGGTGGCTCACATTTCAATAAAGAACTAACTTTACTGAAATATGGTGCAACAATGGTAACCACCGGTGCAACAACTGGTTATGATGTGCCAGCAGATCTACGTCAAATCTTTTTTAAGGGAATCAATATTTTAGGTTCAACGCAAGGAACTCGTGCTGAATTAGAAGAGGGATTCTATTGGATGGGTAAAGGAAAAATCAAAGTCATTATTGATTCTGTCTTTACGTTTGAGAATGCTGTAGAAGCTCACAATAAGATGCTTAATGGAAAAGGATTAGTTGGAAAGATAATTCTCAAACCTGAATAATTTTATTTTTTGTTGTATTTGTTTTGAAACATCTGCTTTAATGATTCCTCTGAATACCATATGCCATGTTCTTCATCTACATGTTTACCAAATAGTGTCGTCACATATTCGCTGTCTTCACCTTTTGCTATAAATTCACAATCATAACCATAGTCTTTACAAACTATTTCAAAAGGCATAGTTCTTGAATAATTGTGGGTTAAAAAAGTGATTCGGTAAAATATTACAAAGCAGAATCTACCATTAATGCAATAAATAATACTGCTAAATATGGACTAGAGAACTTGAACAAAACCCATGAAGCCTGTTCAGTTGGTTTTGAAACGACCCATGCACTAAGTGCAACCATCAAAATACCTGATGCTATTGCCGTGTATAGGTAAACTTCACTCATTACTGGTTCACCTGTATCAGTTGTTAAAAAGAATGGAACAATACTGAATACTACCATCATTACTGTTGTTGCAGCAATAACTCTCGCTGATGTTTTTTCAGATAACACTGCAGTTAACATTGGAACTTTGACTTTTTGATAATCCTCTCTAAAGTGTAGTGTTAATGCCCAAATATGCATTGGAATCCAAATGAATACTAATCCTGCCATGATTAATCCAAAGTCCCATAATCCAGTTAGTGTAACTGCAGCATAACCAATCATTGCAGGTGCGCCTCCTGAAAAACCTCCAAGTATAATGTTAAGCTGACTTTTTCTTTTCAATGCATGACTGTAAATTAAAATATTATCTGCTAATCCAAATACCATAAATATTCCACACCACATTCCATTCCAAAATGAAGTAGTAAATGCAATTCCAAATGCACATGCAATTGAAATTCCTGCCAACACTAATCCAAAGTCTCTTGCTTTCTCAGCAGGGAAAATTCTTTTACTTGGAATTGGTCTGCCTTTTGTTCTTTCCATAATTTCATCGATATCTCTATCATGATAATTTGTCAAAGTATTAGCTGATGCGGATCCTGCGGCTACTCCAAAAAGCATCAAAGCCCAGGTTGCAATTGAGATCTCGATATTATAGATATTTGAAGCTGTAATTGCGGTACCAAATGCTGTAAAAACCAACAAATACCAGATTTTTGGTTTTGTTAACTCATAGTATGTTTTTATTTTAATTTTAGTAGTAGTTTCTTGCATCTAATCACTCACATTCTCAGAAAAATAAATATCACGCGTTTACTCTGGCATGTAAGGCATCGGTTTCGTCCTTCTTTTCATCTCTATGAAGCTCTCAGAACCTAAAATTCCCTCTATTTTGCCAATTTTCTCTGAAACCACCTTGTGCATGTCATTTAATGATTTTGCGTACATTGTAACCATGATATCAAATCTTCCTGTAACTTCTGAAATTTCTCTCACGCCCTCTATTTTGAATAATTCATCAATTATCGTATCTCTTCTTTTAGAATCCATGTTGATTCCTGTAACAGATTTTACCGAATAACCCAATTCTTTATCATTGACATCTATTGTGTATCTTTGAATTAATTTTTGTTTTAAAAGTCGTTTAATTCTACTGTAAACTACTGATGAATTGATATTAATTTTTTCAGATAATTTTGGAACTGATATCGATGCATCATTACTTAATTCTGATAAAATTTTTAAATCAAGATCGTCTATTTTTGCCATTTAATTCTCCGGCATTATAGAAATTACTACCTTTAATAAAGATATTATTGAAAATCTTCTAAATTTTTTGACTAAATCTTCTCTTTCTTGTATAGCATCTCTGCTAACAAAACTGCACCTTTTGCAGAGCCCATTTTTTTGTTATGTGAAAACAACATATACTTTAATCCGTTATCAAACAGTTCTTCTTTTTCAACTCTTCCAATTGACGTAGTCATTCCATCTCCTACTTCTCTTTCCATTCTAGGTTGTGGTCTAGTTGGATCTTCATGAAATGCATAGTATTTTTCAGGTGCAGAAGGTAATCCTGCTACTGAAATATCTTTGTTGTAATCATTGAATGTATCCTTTGCTTGATTAGGATCAATTTCTTTTTCAGTTTCAACAAATACTGATTCCGTATGTCCATCAATCACTGGAACTCTTGTGCATGTACAGCTAACTTTAATATCTGCATCTTCAATTTTACCATCTTTTAATTTACCAAGAATTTTTCTAGTTTCTATTCTAACTTTCCCTTCTTCTTTTGGTATGTATGGTAAAATATTATCTGTAATTCCCATTGCTGATACTCCTGATTTTCCACCACCTGAAATTGCTTGCATTGAAGTCATCATGACTTTCTTGGCGCCATATTTCTCTACTAGTGGTTTTAGTGTAATTGCCAAACCTGTAGTTGTACAGTTTGGTAATGGTGCAACCCATCCTTTCCAATCTCTATTTTTCTTTTGAACTTCTAATAATTCCGCTTGTTCATCATTAATTCCTGGAATTAAGATTGGTACATCTTCTTCATACCTATATGCAGATGATGTTGAAATTACCGGTAAATCTTTTGCAAAATTTGTTTCTATATCCCTTGCAGCTTCTGATTCAACTGCTGAGAAGATTAGATCTAATTCTTGTACGTTAATTTCTTCAACTTTGAGAACTTTCATACTTTTGATATACTCTGGAATTTCTCCACCAACGTCCCATGCAATAATTCCACTGGCATCTCTAATTGCATCAAGATACATTTTTCCTGCTGAACGTTCTGATGCTGCAATTTGAGTTACTTCGAACCATGGATGATTATGAAGTGATTGTACAAATTCTTGGCCTACTGAACCTGTTACACCTATTATGGCAACTCTTTTTTTCATCGATCAAATTTGGTAATTTTCTGTTAATAATCCTTTAGCCAGAACCAAAAGAATACTATACTGAATTACTTTATTTCAAATGTTGAAAATAACGCCAAATCCAAATACTGTCAAGCATACACCTGCTGCACATGGTGGTATATTTTCCATCAAAAATCCGGATGAAAAGATAGTTGATTTTAGTTCAAATGTCAATCCTTTAGGTTGTCATCCTGGCGTAAAAAAATATCTTAAAAACCAATTAAATCAAATCCATATTTATCCTGATTCAGAGTCAACACGATTACGTTCAAACTTAAAATGGTTTACTGGAATAAATGCATCTCAAATCCTAATTGGTAATGGTGCTACTGAAATAATTTATAATTTTTGCAGCACTTTTGTAAATAAAAAATCTAAAGTATTAATTCCATGCCCAACATTTTCTGAATATGAAAAAGCAGTGAATTTTTTTGGTGGTAAAACCATATCGTTTCGAACTCTAAATCTTAACACAGATCTACAAAAATTCTTGAAAAAAATCCCAACAAACGGAATCGTCTTTATCTGTAATCCAAATAACCCCACTGGTGAAATTTTATCAAAAAAGAATATGGAACAAATTGTAAAACTTGCTAAAAAAAAATCTACTCTTGTATTTGTTGATGAAACATTCATTGAATTAGTACCAGATTCTAATCCATCACTTGTAAAAACTCTAAAATCATATGAAAATTTATTCATTCTACGCTCTTTTACAAAATCATTTGGATTAGCTGGTCTACGTATTGGTTATGGACTGGGCAGTAAAAAAATAATTGAAATCTTACAAAGAGTAAAAATACCCTGGAATGTTAATTATATTGCACAAACTGCTGCAAGTGCTGCATTATGTTATTCAGATTTTCTAGAAAAGTCACGAAAAAATATTAAAAAAGAAAATTTATTTTTAATGAATTCTCTATCAAAAATTAATTGGTTATCATGTTTTTCTTCTTCAACAAACTTTATACTAATTAAAACAAAAATTAATTCAAAATTACTTCAAAAAAAATTACTTAAAAAAAATATTCTTGTTAGGGATTGTAGTACATTTTGTGGACTAGATGAAAATTATATTCGAATAGCTGTAAAAAATAGAGTTCAAAATAAATTACTTGTAAAAGCACTTGGAGAAATAAAATGGTAAAATCACTAATGATTCAAGGAACTTCTTCAGGTTCTGGTAAAACAATACTTGTCACTGCACTATGTAGGATTTTTTCTGATCTTGGTTACACTGTATCTCCATTCAAAGCACAAAACATGTCTAATTTTTCATACATTGGTAAAAATTTTGAAATTTCTAGAGCGCAAGCAATACAAGCAGTTGCTGCACGTACTGACATAGTTCCTACTCAAAACCCAATATTACTAAAACCACTAGGAAATTACAAGAGTTCTGTGTTTGTTAATGGAAAATTTTTCAAAAAAATGCATGCCAGTGATTACTATGAAAATTTTGTTCTTAAAACTGGTATTAAAACTTCGATGGATTCTTTTAAGAAACTTTCACAATTACATGAAATAATTTTTCTTGAAGGTGCAGGTTCTCCTGCTGAAATTAATTTGCAGAAATTTGATATTACAAACATGAAAATTGCTCAAAAAACAAAATCACCTGTATTATTAATTACAGATATTGAAAGAGGTGGTGCATTTGCAAGTATTGTAGGAACAATGGAGTTAATTGAAAAAAAATATGTTGAACTCGTCAAAGGATTTATCGTAAACAAATTTCGAGGAGATATAGAAATTTTAAAACCTGGATATAAAAAATTAAAACAAAAAACAGGTTTACCTGTTTTTGGTACAATACCGATGACCAATTTTGAAATACCTGATGAGGATTCAATTGGAAATTCTCCTAAAAGCTTGAATTGGAATACCTCAAATTTAAAAAAACTAGATACTGAAATTAACAAAATTGCTAAAGTTGTAAAGTCAAGTCTTAATATTCGTGAAGTGGAGAAACTTTTGAAATGATTTTAGAATCAATTATCATAATTGGACTTGCTATTCTGTTAGATCTTATTTTAGGTGATCCAAAAAATCGTTATCATCCAACTGCTTGGATTGGAAATTTAATTGGAATAATCACAACTCGTATGAGAAATGAAAATCAAAACTTAGAAAAATTTGGTGGTATCTTTACTGTCTTAATTCCTGTTTCTGTCTCTACTGTAATTTTACTTAGCTTACAATTTAGTATTGATCTTATTAATATTGATTTTTTATCAATTTTAGTTTCTATTATTTCTGGAATAATATTGTTCAAATTGACAATTGCAATTAAAGGAATGGAACGTCATGCTTTAGCAGTATTAGATGCTGTTGAAAAAAATGATCTAAACAAAGCAAGAACCAATTTGTCAATGATCGTGAAGAGAAATACAAAAAATTTAGATAAAAATCACATATTATCTGGAACTTTAGAGAGTCTTAGTGAAAATATTGTAGATGGAATAACTGGTCCAATGTTTTACTTTGCTATATCTGGTTTACCGGGTGCATTTGCATATCGTATTGTTAATACTGTTGATTCCATGGTTGGATACAAAACTCAAATGTTTAAAAATTTAGGTTGGTTTGGCGCAAATTGTGATAATATTTTGAATTACATTCCTTCAAGATTAACTGGTCTAACAATTGTACTTGGTTCAATGTTGTTGGGACATGATTGGAAAAACTGTTATGAAATTTTCAAACGTGATGGTAAAAAAACAGATAGTCCAAATGCAGGATATCCAATGGCTGCTTTTGCTGGAGCATTGGGAACTAAATTTGAAAAGATTGAACATTATTCTTTGGGAACCGGTAATAATGTAATAACTTCAAAAAAAGTTAAAGATGCAATTACATTGATGAAGGTTACATCCCTACTCTTCTTTGGAATTGTATCGGTTCCTATAATTTTATTTATATCAATTATGGAGTTGATTTTAATTGCTTAAGCAAATCGGTTCTGTTTTTTCATTTTTAACAATTATCCCTACATCAAATTCAGATCTTAATTCTATTGCAAAAAACATGTTTCTTTTTCCAATTGTTGGAATTGTGATAGGACTTGTAATTGGAAGTATAGGCTTTGGATTATCTCTTTATCTTGAACCGCTTGTTGTATCTCTAGTTGTTGTTGCATCTCTTGCAGTAATAACTGGAATTCATCATACTGATGGTCTTGCTGATTTTGCAGATGGTTTAATGACCAAGGGAACAAAAGAAAAAAAACGCAAAGCGATGAAGGATCTTTCTGTAGGTTCTGCTGGAATATTCTCAATAGTTCTGTACGCAATAGGTATGATAATTGCATTATCATTCAGTAGCGGGATGGAGTTATTCAAAATCATATTACTTAGTGAAATAATAGCAAAATTCTCTATGGTTTTGATGGCTGGATTGGGAAATTCTGCATCAATTGGTTCTAACTCTCCTTTCATGGATTCTATGAAAGACAAAAAACGTTTGTTGATAGCTGGAATAATCACAATTATTCCATTGATTGTTATTGGTGAAATGAATGGATTGATAGTTTTTGCATCGGGAATTGTTCTTACAATGTTTCTAGTAGGATTATCCACAAAAAGTTTTGGAGGAATTACTGGTGATGTTATGGGTGCAAGTAATGAACTAACTAGATTATCATCTTTATTGATTTTTGTTTCATTATGATTGGTCTTATTATGGCTGGTGGGAAAGGAACCAGAATGCAAAGTAACCAAGAAAAATTATTACTTGAATACAAAAAACCACTTGTCTTACATGTTATTGATGCATTAAAAAATTCAAATTGTTTTGAAAAAATTATTGCTGTTACCAGTGCAAATTCACCTCAAACGCACAAAATTCTTACTAAAAATGATATAGAAATTATTCAAACTTCAGGAGAAAATTTTGTGGCAGATCTAAACTATGTTTTAAAAAAATTAGATGATTACATATTTGTCACTTCTGGAGATTTACCTCTTTTAGATGGGAAAATAGTAAAACAAATAGTTGATACGGCAAATCCTGAAAAAATATGGACTAGTATTATCACAACAAAAGCATTTCAATCATCTTTGAATTTAGAACCAGAATGTATTGTTTCATTTAATGAAGAAGATCACGTGAATACTGGTATTTCTATTGTAAATGCAAGTGAGATCAAAAATTTTGATTCTGTAAAAGAGGATTATCTAATAATTAACGATAAACGTGTATGCCTGAATGTAAATACAAAAACTGATTTTGAATTACTCGGTACTTTCTAAAATTTTACCATTTATCTGAGCAACAGAACCTGTTGCTTTTGATAAAACATTTCCACATGAATTACAAATTACTTGTGTAGAGCTATGAGAGTAAACAATTTGCTCTTCCTCGCATTCATGACATTTTACTTTATTGAATTTGCTACTTGGTTCTGGAACCAAAACATGATCTTTTTTCATGCTGCTATCAACTCGAATTTTCTAATTCTAATTCCTTTGTTCATCATTTTCTTTTTACATGTTGTACATGTTTCAATTAATGTAACTTTTTTAGTAGTTTTAGCAGGTTTTGCAAGTTTTGGAAATTTCTGTCCGCCATATCCCTTTTTTCTTAAAGCATGTCTTCTTTCACCTGCTGCTGAACCTCTTCTTTTTCCAGCTTTGTAAATTGAGACTTTCATTTTTTGATGACTTTTACATTTTGGACAATATGATCTAGTCTCTTTTGGTAAATTCATAGTATTGTGCCTCGCTGACCGTAATTTAAACATCGCTTCAATGTATAATAATATCTGAGGCTGCATTGAGATATGCACACTAAATTTTCTTCAATATTATCTGAAATTAATTCAGTATCTATTGGTGATAGTCATGCAGATCTAATTTTAGAAAATTGTTCTCTAATCAATGTCTATACAAATGAAATACAAGAAAAAATTCAGATATCAATCAAAAATGATAGAATTGCATTTGTAGGTAATGATGCATCACACACACGTGGTCCAAAAACCAAAGTTTTAGATGTAAAAAACAAGCACGTCTGTCCAAGTTTTGTTGATCCTCACATACACATTGATCATTTTTTAACTCCTGCAGAGTTTGTGAAAAAATCATTACTATGCGGCGTGACTTCACTTTTCCCAGATTCTATTGATATTGTAAGCGTATGTGGCTATCGTGGTTTTAAGGAATTTTTACGACAAACTCAAAATTTACCCATGAGATTTTTTCATACAATTCCTGGAGGTTTACCCGTTGACAGAAAATTTAGTCATGGAAAAACTCTCAGTATAGAAGAAGAAAAAGATGCAATTGGATTGCAATCTGTTGTTGGTCTAGGTGAAGTCTTTGCTTGGACAAAAGTTACTAAACGAGATCCTAAAACCATAAAATCATTAAAACAAATGCATGAGAATCATTGTATAATTAATGGTCACACGGCTGGAGCAAGTGGTAAAAAATTAAACTCTTACATTGCATCAGGAATTTTTTCTTGTCATGAACCAATAAATTTTGATCAAGTGTTAGAGCGATTACGTCTTGGTATGTGGATAATGATTAGAGAAGGTTCAATTCGTAGAGACTTAAAAGAAATTGTTCCGCTTGTATTATCTAATAAAATATATAAAAATCGATTAATGTTTTGCTCTGATGGTTTAGATCCTTCTGACATTACAAACATTGGTCACATTGATCATTGTGTTAGAGAATCAATTAAGCTTGGAATGAATCCAATTGATGCTATTTCCATGGCATCAAGAAATTGTTTTGATTATTATAAAATGGGAAATGAATTTGGTGGAATTGGTCCTGGAAAAATTGCAGATATTTTAATTTTAGATGATTATAAAAAAATAAAAATTAATAAAGTAATCTTAGGTGGAAAAATTGTTGTTTCTAATGGAAAACTTGTTCAACAATTTCGTACTCCTAAAGTACCAACATGGATGAAAAAAACTATTAAAATTCCAAAATTACAACCAAAATTTTTCAATGTAAATTCAAAAAATAATAATGAAACTGTAAATACAATTTCAATGAAAACTGAAATTGTCACAAAAAAGAATACATCTGATTTAGATGTTATAGACTCGAATGTTGTTGCATCATATGAAAAAGATATCTGGAAAGTGGCGGCATTGGACCGAACATTTGGTAGTAAAACTCATGCTGTTGGATTTTTAGAAAACTTTGGTGCTGATATTGGTGCATTTGCATCTACTTGGAGTTTTCATGAAAATGATATGATAGTAATTGGTTCAAATGAGAGTGATATGGCTGATGCATGCAATAAACTTGCAAAGTCTCAAGGTGGATTAATCGTTGTAAAAAATGGAAAAACGTTGGCATCATTACCATTTCAGTTGGGAGGAATAATCTCAACTGACCCAATTGAAAAAGTAACAAAAAACTTTGCAAAAATTAATGATGTTTTATCTGATTCTGGTTGCAAATTTAAAAAACCACATCTAATTCCTTTATTCCTACCTTTCTTGGCATTACCTGATATTAGAATATTGTATAGTGGTATTGTAGATGTAAAATCTAGAACGTTTATCCCCACGATCCAGACTAACCTATAAAAAGGGAATTCGTAGAAAAATATCCGTGGCCTCAATACAACAAACACCAAATGGACCTGTTTTAGTCCTAAAAGAAAGCGCTTTACAAGAAAAAGGTAGAGATGCTCAAAAAAACAATATCATGGCTGCAAAAATGGTTGCAGATATTGTAAAATCAAGTTTAGGTCCACGTGGACTTGACAAAATGCTTGTTGATTCCTTAGGTGACGTTACAATTACAAATGATGGTGCAACAATTCTAAAAGAAATTGATGCACAACACCCAGCTGCTAAAATGATGATTGAAATCTCTAAAACCATTGATAATGAAGTTGGAGATGGAACCACATCGTCTGTTATCTTTGCTGGAACCTTACTTGCAAAAGCAGAAGAATTACTAAAAAAAGATGTACACTCTTCAGTTATCATTGAAGGCTTTCAAGCAGCATCTGAAAAAGCATTAGAAATTTTATCTGAAATCTCAAAAAAAGTAAGTCCTGATGATAGAGAAACATTGTTACAAGTTGCAAGTACAAGTATGGAATCAAAATTAATCTCAGAAGATAGTGAATCTCTTTCAAAAATTGTTGTTGATTCAATTATGAATATTACTGAAACAAGTGATAACAAATCATCTGTTGATCTTGATAATCTTAAAGTTGAGAAAAAGGCTGGTGGTTCAATTCAAGATACCGCATTGATTAAAGGAATTGTTTTGGATAAAGAAGTTGTACACTCTGGTATGCCAAAAAAAATACAACAAGCAAAAATTGCTTTACTTAACACTGCAATGGAAGTTGAAAAAACAGAGATGAGTGCAGAAATTAGAATTAATGATCCTACACAAATGCAAATGTTCCTTGAAGAAGAAAACAGAATGATCAAAACAATGGTAGAAAAAGTTCATGCAATTGGTGCAAATGTTGTAATCTGTCAAAAAGGAATTGATGACATGGCACAACACTTTTTGTCAAAGCATGGAATTTTAGCTGTAAGACGTGTAAAAGAAAGTGACATGACAAAACTTGCAAAAGCAACTGGTGCACGTATCACTTCAAATATTGATGATATTTCTGAAAAAGATTTAGGTGCAGCAAACTTAGTTCAACAAAAGAAAGTTGAATCTGATAAATGGGTTTTCATTGAAGGATGTAAAAATCCACAATCTGTAACATTACTAATTCGTGGTGGTTCTCAACGTGTAGTTGATGAAGTAGACCGTTCTATTCATGATTCTTTAATGGTTGTAAAAGATGTAATTGAAAAACCAGAAATTGTAGCAGGCGGTGGTGCACCAGAAGCTGTGTTGGCATCATTTTTGAAAGATTGGTCTGAAAGATTTGAAGGAAGACAACAATTAGCAATTAACAAATTTGCAGAAGCATTAGAAATTATTCCATTAACTATTGCAGAAAATGCAGGTATGGATCCAATTGATACTATGGTTAAATTGCGTGCAAGACAAAGTGAAGGTAAAAAATGGACCGGAATTAATGCAAAAGAAGGAAGAGTAGCAGATATGTTATCTCAAAATATTGTTGAACCGGTCGTAGTAAAAGAACAGATTATCAAGTCTGCAACAGAAGCTGCATCAATGATTCTTAGAATTGATGATGTAATTGCAATCTCTGGTGGTTCTGGCGGCGGTATGCCTCCTGGAATGCCACCAATGGGATAAATTTTTGAAAAAGCGGTTCTAGCAATAAAAAATTCTACATACAAATGACATTTCTTGTAAGGGTTGGCTATGACGACAAAAATTTTGTAGTTTGCTATGTGAACCGCTTTTCATGATCAATTTGAGTGATTTTTGGATATAAGATCCGCTGAGGACTTATCCATTGTCCATTTTTTGTTATTTTGTTCTATCATAGTGTCCTGTTAGTCACAAGAAACTATGTAGTTTTTAGTAAATTACATAGTTTATTTTTAAACTATAGAATTTACATAGTTTTTTGTAATAATTTGTTCTATAACTGTAGAATGTTCAATTTTTTAGAAGAAATAGATCTAAAATGT
>JAOMDR010000014.1 GCA_028345575.1 Candidatus Nitrosopelagicus sp.
ATCAAAAGTATTTTGAGACAAATAATACTACTGCAGAGATGATAAAATATGCAAATAATGCATTTTTAGCAACTAAGATTAGTTTCATTAACTCACTTGCAAACATTTGCCAAAAAATTCCAGGAACCGATGTAGATGACATTGCAAAAGTGATGGGAATGGATCCTAGAATTAGTGGGTTATTTTTGAAAGCAGGACCTGGATATGGAGGTTCATGTTTTCCAAAAGATGTTCAAGCTCTGATAAGTTTTTCAAAAAGTATCGGATATAATCCAGAATTATTAGAAGCAGTCCAAGATAATAATTACAAACAGGTTAGAACAATTAGCGATATTTTAGAGAGACAATTAGGAAATTTGAAGGATATGAAAATTGGGTTACTTGGATTATCATTTAAAGAGAATACAGATGATATTAGAGAATCAGTATCCATACGATTGATCGAACATTTGTTAAAGAAAAAATCTAAAATCATTGTACATGATCCTAAAGCCATTAATAATACCAAAGAAATATTTTTAAAAAGAATTATGTATTGTGAAAAACTTGAAGATGTTTTCAAATTATCAGATTGTGCAGTATTAATGACACCATGGGAAGATTATAAGAAAATTTCTTCAAAATTAATAAAAAAATTACAATCAAAACTATTCATAGATACACGAAGATTATTGAAACTTAATGATAAAGAAATAATTTTTATTTCTTTAGGGATAGGCGAGAATAAATCATATGATAACTTTTTAAAGTCTTCAAAAAAATTGTAGATATGTCTTCTAATAATGATCAAGTTTTACCTAATGAAGTAAAAATAAAATTAGAAAAACCATTTGAAGATGAACGAGGTGGGATTCAACCTTTAGTAGATTTCACTATGAAAAGCTGTGTTCTTATTTCATCTAAAAAAGGCACTATAAGAGCAAACCATTATCATAAAACCGATTGGCACTTTTGTTATGTCTTAGAAGGTGAAATTGATTATTATCATAGAAAAGTTGGTGATAAAGAAGCTCCAAAGTTAGAAAAAATAAAAAAAGATGAGTTATTCTTTACTCCTCCAATGGTTGAACATGCAATGGTTTTCCATAAAGATACTTCATTCTTAACATTGGGGGGAAATTCACGAGTACAAGCTGAATATGAAGCTGATCTAGTGAGGATAGAATTAGTTTCTCCCGAGAATGTTTTCAAATGAGTGAGCAATGTAGTAGACGAAAAAATTGTCGTTTATGTAATAGTGAAAAATTATGTCAGTGTTTTAAACTGGAATCAACACCACCTGCAAATTCATTTATAAAAAAAGAGGATATTTTGAAAGAACAAGAACGATTTCCTTTAGAGATTTATTTTTGTGAAAATTGTTTTCATGTGCAAATATTAGATATTGTAGATCCAAAAATTTTATTTGAGAATTATGTTTATGTTTCTGGTACGTCACCAATTTTTGTAAAACATTTTGAAGATTATGCAGATTATATTTTAAAAAATTTCCCACAAACAGAAAATTCATTGATTATAGACATAGGCTCAAATGATGGCACATTATTGCAATTCTTTAAACAAAAAGGTCATAAAGTAGTTGGGATAGATCCTGCAAAAGAAATATGCAGTAAGGCAAATGATCAGGGAATTGAAACATTGAATGGATTTTTTAATTTTGAATACTCTAAGAAAATTAAAGAGAATTATGGTAAAGCAGGTATAATCACAGCCAATAATGTATTTGCACATGTAGATGATCTAACAGATTTTGTATCTGGAATTAAACAACTATTATCTAATGATGGTATTTTTGTGTTTGAAGTATCATATCTTGCAGATGTAATAGACAACTTACTCTTTGATACAATATATCACGAGCATTTATCATATCACTCTGTGATTTCATTAGTTTCCTTTTTTAATAAAAATGGAATGGAACTGATAGAAGCAAATAGAGTAGAAACTCATGGAGGTTCTTTAAGATGTATTGTAAAACTAAAAGATGGGAAATATGATATTAAAGAATCAGTATCAAATTGTATTAATTTAGAGAAAAAACTTGGTTTGAATGAACTAGATACATACAGAAAATTTTTCAATCGTCTTGAAATGAAAAAAAATGAATTACAAAAATTATTTGAGAAATTGAAAAGAGACAAAAAAACAATTATTGGTTTTGGAGCACCTGCAAAAGCTACAACATTCATGTATCAATTCTGCATTAATGAAAAAATTATTGATTGTATAATAGATGATAGTCCACTGAAACAGGGATTGTTTTCTCCAGGTATGCATATTCCAGTTTATTCATCTGAAAAAATTTATGAAAAGAAACCAGATTATATTATTATATTAGCTTGGAATTTTTCTCAATCAATAATGAAAAAACATGATAAGTTTAAAAATAATGGTGGTCATTTTATTATTCCATTACCAAAATTGGAAGTATATTAGATGAAAAGATTTTTGCTAGAATCAGATGTTAACGAGATAGTTGAACGAATAGAGACTAAAGATAAATTAGAAGGAAAAACAATTTTGATGACTGGTGCTAGAGGGTTTTTAGGAAGATATTTTATCGATGTGATTAAGAAAATTAATTCAAATTATTTTAAAAATCCTATAAAATTTATCGGCATAGATAATTTAATCACATCAGGAGTATTAGGTTCTAGTGTTTATGAGGATGATAACATTACATTCATTGAACATGATGTAATTAAGGCTCTCGAAATAAATGATAAACCAGACTATGTTATTCATGCTGCCGGTATAGCTAGTCCACATTACTACAGAACATATCCACTAGAAACACTTGATGTTGCAATAAATGGAACTAGACATATGTTAGATTTGGCAAAGAAGAATAACTCAAAATTCATTTTCTTTTCATCAAGTGAAATTTATGGTGATCCAGATAAAGAAAACATTCCAACTTCAGAGAAATATAGAGGAAATGTATCTACACTAGGTCCAAGATCTTGTTATGACGAAGGGAAAAGGGTTGGCGAGACATTATGTCACATCTATCAAACAAATTTTGGTGTTGATACTAATATTATTCGTCCTTTCAATTTTTATGGTCCAGGAATGCAAGAAAAAGATTTTAGAGTATTGCCTAATTTTGGTAGTAGAATTAAAGCAGGATTACCATTGAAGATTTATGGTCATGGAAATCAGACAAGAACCTTTTGTTATATTACGGATGCAATAGTTGGTTTGTTTAAAGTAATAATTGATGGACATGGTGGAGAATCCTACAATATCGGTAACCCAGTTCCAGAAATTTCAATGATTGAACTTGTAAAAAAAATAAAGAAAATTTTAGGAGAACAAATACAATATCAAATAATAGATTATCCAGATACATATCCATCAGATGAACCTAATAGAAGATGCCCCAACATACAGAAGGCAATAGAAGAAATAGATTATAATCCACGTGTTAATATTGATGAAGGTCTAAAAAGATTTTTTCAGTGGACAGATGAAAATTATGAAGGATTGCAATGAACAAAGAAGAGATCACAGTTAGTGTTATCGTACCAGTCTATAATGAAGAAAAAACACTGCATACCGTACTAGAAAAAATTAATCAACAAAATATTTTTGGGTTCAAAATAGAAACAATTGTGATAAATGATGGTTCAACAGATAATTCATTGAAAATTCTTGAAGAAGATTCTAAATTATTTCATAAATTGATTAATTTAGAAAGAAATAGTGGCAAAGGTGCAGCAGTAAGAGAAGGATTGAAATTTGCCACAGGAGATTATATTTTATTTCAAGATGCAGATATGGAATACGATCCTTCTGAATATGGAAAACTTTTGGAGCCAATAATTAAAGAGAATGCAGATATTGTAATAGGTAGCAGATTAATGACCTCATCATTAACAAGACGTGGAGGTTATTCAAGAAATAGGATAGGAAATAATTTTATCACATTTTTATTTAATTTATTAAATCATACAACCTTTACTGATATTTACAGTGGATACCTTATTTTTAAAAGAAGAAATATCACACCTGATAAATTAAGAACAGATGGATGGGAACAACAAGCAGAGATATTATCAAAAATAGTAAAAAATTCTAGTAAAATATGTGATGTACCAATTGCATATTATGGACGAACTTATGAAGAAGGTAAAAAAATAAAACCAAAAGATGTGTTTAAGATAATTTCAACCATCATAGGAGAAAAGATTTCACCATCTAAGAATTAGAATTAATTTTGATTAAGATTAAAATAAATAGTAAAATAGAGTGGAATAGTATTTTTAAGAGAATCAACTAGAGAGGTTATGATAAATAAAATTGTCATTCCTGCAGGAGGATTAGGTACTAGATTATTACCAATTACAAAAGTGATACCAAAAGAGATGATGCCACTATTTTTACACGGTAAAAATGGAGAGATAATTGTAAAACCATTAATTCAGATAATATATGAAAAATTTTTCAAGTTTGGATTGCGTGAATATTGTGTAATTGTGGGAAAGCAAAAAAGAACTATCGAGGATCATTTTACACCAAATCAGGAATTTTTGAGAAATTTTCATAAAAATACAAAATTCAAAACTGATTTAGAGAAATTTTATTCGATGTTAAATGAATCAAAGATATTTTGGGTAAATCAACCAAATCCTAGAGGTTTTGGTGATGCAGTAAAACACGCAGGATCATTTGTGGGAAATGATGATTTCTTAGTCACAGCTGGAGATACACTCTTACCAACAGGAGATAAAATTATTAAAAAATTATTGAATTCAAAACTACAAGGAGAAAATGATGCAATAATATTACTGAAGAAAGTATCGAACCCAAAAAGATTTGGTGTCGCAGTAGTTAAGGAGGAAAAACATAAAATGAAAGTAATCAATGTTGAGGAAAAACCAAAAAAGCCAAAATCAAATTTATCAATAGTAGCATTATACAGATTTAGACCATCAATTATCAAAGCATTAAATGAAATAAAATCTAACAAGACAGAATTACAATTAACTAGTGGAATTCAGAAATTAATTGATTGGGGCGGAAATGTTTCATGTATGATATTAGATGAAAAAGATCAGGTCATAGATATTGGAACAGGAGATTCATACCTTAATACTATTCTAAAATTTAAAGCAATTTGATTAATCATTATTAGATGTGTTAAGTGAAAAACCTCCTATTAATTTCATGAAAATAAATCCAATTATAACACCATACCACCTAGTAAAAATTCTAATAAATATTACCAAAGTCAAGGCTAAAGAAAGTTCAATATTTTGATATGAAAAGAAACCAGCTAAACTTCCTTCTACCACACCAATACCCATAGGCAAAAATGAGACAACTCCAATAATTATAGAAGTTGTGTATGTAGCAGCAAGTTGTAAAAATTCTAGACTATCAACATTAAAAGAAAGCAGTACAAGATATGCGATTACAGATTCTATTAACCAAAAAATTACAGATAGAAAAGAAGAAATAATAAAGATTTTTTTATCTATTGATTTTTTTAGAATTAAATAAGAATCAGAAAGTGATGGAACATATTTTTTTAGAAATTTTTTTTGTGAAACAAAATTCATGAATTTTTTAAAAGATTTTTCAGATGAAAGTAAAATATACATAATTACAAATAAGCTACCAGTTAATGCTACAGCATATATGCTAAAATCAAAATAAAATAATCCTAAAACAGATACAACTAAGATACCAATAATATTATAAAATTGCTCAGATACAATTATGGGAATAGTATTTTTTTTGGGGATTTCAAATTTTGAGTGTAGCATGTGTGCTTTTATCAATTCTCCTATTTTTCCAGGTGTAGCTGACATGGCAAAACCTGTCATGTATATTTTGAAATTTTCTTTTTTTGGTATGTCTATATTAGAATTTTTTAAAAGTAAATGCCATCGCATGAAAAGTATAAACCAACTTAGAGGAGCTAAAGAAAGAATATATGGTAAAAATTCTGTCTTCATATCTAAAATTTTATCCAGTATAATATTTAGATCAGAAACAATAAGAAAAGTGATATAGATCACTATAGCACCTACTAAAATAAAATAGAATCTGTTATCAAATTTCATTTTTAAATTTCACTTCTCATCAATTTATTATATCAATTTGAAAAATTTATCGAGTTTTTCTTTTTTGTTCATGTTTCAATTTTCCTTTTTTGAGGGTTTTTGTGTTGAATTGTTTATTGATACTTTTAATCATGTTTAGTGTTTCATTTTCAATTAGTTCTAAATTTGGCAATACACAATGACCTCCAATGATACCAGGAAACATTTTTGGTCGATTACCTAGATAGTTGTGGATTTCATCAGAAAATGTCCACATTTCATCATAATCAACATTATGCTTCATAGTAATCATCTTACTCATTTGTGCATAATTGATTAACCAACCATAATACGAGGTATCACACACTATTTTAGCTAATTCCAAAGTTAACGGTTCGGACATTTGTTTTGTTTTAATTCCAGATTGTTTCATTGATTTTGAAAAAGATTTTGCAACAGATTTATTATTTTTCACATTTTTTTCCATAGCAAAAAACTTAGTATAACGTTTCAAGTCATATGACATTCTTTTATGGACACCACGTGTAGCACTGTAAATAATAGGCACATCTGATTTTGATTGAATTTTTTGTGTTGTGTATGGTTTGATTGTACTATGTATGACTATAAATTCTGGAGAAAATAATTTTTCAAGAGATCTCACATTAGATACAAAATTACTAGTATAAGGAATGCAAACATGTAAAAACCTAGTAGGCAGATCTGAATGTTTTTCAAATAATGAATTCATTAATTTTTTGTTTTTATCATATCCAACACAAATTGTATTTTTAGATATTAATTTGAGAATTGGTTGACCAATTTCCCCTAGACCAGCAACAACATTTTTTGTCTCCATTAAATATATCAAAATTTTTTAGGTTAATACTGTTACTAGATTAAGATATCACCAGTATTTACTTCACCGTCATAATCAGTTATCAGAATTAGACCAACTTTACACTTTACAACAAAGTCTCCAGTTGAAAATTTTTCTACAACTTGACCGATTTTTGCATCTAAGAAATCAATTTTAGTGTCAAAGGGTTGAGCTTTCCAGAACATGATTTTTTGTTTATGAATAAAAGAGAATGCACCAGGATATGGTTTAGTAACTGCTTTAATCAGATTATGTATTTCAAATGTAGTTTTATTCCAGGAAATTTTACCATCTTCAGGAGTTCTTTTTGGATAAAAACTAGGTTCACCTTTTTGAGGTATTCTAGAAAAATCATTTAGAAAGATTTTTGGAATTAAATTCGATAGTGATTGTTTCATAACTAAGGATATTTTATAGTAAATTGTTTGACACGTATCCCATTCATTAATATCAAAAGTTTGATGATAAAGGATATCACCATCATCAACTCCAGGAGTTAAAAGGAATAACTGCAAAATAAAGTGTTTTTTTCCTTCAATAATAGACCAATTTACCGGAGAACGTCCTCTTCCTTTTGGTAATAATTCGGAACTTCCATGTGAACCAATTCCACCTATTCTCAAAGTTTCTAAAACATTTTCAGGTATAAGACGTTGCCATCCACATACAAGTAACAAATCGAATTTTTCATTTTGAAAAAATGATAGATCTGATTCATCTTTCAAAGAATATAATTTTGGATAAAAGATCGGTATATTGTATTTGATAGAAAGTGTTTCAAATGATTTGTAACCAGATACTTTTGATTTTTCTGCTTGTTCAGAATTTAGAGAAATAATGTGAGAAATTTGTATGCCTTGTGATATAAGATGATTTGTTACATCATATCCAAATTCTGTACAACCACATACTACAATTTTTTTATTCATTTAAATCAAAAGTTTAGGTAAACAATCTATGAATGTGAAATCCCTCAGCATATTCTAAACCAATTTCATTTCCACGTATTCTAGCTAGAGAAAAAAGATTTTCTCCTCCACGTTGACCTTCTCTCATTTGTGTAGAATACATATTTAGAATTTCAGCCTTTTTGCTAAGTTCATTCTTTGACAGATTAAGATAGAAATTTGGTTGGAATCTACCGAATTCAGAATATGCAGACCAGAAATAATATTCAGGGGATTCATAAGAAATTACAAGTTGTGGCATATGTGTGGCTTTTTGTGGATGTGGTCTTAACGCTGCAATTGCAACTTTGTAAGCAAATGTATGATCTTGATGAGTTGAGAAAATAGTAGGTATTGCAACTATAGTAGGTTTAATTTTTGAAATAGATATTTTACTTTTTGATTCAATATATTCAATTAATTCTTGTTGTGGTTTTGTATCTATATGTTGGATTTCATCATTGGTAAATGCCACATCATAATCATCAATTTCTAATATTTTTGAAACTTTAGATAATTCTTCTTGCCAATCTTCTGTATTAATTTGATTTCCTTCGATTTTTTTGTAGCCCCCTAGAGATAGAATCTGAACAAAGACCTCACCACCATTATCTTTAATTTTTTTAATCAGTCCATAACAACCCAATACTTCATCATCAGCATGGGGTGAAATCACCAATAATCTCTCTTTTTCTAATTTCATGATGTTAAATCAACTATATCTAAAATAATAAAAGCATATGGTATCATTCAATAGTATCTTAATGCTTAAAATGTCTAAAAAATTTCTTAAATCATGGCATTGAAGGTGCTTGCAATTGGAGATTTATCAAACAATATTGTTATGTTTAAAAAATTTGTCCAGTCCGATATACATTTAATCAATTTTCCATGGGATGGTCCAAGTAAAATAATGGATGTGAAAAAAGATGTTGAATTTTTTAAGGGTTCAAAAGTAAAGGAGAATTTACAAAGAATTAATGAAATAAAACATGATTTTGATATTTGTATTGCTATGTCATCGACAGGATTACTCATGTCATATCTAGCAGATTTAAATTATATTGCATATTATTGTGGCCACGATATTAGATCCCCGCCATTTGTAAAGAATATGCATGATCCATTATCTACAGATAAACCAATTTATGATTTTAATTCTTGGGAAAGAAGTTATTATAAAAAAGCGTATGATAATGCCATTGCAGCAGTTGTAACTGATGACGAATTATTAGAACATTTAAAGAAATATAGAAAAGACCATGTAAGAATTTCAGGATATATTGTGGATACAACATTATTCAATCCAAATGTGGAACCTATTCATAAAACAAAAGAAAAATTTACATTTCTTAGTCCCGCTAGAATGGGATTACAAAAAGGTACAGATAAAATTTGGGAAGCTCTTAATCTTTGTCAATCTGATTTCGAGGTTATTCAAATAAAATGGTATGATAATCGTAACCCTAATGAAGAAAAAATTGCAAAAAAATGGATAGAAAATCCTCCAAAACAAGTTAAATTTGTCCCGATAATGCCTAGAGATGAATTAGGTAGGAACATGGTTTCGGTGGATGCAATTTTAGGACAAGTTAGTGGAATTCAAGCTGATGTGGAACGTTCTGGTGCATTATGTAAAAAACCAGTTGTACATTATGCAGATCCGAATCGAATGTACATGGTAAATGGTGAGACAATCACATCACCATTCTTACCACATACAAACGATCCTAAGGCCATAGCAGAAATAATTGATAAAGTGGTTACAGATAAAATATTCAGAGAAAAATTAGCTAAAGATGAATATGAATTTGTTATGAATCTTTCAGAACCAAACATGATTGCAAAACAATGGGATAAATTATTTGATGAAATGTATGATAGATATCAAGGTGCAGTTAAAGGTACATCATCATTTAGATTGAAATTACGAGTAATTGGTTATTTAATTGCAAACAGATTACATTTTAAAAAGATTAGAAGACTGATTGATAATTAATTTTCTTTTTCTGAGAAATCTGAATTTAGTTTTTTTCTTGGTTGACCAATCATTTCTCCTTTAAGTAATTTTTGTATTTTATCCTTCAAGTCATTTAATTGTTCTACATCATCATCATTGAGTTTTTCATCTTTAGACCATTTAATCATCATTTCACTTAATACAAGGTAAAGTGGAAAAACTACTTCTGTATTGAAACCAGGTAAGATTCTATAGTTATATGGATGATTTTCAGTTACTATATCAGCTTCAGATGAATAAGCCAAACTTTTTTTGAAATGTAAATATCCAATTCCAATTAATACAGGTACACCAATTGAAGATACAATTACAATATAATGAAGAAATGTAGGAAATAGTGAATTTAAGAAAGGATAGTTATCAATTGCCAAAAAGTACGTAACAGTAAGAGTGTTAATAGCTGCAAAAATGAATGCAAAATAAGTTCCCCAACCATTTCTAAAATAAAACCAAAGCCTAAAGAAAAAATTCTGTTTCATGGTGTAATTTTCTAAGTCATATATATCAATAATTCTATCAAAACAAGTGATAGAATTAGGTTATCATAAGTAAGATAGATAAACAAATTTTTTGAGATAATTATATTGAAATTACTAATAGGTGGATCACCATCAAAGATTTTCCACCTTAAAGAATTTGCAAAAAATCTTGAAAAGAATAAAGTCGAATCCAAAGTTGTCATAGATACAACAGTATATTCAGGATTTCCAAGTAGAGAGATATCAAAATGGTTTGAGACAAAGAAGAAATTTAATAATTTAGTTTCCCAGTTTAAGCCAGATGCAATATTTGTTGATAGACAAACAAAATTTGGATTAGCTTCTACCAAGTTAGACATTCCAGTATTTGTTCATCTTAGGGGAGATTTTTGGGCGGAAGCAGAAATGGCAAAAAAAACATTATACAAATCTCCAATGATGCGAGGAGTGATCTGGTACAAAGAAAGGATTGCAACTAATTGCTTTAAAAGATCTACCGCAATTTTGCCTATTTGCGAATATTTAGAAAAGAGAGTTGAGAAATTTTTTCCAAACAAAAAAACAAATGTTCTCTATCAAGGAATTGATCCTTCTAATTGGTATCAAGAAAGTGGAATGGAATTAAAACATCCTTGTGTTGGATTAGTACAAAGTGCAAACATTTGGGAAAAAACAAAGCAGTTAATGCTTTTACCGAAAATATTAGAAGCATTTCCAAACATAATGTTCTACTGGGTAGGAGATGGACCATACAGAAAAACTGTCTTGCCATTTTTAGAAAAATATGAAAATTTTAAATGGTTAGGAAAACTTGAATATCCAAGAAAAATTAGACAGTTCTTATCAGAGATAGATATCTATGCATTGCTTACAGGAATTGATATGTCACCATTATCACTGCAAGAAGCACAATTGATGGGAAAGCCAGTAATCGCAACTAATGTTGGCGGAATACCAGAATTAATGAAGAATGAAGTTACAGGGTTCTTGGTTGAAAAGGATGAATCTTCACAGTTAATTGAAAAAATTTCACTGTTACTAAATGATCCAATTAAACGAAAGGAAATTGGTAACAATGGAAGAAAATTTGTTAATGATAATTTTACATGGGATATTATTTCAAAAAAATTCATAGATATAATGAACGAATATAACAATAAATGAAAAAATTAGAAAATTAATTTTTCATTAGCATTCATATCTTTTGTAATAAAAAGTCTATACCATATTTCAAATGCCAGTATTCCGAAGAATTTATTAATAATTCTAGGTTCAAGTTCAGGTTTATCAATATACTTCTTAATCCAATCTTTGTTTATCCAACCATCTTTAGTAATTCTTGCATCATCTAAGAAATGATGACAAATTGATTTAGCAGAAGATTTCCACAAATTTTGAGTATTAACAGAAAATCCTTGTTTCTTTCTTATAGTAAGTTCTAGCATATTGTTATCTGTTAAAATTTTTCTTAATGGTTTTTTACCAATATTAGTTTCTTTATCATATTTTAAATTAGATGGAATTGTTCCAGCAAAATCAATTAGATCACTTGACAGTAATGGTGCAAAATAATCAATTCCAAAATGTTGATGAAATATTTTGTAGATAGGAGACATGTTGAAAAGTAATTTTCCGTTATAGTCAGCTAGAAATACCTGATCTATTGGTGAGAGTGAATTATCAAAATATGGTTTTAGAATAGAATGAATGTAATCCCAAGAAAAATTAATTTTGTTCCCAAATAGATCCTCTTGATCTAAAACCCAATCACGTTCATGGCAAGACAGGTAACAATTTATTTTTTCAGATATAGTGGATTTATTTGAGATTATTGATAAGAATTTTTGATAACGGAATGTGTATCCTCCAAATAATTCATCCCCACCATCACCAGAAATTAAAATATTTCCAAGTGAATTTGCCTTTTTTGCTACTTCAAACCAATGTAAATCCCAAAATGGTTCTTTAATTATTGAAATAGCTTGAGGTAAATTTTCAAAGAAATTATCAATATGTAGAATATTATGATTCACATCTAATTTATCTGCAATTTTTTTTGCTTGGGAAGATTCATCTACACTATCAGAAAATGAAATAGAGATTGATTCAACAGATAATTCAGGATAATATTTTCGTAATAAGGTCAGGATTAATGTAGAATCAATACCAGCGCTTAACGAAATAACAGGTTTATTTTTTAATTTGTTTTCAGCATTTTTGAAACCAGATTGAATTAGATTTTCAATTGATGATAAATTATTATCAAACATATTTTGATTAAAATTTTTCCAGGATAATTTTGGTAGATCTGATTTAAAAGATTGTGAATATCTTAATGTCAATGCAGTTTTAATTGTATCAGGATTAACTAGAGTCATTTTAATTTTTTGTGTTATTCATTATTTAATTTTGTTTTTCATTTTACTTAATACTTAAACATATGCCAAAATTATGATGTTTATGAGATATGTTGTGACTGGAGGCGCAGGATTCATTGGTAGTAATATTGTAAGATTATTAGTTAAAAATGGTCATAATGTTGTAATAATTGATAATTTACACAGTGGAAAAAAAGAGAATATTATAGATGTAGAAAATAAGATTGAATTTTTTCAAGATGATATTTTAGATTTTGAAAAAGTAGAAAAAATTTGTGAAGATGTAGACGGTATTTTTCATCAAGCAGCACTAACAGTAGTTCAGGAATCTTATGAGCAGAGAGAAAAATATAATCAAGTGAATGTCAAAGGTACAGAAAATATTTTTAAAATAGGAAAAAATTATGGAGTAAAAATAGTATTTGCAAGTTCTTCTAGTGTGTATGGAGATGTAAAGAAAATTCCTATTACAGAAAATTTTGAGCGAGTTCCTATAAACCCATATGGACAAACAAAATTAGATGATGAGTTTTTAGCAGAAGACTATACAGAGAAAGGATCTAAAATTATTGGTTTGAGATATTTCAATGTATTTGGAATTGGACAAAATTTAGCATATGCTGGAGTCTTAACAAAATTTCTTCATAACATATCAAAAGAATTACCACCACAAATTTTTGGTACAGGAGAACAATGCAGAGATTTTATTCATGTAGAAGATGTTGCTCAAGCAAATCTTGATGCAATGAATAGTCAAGTAAATAAAGGATTTTTTAATATTGGAACAGGAGATAAGATTACTATATCTAAATTAGCAAAAAAAATATTAGAATTTTCAAAGTTAGATTTGAAAGAAGAATATCTAGATGCCATAGATGGAGATATCAATGAGAGTCAAGCTAACATTCAGTCTGCAACAGAATTATTAAATTGGAATCCAAAAAATGATCTTTTAAAATGGCTAGAATATACAATTTCTCAAAACAGTTGGAAAGAAATTGAATAGATTATTAGTTATTTTAACAGTTTTCTTATTTGTATCAATTTTAGGAAATTTTATTCTTTTTTCATCATATTTTGAAAAATATTCTATGGAGGAGATTTCACAGAAAATAATTTCTAAAGATGAAATGTCGTATTTGAAATTACCAAGTTTTCCAGAGGTATATGATTACAATGATAATTTGCAGTTGAGTTTTGACAAGAATGTTAAAGATAAAAGTGATTTTACCTCATGGAAAAATGAGATTCAAATGAAATTTTTGGAATTATACGAATTTCCTGAAATTTTAGATTATACTGATTATAAAATTTTTAATATTTCAGAATATGAGAAGGACGAATATAATATAAAAAAATACAGTACTAATGCAATAGATGATGATAAAATAATTTTTTATGAATTATATCCTAAAAATGCCAAAAACATAACACCTTGCCAAAAGGAAATTTGCATTCCAGCAGTATTGATAATACCAGCCAGTGGAAATCAAGGAAGTGCAGATGTAATGAATAGTCCAAGTGAATTATCAAAATATTATTTTCAAAGTGGCATAGGAGAAAAAATTACTGAAATGGGTTACATAGTTTATGTTATAGAAAACAGAGGATGGGGTGAAAGAAAAATTGATCCAGGTTTTAATTGTAAAGAACCAGATATTTATTGTTCAGGAAAAATATTAGATAGACATCTGCATAACTTAGGATATAATCTTAAAACTTTACAAACATTAGATGCATTGCAAGTTTTGCAGATAATGAAAGAAGCAGAGTATGTTGATGATGAAAACATTTCTGTTGTTGGTTTATCTCTTGGAGGAGATATTGCACAATATTTATCAATTTTAGATAATGATATCAAAAATATTGCAATAGCAAGTGGTTTACAAAGTACATATTTAACATCTGGAACTGCCATCACACCAAAAATTTTACAATATTATGATGATTCAGATTTGATTTCATCCATAGCTCCAAAATCATTATATTTGTCATGGGGCTTAAATGAGGATTCAATGTTTGGTTATGAAGCAAATTCACTATATTCTGCAACAAAAATTAAAAATGCATATTCACTTCATGACAAAGAACAAAATCTAACTATCGTTACACATGATTTAGAAGAAAATGATGGACATGTTTATGATGTGAGATCATTATTAGAATTTTTGGAACAAGGAACAGATTAAGAAAATATCAGAGAGTAATTATGTATAAATTCTAACTAAACATAATAAACTGGCTTAGATTACAAATTTTATGAGAATACCATTTTTTGTTCAAGAATTTACAGATGAGATGGAAGAAGCTGCAATCCATGCATTACGAAATGAATCATTTGTAGGTGGAGAAAGTGTCTCTAAATTTGAAGAAGAATTTGCAAAATATACTGGTACAAGATATGCAGCATCAGTTAGTTCTGGAAATGGTGCATTACAAATTTCATTGATGGCATTAGGAATAAGAGAATCGAATGAGGTCATAACTCCAACAAATTCATTCATTGCTTCAGCAAATTGTATCAGAATGACAAATGCAAAACCAATTCTTACAGATATTGATACAAATGATGGCAGTATTGATCTGTCAAATAGTAAGAAAAATGTGAATGCAATTATTCCGGTTCATATTTACGGCAATCCATGTAATTTTGATTCAGTTAGATTATTTGCAGAAGAACAAAAAATTCCAATTATCGAAGATGCATGTCAAGCACATGGTGCAGAATACAAAGGAAAAAAGGTCGGCAGTTTAGGTGATGTGGGATGTTTCTCATTTTATCCAACAAAAAATATGACGGTTGGAGGAGATGGAGGAATGACTACAACAGATAATGAAGAAATTGTATTGAAAATTAAATCAATTAGAGATAATGGAAGAAAAACAAAAAATGAATTTGATAAACTTGGATTTACGATGAGATTGAATACAGTAAATGCTGCTATTGGTAGAGTTCAGTTGAAACATCTGGATGAGAAAACTGCACGAAGAAGAGAAATTGTTTCCATTTATAGAAAAAATTTGTCACAAGATTGTATTTTACCTGAAAATAAAGATGGAAAGTCAGTATATCATCAAATCGTACTAAAACATGAAAAAAGAGATGAAATACGTAAGGAATTAGCAGATAATGATATAGGCTCTGCTATTTATTATGAAACACCAATACACCAACAACCCATATACAAATCTTATAAGAATTCATTACCTAATAGTGAGAAATTTTCAAAACTAATTTTATCACTTCCATCATATCCACAACTTACAGATGAACAAGCATTGGAAATTTGTGAGTGTGTAAACAAAGTAATTGGTTAATTCTTTAACAAATTTTCATAAAACTGAATATATTTTGGCAGTACAACGTCCCAAGTCATATTATTTTTTACAAAAGTATTTCCATTTGTGGCTAGTTTTTGTGCTTTTTCTTTATCAGATAATAACTCATTAATTGCATCAGCTAATTTCCCTGGATTTTCGGAAGGAACTAAAATTCCTGTTTCATTGTTAGTAATTAATTCTGGAATACCCCCAACATCAGTTCCTATTACAGGAACATTAAGAAAAAATGCTTCTTTGACAGTGGTTGGTAAACTTTCCATTCTAGATGGGACTACAACTATACTAGACGATTTGATTATACGCATTGCATCTTCCCAAGAACGATCAGTGCAATAAACAATATTTCCATCAATTTGAGATTCTGCTGCTTTTAGAATATCAATTCCTTTCTCGTGACTATTACGTCCAACATATGCTATTTGATTTTTAATTTTTTCAACAGAACCAATTTTTTCAAACATACGGGTATCCAATGGAGAAGGTAAATATTCAAAATTAATTTTTGACTTATCTTTGTAAAGTTTTTGTGTTGCTTTTGAATCAGTAGTTAATTTATCAGGCCATTGTAAAATTTGTGATTCAGCAGATTTTGCAATTGATGAAACTGATTTTGAATGTAGTGAATCTACTTGTTCACTAAACACGCCATGAACTGATAAAACTTTTTTCTTTGCTTTAGCATATTTCATTGCATATGCAGAAGGAATATTGAATGCATGTACAATATCATATGAATTTCTATCAACTAAACTCTTTATGCTGCTTAATACTGCAAAGCTAGGATTTTTAAAATTTTTTATTGGAATATGAGTTGTTTCCATTTTCTTTACGTAATGACCGCTTTGAGATAATTTCTCAGCAAGCATTGCAGCGTGCCCACCTATTCCTCCAGAAAATCTGGGAGATATGAATAAGAATTTCATTTTGAAATTTCTTAGTAAATGAGTTTTTAAGGTCTTGGATTAATTTGCAATTATTTTCAGTATGTATGATGAATACGGCTTAAATAACATAATCAAAGAAATATTTCAAATGCAAAAAATTGTAATATTTGGGACTGGGGAACTTGCTCAAAGAATTTTTTATTATCTAAAAGATAATGATGATGAAGTTGTAGCATTTTCTGCAAATGAGTCAAATATAGAATATAATGAATTATTAGGATTACCAGTAGTACCATTTGAGAATATTGAAGAAAAATATCCTCCAGGAGAATTTTTGATGTTCATTGCTTTGGCTTATTCTGAAATGAATAAGAAACGCACAAAATTTTTTGATGAAGCAAAAAGTAAAGGTTATGAATTATACAGTTTTGTTCATCCATCAACTAAAATTTGGGATGAATTTGAGATAGGAGAAAATTGTTTCATTCTTGCAGAAAATATTATTCAACCATTTGTAAAAATTGGAGATAATGTGTTGATAGGAAGTAATAATCTAATTAGTCACAATACTGTGATCGAAAATAATTGTTTTTTAACTTCCAACATTACGTTAGGTGGCCATATTACAATTGGAGCTAATTCGTTTATCGGTCTTAGTGCAACAATTAATCAACGGGTAAAAATTGGAGAAGAATGTATTATCGGTGCAGGAACATTAATCACAAAAGATGTTAATGATAAAGAAGTTTATGCAGAAAATTCATCAAAAAAATTACCACAATCAAGTTCTGAAATCGGCGATATGATTTAGGAATCAAATGCAATATATTTTCTTGAGTCATGATGTAGATTGGAGAAGACAAGGTCCCAGTATACAACATATACAAGCAAGAAAAGACAGATTTGATCCAAAAATATTTAGCAAAACTAAACCTGTAGAATTGTATCGTAATATTCCAGAATATATTGAACTAGAGGAAAAATTTGGAATTCGTTCTACATTTTTCTTTAGAACATTATATGAAAATGGAAACGTTGACGATTATGAAGATGATATTCAAACACTGCAAAAAGGTAATTGGGAAATAGGATTACATACAGATCCTAAATCAGTAGAAGATATTGAAAAAATTAAACAAGAACAAGAAAAATTAGAATCTTTAACACGAAAACCAATTATTGGAAATAGAGTTCATTTTCTAAATTATAATTCTGAATTACCAAAAAAATTAAATGAATTAGGGTTTTTGTATGATGGATCTCTCAGACATTCAAAAGACAAAATTGATGAAAAAGAGATGGGGTATTCAAAAATTGATGGATTGATAGAATTTCCTGTTACACTAATGGATGCATATTTGTTTACACATATGGGAATTAAAGAAGAAGGAATTATTCCAGAATTTAAAAAAACGATAGACATTGGTAGAAATTTTTCAGATGTGAATGTCATCAGCGTTATTTGGCATGATAATGTTTTAAAAATGAAAGGTGGGAGAATGTATGAAAAAATTTTAGAATTCCTCACATCACAAGATGATGTAAAAATTTTATCTGGTAAAGATTTAGTTAAAATTTTAGAATAATTTTAAAAATTAATTATTGAGAGCCCATTGCTTGTTCTGCTTGATGGAACATCTCACTTTTTGCACAACCTGCTGCAAGTTCGTCACCTGCGCCTCTTCTCATAAGACCTCTGTAAAGACCGTCTTCGAGTTTTACACCTTCACGTTGTTCCCATTCCTCAACAGTGATAGAGTATTTCTTTTGGATTCTGTCTCTATACCATTCTGGAATTACATTGAATGCACAGAATGGAATAATTCTAAGGTCTGGAGTAACATAGTGAATATCACATCTTTGTAATCTTTCTAAATCTTCATTGTATTTGTCTTGGAAGTGCATCATTCCTAAGAATAGACCTTTGACGTGCCATGAACCTACGGCTTCAAATGATCTCTTCATTAAGATATTTCCAAACATTTTAGCCAGATCTAATCCGGCTGGTTGGTTTTCTTTATTGATGAATCCTTTTAGTTTTCTTACGACTTCAAGCATTGTAAAGTATTTGTTTGCACCAGAGCGGATTTGTTCTGCTTTGTCTTCAAATAATTCTAACATACCTTGAATATCACAGAATCTTGTCATTGGGACAAGTTTCTTTGTGTCTGCATCTTGGAATACATAAGCTCCTGCTCCACATGCAAAGTGAATAGATAATTCGTATTTTGGTTTACTTGAGAATGCTTCAATGACGTTTGTTAATGGCATACAACTTGGAACTGGATACCAATCGTCAACAGTTACTTGACCTTCTGTTTGTTCTTCAATTCTTTGGATACAATCAGGTACTGTGATTCTATATTTTTCACGTTCTGATTTTCCCATTCTTCCAGTTAGTGATACTGGTTGGAAGTTTACTGCATGTACAACGTCTAGGTTCTTTTGTGCATATCTGATAATTCCTCCTAGTTCATGATCATTAATTGATTTGATAACGGTTGGAACAAAGACTACAGTTGTTCCAGTTTTTCTACAAGTATCTAATGCATATGGAATTTCCCAGTGATTCTTTGGGTTTGTTCTTGCAGTTACACCGTCAAAGCTGAGATACAAATTATTACAACCTGCCATCCTTACTTCGCGTCCTGCTTCTGGATCCATTGCGTGTCTGATTCCGTTTGTATTCATTTGAATATGTTCAACACCTTCTTCTTTCATAATTTTGATTAAATCTGAAATATCTTCTCTTAACATTGGTTCACCACCAGTAATCTGCATAGAGTTTCCTGGAATTGGTCTTTCTGATCTTAATGTTTTCATCATTCCTCTTACTTGATCATGATTTGGTTCATACATGTAAGCACCTTCTAGTCCTTTCTTAACATAGAAGAAACAATACCAACAAGTAAGATCACATCTGTTTGTAACAATCATGTTTGCCAATCCGCTGTGTGATAAGTGGTTTGAACATAATCCACAATTGTTTGGACAAGAACACTTGTCTTCCATAATTACATTTGGAGCATGTGCACCTTTTCCATCAACCCAGTATGTACTGAATTTTTTATACATATCATAAGAACCAAAATAAAGTTCTTCAGTTTCACCGTGTGTTGGACAAACTTTGGACATGAAGACTTTGCCTTCTCTTTCAAAAACTTCAGCATCTAAAATCATGTTACAATCAGGGCAAATACTTTGGGTAAATCTAATAGTGGATTTCTTACCTTGAGTCTTTGATGACTGATTAGATATCTGAATTAGAGCCATTAACTAATCTCTTGAAAATGAGTATATAATGCAACTCCTACTAACCACCGGATGAATGAGGGAACGATCATAGTCAATTTAAATAGCGAATTTGGTAATTCTGTTCGTGAGCATTTCGGATAAGACAAAGAAGTCACTAGAGAAGGTTGGATTAACTAGCTACGAAATTCGATCTTATACAACCCTAATCAAAGATGGAGAAAGTAATGCATCAGAAATCAGCCAAAACTCAGGAGTTCCCTATTCAAAAATTTATGAGATTTTGGGAACGCTGGAAGAAAAAGGATGGATTGGGTCAGATGATTCAAGACCAACAAAATACTTTGCAAAGGCTCCATCAAATGCATTAGAAACTTCAAAACAAAATGCAGACGCCATATTTTCAGAGAACAAAAATGTCATTTTATCAGAATTAATTCCTCTCTATGAAAAAACTGGAACAAGTGAAAAACCAGATATTTGGTTTATTTCTGGTGCTATGAATATTGTTTCAAAAATTATGGAAATGGTTGAGCATTGTAGAGAAGAAGTAATGATTGCAGTTCCTCAAGCAGGAGAAATGATTGTTAAGCAAGCACTTCCGAAACTTAGGCAATTACACGATAAGGGAATAAAAATTACAATTCTTATTTCAGATGAATTTGATAAAGAATCTATTAAAGCAATTTCTCGAGTTGCAGATGTTAAAGTAAAAGGAGGATTATTTGGAGGAGGTATTATTTCAGATAAGAGGTATGTCGTTATTTTGCTAGGTCCTGAGATTAGTAGCTCTACTTCATCCGAAATAGTAGCAATTTGGGCAGATCATGCAGGATTAGCAGGATTTGCAAGAGAATATTTTGATTTCTTGTTAAAAGATGCTAAAAAACCATAGTTTCAATTGTTTAGATTGTTGAAAATTTATTAGATTAAACAAATAAGATAGTTCATGGATGCAATGGATGAAGAAGTTCTGTTTGTAGGAACTGCAGAAGCTGAACATACAGAGATGTATCTAAAAGCAGTTTGGCATATTAGAGAAAAAGGAGATGATGTCAAAATCAGTACCATTGCAAAAAGACTGAATGTTCGTCAACCAAGCGTCGTACAGATGTTAAAAAAATTAGCAGAAAGAGATTTGGTCACATACAACAAAGCAGGAGTTTCATTGAAAGAAAGTGGCGAGAAAGTTGCATCATCTATGATTCGTAATAGTCGTTTACTGGAAGTATTAATGGACAGCGCTTTAAAAATTGAAATTGATGAAGAGATGGTGTGTGGAATAGAACACCACATGAATAAACAATTTACAGATGCATTGTGTATTATGTTAAAATGTCCTAGTAAAAGTCCTCGAGGTCGTGAAATTCCAATGGGAGAATGTTGTAAAACGACTAGAGGAAAAGAAGAGTAAAAGAAGATATACTATGAAAATTTGATAAGAGTATGGCTTGTTTTTGTGGATGCGAAGAATATGTGAAAAACTCTGATGGAAAAATCATGGGTTGTGTAAATTGCAATCATGGTAGACAAAATCACGATAATGAATGGCGTGAATCTGCAAGAGCAAATACAGAAGGATCACAGAAACGTGATACTGACTTTGGATAATTTATTCACCAATAATTTTTACTAGAACTCTTTTGTTTCGTTTACCATCAAATTCACCATAAAAGATAGTTTCCCATGGTCCAAAATCTAATTGACCATTAGTGATAGCAACTACCACTTCTCTTCCCATTACTTGTCTTTTTAGATGTGCATCAGCATTATCTTCTCCAGTATCATTATGACGATAATGATCAATTGGTTCATGAGGTGCTAATTCCTCTAACCATTTTTCATAATCATGATGCAAGCCACTTTCGTTATCATTAATGAAAACACTAGCAGTGATGTGCATTGCATTAACTAAACAAAGTCCTTCTTTGACACCACTTTTGGCAACCAACTTTTCTATATGAGGTGTAATGTTAACAAATGCTCGTCTTGTTTTTGTCTTGAATGTAAGATAGTCAGTTAATGACTTCACAATTTATACAGGAAATTATGGCATAAAAATTCTAAGTTGCAGACTCAGAACTCAAGATCCTAATCATCAAGTCATAGGATAGCGTACATCACAGTCTGCAGTAAAAATTTCAGATAATCATACTTGAATCTTTCAATAAGCTTGATAAGTGAGATACATTTATTGAAAAAAAATGGTCGAGATAGATGCACCTTCATCATTAGAAAGTTTTCGAAGATTCATCATAGCTAGTACATGCAGTTCATTTGCACCAAGAAGTTATCTTGAGGACCCAGAAGTTTTTGCTGAGAGAGAAGATAGTTTAGGTTCAATCTATGTGGAAGCAGCAGACAAAGTAACATTGAAAAAAATCAGAGAGATAACATTTGTCAACGCTAAAGATGTCTTAGGAGTTATTTATTCATCAAAGAGTGGAAACACCAGTCTAAAATGGAGACAAACTAGAAAAAATACTGGTAAGGTAACAGGTGAAGCATCATCAAACTCATTAGTTAATTTGGCAGAAGGCGGAGTCATAACTCTCGAATGGGTTGAAAAGTATGTTAAAAAGAAACAAGAAGAATCAAACTAGTTATCTTTCAGAGATTTTATAAAAAATTATGATTACAAAGACTCTTGATGAGAATACAATTTCATTAATGCCTGAAGATTCTGACGATTTACTAACAATTAGAAGAATATTAAAAACTGATGATAAAATTGTGGGTGAAACAACTAGAGTAATAAAACAAGATAAAGAATATGCAAGACCAGATAAAGGAGAAAGAGTTCATGTACGACTTGCAATAAATGTAGAAAAAATTTCACTTGATAATGTGTTAGATAGAATTAGAGTTGGAGGTACAATTTTAGAATCAAATAATGAATCAGTTCCACATGGCACACATCATTCTTTTACAATAAAAATAGATGAAGGATTCAATCTAGTAAAGAAAAAATGGAGTAGTGTTGAGAAAAAACTTGCAAAAGCAAAAGGAAAGAAAACAAAATTTATTCTAATTGCAATAGATACAGGTGACTGTGGAATTGGAAGATTAAAAGGAACACATCTACATCTTTTACCAAATCTTTATTCCGGTTCTAGTGGAAAAAGATACAAATCTAATTTTAAAATTGAAACATTTTTTGATGGAGTAATTGGTGCAATTAGTTCAGTTGTTGAAAAAGATAATCTAGTAATCATTTTTGGTCCAGGAGAAACAAAAAAGAAATTTTACAATTATGTATCAAAAAAACCACTTGCAGACAAATGTCAATTCAAGATAATAGAAGGAATTGATTCAGGAGGAGAAGATGGAATTCACATATTTACAAAATCAGATGCAATGAAAGAAGTGATGGCAGACACCAAACTTGCCAAGGTATCACAAATAATTGACGAGGTGATGTTTCTTGCAAATAAGCAAAGTAAGAAGTTCTCTATGGGAATTGATGAGACAAAAAAAGCAAACGATGCAGGCGCAATAGAATCTTTAGTATTTTCAGAAAAAGCCATTCAAGATTCTGATGAACAAGAGATTGTAGATTTCTTAAATGATGTAGAATCTAAAGGTGGAGAAATTTTTAGCGTAGATAGTACTATTGATGCAGGATTGAGAGTTTCAGGTTTAGGTGGAATTATCTCATTGTTGAGATTTCCACTAGAATACTAGAGAGTAGAATCTATCAACCAATCAAGATATGGCTTATTCATAGAATTTACATTAATTTCAGCGATTTCTGGTACATCATATGGATGAAGTTTTTTTATTTCATTTTTTAGATTTTTTTTGTTTTTGATTGTAGTTTTAAAAAATACCAAATATTCTGAGTCATTTTGTATCTTTCCTTTCCATGAATAAACAGAATCAATTTTTGTAATGTTTACACATGCGGCAAGTTTCTTTTTTACCAATTGATTTGCAACCTTTTTTGTGACAGTCTTGTTAGGGAACGTAGAGACAATTATGATAGGTTTCATAGGAAACGATAAATTGCCGAGACTAAAAAATTTTCTTAATTGGAACTTGATATTTTAACAGACAATGCAATCATTTACGTACTCATAGCATGGGTTGTAATTTTTGCAGTAGCTAAAGGTCTAAAATTAGAAAAATATGGATTTACGATTAAACCATATAGTCTAACTTACAAAAATTACAAAGTTCAAGATGCATTAATTCGTGTATTAGGAAGAACGAGGAGAGGAATTCGGGTTTTTGCAGATGTCAGTGTAATTGCAGGATTTTTGATGATGGGATTTGCATTTTGGTTTTTGTTTTCAAATATTACAAACTACTTTGTTCAACCAACAGAATTTGCAGAATTAACAGTACTAATTCCAGGAGTCACATTAACTTCTGGTTCGGCTATCATGTACTTTTTACTTTCAATTCCAATTGTTCTAGTAATTCATGAAGGAGCACATGGAATTGTTGGAGTTATGGAAAAAATTGGCATTAAAACAGGTGGATTTGCCATATTCATTGCAATGTTTGCAGGTTTTGTAGAACCAGATGAAGAACAATTTAGTAAAGCAAAAAAGATTTCAAGACTACGTTTGATTGGTGCAGGTCCAACATCAAATGTGATTTTTGCTTTTGCACTAGGAGCAATATTATTTACAAATCCAATGTTTGCAATGGTCGTACCAGAACCATTTTTGAGTTCATTTTATGAAGAAGCAGAAGATGGGGTTTTAGTACTTTCATTAATTGATGGTGGAGGAGCACAACAAGCAGGTATTCAAGAAAATGACGTCATCATAGGAATTAACGATGTTAACATAGCGTCGGCAATGGATTTACAGAAAAATCCAGTACAGCCCGGGGATACAGTCAATGTTACAGTAGTAAGAGATGGAAGTGAAATTGTAATTCCAGTTACAATAATGGCATCACCTGATGATCCTGAGAGAGGATTAATAGGAATAATGAGAAATGATCAACCTCCTCAACCAATTTACAACATTATTGATTGGGGTTTGGATACTCCTATGGGATTTCAATTTTCTATGTTCTTACTATGGTTGTGGATGATTTCATTTTTCATTGGAATAATCAACATGTTACCATTACCAATCTTGGATGGCGGAAAATTCATTCATACTATAATTGAGGGGAAAATTTCAGAAAAAGCCGTTAATGGAACAATGATAGCAGTTTATGCATTCACATTCATTACATTTGGTCTCAATATTGGATTATCTTATGCCAAATCAGGTTGGTTTACAATCTAAAGAATCAGATATTAAACTCAAATAGATTCTCCAAATCATGCAATGCCAGAAATGTGAAAACACTGCCGTATACAATAGAAAGTATAGTGGAGAAAGTCTTTGCTCCGAATGCTTTTCAAATTCTATTTTGAGAAAGGCTGCAAAAACCATTTCAAAATATAAAATGATAAAAAATGACGAACTTGTTGTTGTTGGAGTCTCAGGTGGAAAAGATTCTCTAGTATTACTAAGTATTTTAAAAAAAATGTCAGAGACACATAATTTTCGAATTATTGCAGTAACAATTGATGAAGGAATTCCAGGTTATAGAGACGAAGCCCTAGAAATAGTCAAAAGTTTCTGCTCAAAATTAGACGTTGAGTTTAAGACATATTCATACAAAGAACTGTACGATGTTACATTATCAGAATCATTAGAACTAAGAGATGAAGAGAAAACCACATCTTGTTCAATTTGTGGTATTTTTAGAAGAAGAGCGTTAGATCATGCTGCAGAAGAATTAGGAGCAAATGTAATTGCTACAGGTCATAATTTAGATGATTCATTGCAGACATTTTTGATAAACACACTATCTGGGGATTCAAATAAAATTGGTTGGATGAGTCCAGGAAGTGATTCAAAACAAATTAGAAAGATAAAACCACTTGCAGAGATTTATGAATCAGAAATAGTATTTTATGCATTTACCAATAAACTACCATTTCAAACAGAACCGTGTCCTCACATGAATGAAGGTATTAGAACAGAGATTCGGGAATTTCTAAATTCTCTTGAAGATCAACATAGTGGAATTAAAAATAACATGTATCGCTCGATAATCAAAATCTCAGAAGTTATGAAAGATTCAAGTTTCAAAGAAAAACGAGTTTGTACAAATTGTGGAAATCAATGTACAGGGAAGATTTGTGCCGTGTGTAATATGGTTACAGACTTGAAGAAACAACGATCCTAATTCAAATATAACATTCTATTCTATCTAAAACGTAGTAGGGAGGATCAGGGTGCCAGCCGTGCCCTATTCTGAAACCGGCTATATGCAGAGATCAGCAACTGCTGGGTAAATCTCTAGGCAGGTAACTCCCGCTTGGTGTGCGGAAATGAATTCACGCCGAGGCGGGTGGTTGCAGGACAAGGATAATCCGAAGGGATTTTTCCTAAGACCGAACCATCGAAATGGATGAGGTCCGGGAGGGAGCAATCCTAAGGTGGAGCATCCACGCTTCCTCGTCTACGTGGGGGATCTTGTATGCCTCGAAATGGGACTATCAGCCTAGACTGGAGCCAGCAGAACTACTACATTAAATTGTGAATCAAAGGAGATGGAATATGGAAAATTTTATCGGAGTTGGAACTGGAAGAACTTACGCAGATTTTCAGAGACAAATTCCTGAACCTGTAAAGCCATTATTTGATAAATTACGAACATATTGTATGTCACTTGATGAAAAAGTGATAGAAGATATTAGAATGCATAGAGTAGTTTTTTGTAAAACCATGGCTTTCAGATGGTTTGCAGATATGGAACCAACTCAATCTTCAATCATAATTAAAATTCAAAAAGAACGAAAAGCAGAATCTACAATTTTAGAGATTACACCAGAAGAAGAATTAACAAAAATAGAAGCTACACTAAAAGATGCATTTACAACAATTCGCTAATATCTAACTTCAAAGTTTTCAAACTCACCAGTATAATTTTCTTCAAATAATTCAAACTCATCAACGCGAGAATTTGCAGGTCCAGTTTTGCACCATTGCGTAAGACTTTCAATATTTTGCTTTTCACCTTCTGCAATAATTTCAACTCGTCCATCATCAAGATTACGAATCCAACCGTTCACATTATTTTTAATTGCCATGACTCTGGTAGATTGTCTGAAAAATACACCTTGTACTCTGCCAGTAACAAAAATATGAATTCTTTTTTGAATCATTCTAAAAGATGGATTGTTAATCTATTATTTGATAGATTGTTTTCTTTCCTTAATTCTTGCTCTACCAGTTTTCTTTGCAGCAATGCTTCCAACTTTAGCACCTGGAGGTGCATTACGAGATACTGTTGATGATTGTCCAACGTGTTGGTGACGTCCACCACCGTGAGGATGTACATATGCTGCTTGAGCAACACCTCTGACAATTGGATATTTCTTACCTTTTGATTTAAAACGCATCATTTTAACTCCAGCACGCATTAATGGTCTATCTTCAACTCCACCACCTGCTAGAGTTCCAATCATTGCTCTGTTTTTTGGATTTAATTTTTTGAATTTACCAGATGCTAATTTCAAAATTACTCCATCATCTGCATGAGAAAATACTGTTGCATCAGCACCTGCTGATTTCATTAGAGCACCACCGTCTCCAAATTGCTGCTCTACATTACAAACAATTGTGCCATCAGGGATGTTTTGAATACTAATTACGTTACCATCAATAATTTCAGAATTTAGACCAAAATTGATTCTTTGACCAACTCTAGTTCCTAAAGGTGCAGGAATGAATGAGATCGAACCATCTTCAAATCTCACCTTTGATAGAGGCACATCACGTCCAGATTCATGAACTAGATCAATAATCTCGCCTCGACGTTCCTCATCTAGTGAAAAACTTGGATATTTGGCAGGTTTTAGTTTTTGAGTAGCTGCTGCTCTGAATTGCATGCCTCCACGTCCACGTCTACGAACACCTGGTCTTTTACCCATAGTAAACGATTGTGACTAGAATCATGATTTTAAGCTTGTGATCAGTTTTGAGTCGATCAATAGAATAATACGCTAAATATATAAAAAAAGAATGAAGAGTGTATAGATATGAGCGAAAATGGTCTTTCCCTAAAAGTTCTAGAAGCATATACTAGAGATGTTGGAAGAGGAGTAGCAAGAATCGATTATGATTCTATGGACACCCTGAACGCATCAACTGGGGATGTTATTGAATTAAAAGGAAAAAGACGTACCGTTGCAAAATGTTTACCTTTGTATCCTTCAGATGAAGGTAAAGGAATTATCAGAATTGATGGTTTAGGAAGAAATAATTCTGGAATTGCAATTGGAGACACAATTACTGTAAAAAAGATTAAAGCCGTTCCAGCAGAAAAAGTGGTAGTTGCACCATTAGAAGCAATACCACCAATCGATGAGAGATATTTAGCAGATGCATTAGAAAGTGTACCTTTGATTAAAGGAGATAATGTAATGGTTCCATACTTTGGAGGAAGACTAACATTCCAAGTGATAGGAGTTACACCTGCTGCAGACGCAGTTCTAGTTACACAAAAAACAACATTCCATATCGCCGAGAAAGGTGAGACATTAAGAGGAGTTCCTCAAGTGACATACGAAGACATTGGTGGAATTAGAGGAGAGATAAAGAAAGTTCGTGAAATGATTGAATTACCATTAAGACATCCAGAAATATTTGAGAAATTAGGAATTGAAGCACCAAAAGGTGTTTTGCTTTATGGTCCTCCAGGAACTGGTAAGACACTTTTAGCAAAAGCAGTTGCAAACGAAAGTAATGCACATTTCATTAGTATTTCTGGACCAGAAATTATGAGTAAATTTTATGGAGAAAGTGAAGCTCGTCTAAGAGAAATTTTCAAAGAGGCAAGAGAGAAAGCACCATCAATTATTTTCGTGGATGAAATTGATTCAATTGCACCAAAGAGAGAGGAAGTAACAGGTGAAGTAGAAAGAAGAGTTGTATCTCAAATGTTATCATTAATGGATGGACTAGAAGCTAGAGGAAAAGTAATTGTAATCTCTGCAACCAACAGACCAAACGCAATTGATCCTGCATTGAGAAGACCGGGAAGATTTGACAGAGAAATTGAAATTAAAGTTCCAGATAAAAAAGGTAGACAAGAGATTTTGCAAATTCATACACGGAACATGCCTTTGGCTGCAGACGATCAAGAATATCCAGTAAACATTGAAAAGATTTCTGCAGTAAGTCACGGCTATGTTGGTGCAGATTTAGAGTATCTATGTAAAGAAGCAGCAATGAAATGCCTCAGAAGATTACTTCCAGAATTGAATTTGGAAGAAGAAAAAATCCCACCAGAGACATTAGATAAATTAATTGTAAACGCAGATGATTTCAAAAAGGCTCTAGTAGAAGTAACACCTTCAGGAATGAGAGAAGTATTCATTGAGAATCCTGATGTATCATGGGAAGAGATAGGCGGTCTTGGAGAAGTTAAAAAAGAATTAATGGAAGCAGTTGAATGGCCAATGAAATATCCTGGTCTTTATGATAAATTAGGGCATAAGATGCCTAGAGGAATTTTGTTGCACGGACCTAGCGGAACAGGTAAAACATTGATGGCAAAAGCTGTTGCAACCGAAAGTGAAGCAAACTTTGTCTCAGTTAGAGGACCAGAATTACTATCAAAATGGGTAGGGGAATCTGAAAGAGGAATTAGGGAAATATTCAAACGAGCAAGACAATCAGCTCCATGTGTTATTTTCTTTGATGAAATTGATTCAATTGCACCAATTAGAGGAGCTGGTGGTGAAACTGCAGTAACTGAAAGAGTTGTAAGTCAATTATTAACAGAATTGGATGGAATGGAAAACATGCACGGAGTTGTTGTACTTGCTGCAACTAACAGAGCAGACATGATTGATCCAGCATTGCTCAGACCAGGAAGATTTGATAAAATTATTCAGATTCCATTACCAGATAAAGATAGTAGAAAAATGGTAATAGAAATTCATTCAAAAGACATACCACTTGCAGATCAAAATGGTCCAGATAAAATTGACTTTGAGAAACTTGCCGAATTAACAGATGGATTGAGTAGTGCAGATGTTGCATCAATAGCAAACACTGCAGTTTCACTAGTAGTTCATGAACATCTAGACAATGCAGCTCCAGACAAGAATCTAAGTGATGAAGAAACAAAGAAAGTTGTGGAGGCTATTGAAAAGAAAGCAGCAGACGCCAAAGTCACAATGAAACACTTTGAAGAAGCAGTTAGAAAAGTAAGAGAACAGAAAGATCTCAAGATGAACGATAAACTAGTTGCATCATACTACAGGTAGTTTTAATAAAATACATACCATCTAATTTTCATAAATGTCAGAACTAAAAGGATACAAAGGTAAAATCCATGATTTCTTAATCGCGAATAAAGTCGATGTAGGAGATTTAGTGAAAATTACATCGGAATTGACATATTCTGGAATTTTAATGCCTAGGTACGAAAGTGGTGATGAATCCCATATTGTTCTAAAATTAAAAAGCGGGTATAATATTGGAATCGAGTTTGAAAAAATTGAGAAATTAGAAAAAACTGGTGAAAGACAATCAAATAATGAAAAATCACAAACCGTTGAAAAAAATGAAGAATTACCAAAAATATTACTTTTATCGACAGGAGGAACTATTGCAAGTAAAGTAGATTATAGAACAGGTGCAGTTACTCCTGCATTATCTGCAGCAGAATTATACGAAGCTGTTCCCGAAATTGCAAAAATTGCAAATGTCGATGCAGAAGTATTGTTTTCAGAATATTCAGAAAATTTACAACCAGAACATTGGTTAGAGATTGCAAAAAAATTAGATAGTATTGCAGATTCAGATTATGTAGGAATAATTATTGCACACGGTACAGATACAATGCATTATAGTTCTGCATTTTTATCATTTGCACTATCTGGTTTTAAAAAACCAATTACGTTAGTAGGTTCACAAAGATCATCAGACAGACCATCATCAGATGCAGCATTAAATTTGATTTTAGCAACAAAATTTTTAGTTAATACAAAATCTAATGGTGTTTTTGTAGTAATGCATCAAAATGAAAGTGATGATGCAGTAGCATGTCATTTAGGAACACGAGTTAGAAAAAATCATACAAGTAAAAGAAGTGCATTTCAAACAGTCGGTTCTGAACCAGCATTTGTAGTGTATGAAGATAAAATTTTAGAAAATATGAAAAATTCATTCTTTAGTGAAGATGAGTATAATCCACGAATCAATTTAGATACAAAAGTTGCCCTTATCAAATATCATCCTGGATTCAATCCAGAAATAATTGAATCATTAATAAAATTAGAATACAGAGGAATAATTTTTGAAGGTACAGGATTAGGACATGTAGGAAGAACAATGTATGACTCAATTAAAAAAGCAAAAGAAAATGGGATATTTCTTGGAATGACATCACAATGTATTGATGGACGTGTAAGCATGACAGTGTATGAAAGTGGAAGAGACTTACTCGATATGGGAATTATTCCGTTAGAAAATATGATTCCAGAAGTAGCTTTGGTCAAAGCAATGTGGGTTTTAGGGAATTCTAATTCAGATGACGAGATAAAAAATATGATGTTGGAGAATTATTCATCAGAGTTTTGAGCGTATATGTCAGAATTAGATATTAAAAATATTGGATTAAAAGTTGGCTTGGAGATTCATCAACAATTAGATACAAAAAAGAAACTATTTTGTGACTGTACTCCGATAGAAGAGGAAGAGTTTTCAATAAAATTTTCAAGAAAACTAAGAGCAGCAAAAAGTGAATTAGGAAAGATAGATCCTGCTGCACTTTTTGAGAGTACTAAATCAAAAACTATAGTTTACTATGCAAACCCGAAAAGTAGTTGTTTAGTAGAAGAAGATGAAGAACCACCACATGCACTAGATACTGATGCAAAGAATATTGCACTCTTGATAAGTTCTGCATTAGGATCAAAAATTTTTTCAGAAATTCACGTAATGAGAAAAACAGTAATTGATGGTTCAAACACAACCGGATTTCAAAGAACAATGCTTGTTGCACAAGGAGGGTATATCGAGGTAGAGGGTAAGAAAGTAGGAGTTCAATCAATCTGTCTTGAAGAAGATGCGGGAAAATTAATCAAAGATGAAGGAAATCATAGATTTTTTAGTTTAGATAGACTTGGAGTTCCTTTAGTTGAAATTGCATTAGATCCTGTCGAAGGAGATCCAAAATTTGTAAAAGATATTGCATTAACGTTAGGTAGATTATTACGAGTTACAAAAAAAGTGATGCGAGGAATTGGAACAATTAGACAAGATGTGAATATTTCTGTCGAAGGAGGAGGCGTTATTGAAGTAAAAGGTGTTCAGCAATTAGATCAATTAGAAAAAATTATTGAATTTGAAGCAAAAAGGCAACATGGATTAAAAATAATTTCAGAGAAAATTAATCAGACGGAATTTACAGGAATTGATAGAAAACAAGATGTCTTTGATGTTACAGAGGTAATGCAAGAGTGTAATTCAAAGATTATTAAAAAATCAATAGAAAAACAAGAGAAAATTTTTGGAATAAAAATTAAAAAATTGAAAGGAATATTTGGTTTCGAGCCATATTCAGATGTGAGATTAGGAAAAGAGATTGGACAATTAGTGAGATTTTTTGGTATTGGTGGTGTTTTTCATTCAGATGAATTACCAAATTATGGAATTGAAGACATAGATATCAAACGAGTTACTGAAAAATTAGATATTCAAAATGATGATGCATTTTTAATTATTGCTGGTGAAAAAATTTCAGTAGGATTTGCAATTGATTCTATAATTAATAGAATTGAGCTTGCAAAGAATGGACCACCTGCTGAAACTCGAGCCGCTACTCAAAATGGAGATACCATATTTCTAAGACCTAGACCAGGTGCATCTAGAATGTATCCAGAAACTGACATACCTACAGTGAAAGTAACAAATGAAGAACTTGTGCAAGTAAGATCCAATATACCAAAACCATGGGAAGAATCAATCAAAGAATTAGAGGAAAAATATGAAATTAATTATCAGCTTGCAGAACAAATTTTTGATTCAGAATATTTTGAGATTTTTGAAAAAATATGTTCTAAAAAACAAAATTCACCAAATTTTGTCGTATCCGTTCTGTGTTCAACTATAACTAATTTAGAGAGAAGTGGATTAGATTCTAGCTTATTGAATGATGAACAAATAATGATGACATTTGAATTATTAGGACAAGAAAAAATAAACAAAGAATCAATTCAAATAATTTTTGAACAAATAATGTCTAAGAAAGTAAGTACTGTCTTACAAGCATTAGAAAATGCATCTATAACTCAATTGACTGAAAATGAATTAGATATTATCCTAGATAAAATAATTCAAGATAATACCGATAAAATAAAACAAGAACAAATGCGTGCATTAAGTGGTATAATGGGAATAGCGATGAAAGAGGTTAGAGGAAAAGCATCTGGCAAGATTATTAATCAGAAATTAAAGGAAAAAATTCAGAATTTCCTAAATTAATAAAATACCAGTAGATGAATAAAAGAGAATAAGTTAAGGGGATTAACTTTTTGTCTTTCTACTACCAGTACCTCTACCAGTTGTACGTGTTCTGCCTTTGGTAGATACTTTTTTTGTCGTTGGAGTTGATGATAATTTTCTTTTTCCCGTACCGCGACCTGTTGAAACGCTACGATTTCCTGCAGCTTTCTTTTTGGTCTCCTGATATTCTTTGTAAGAATCTCCAGAAAAGGTTGATTTCTTACTAGTGTCAGTCTTTCTACGAGTTGTGCCTCTACCACCAACACGGGTTACTTTTGCCATGGAAAATAGGCAAACTACAGTGTTTTAAAGTTGTTCATAATGATAATGAAATAATTTATGTGGAAAGTTGGATTTGAACCCATAAATTCCAATAGATAACGATCTAGACATTTTCACCAGCGATTAGGCTGAGAGTTTCCCAATGAAAATTTTGTATTTTCAAGAATAAGTTCCTATTCACAAAATATTGAAATGTAAGAGAAATTCTGTAGGTTTATGTCATTTTGGGAAATTGTTCTGGATAATGAGAAAGAAATTCTAGGAAGATATAATCAGGAATATTTTACCGAACAAAAAATTGGAGAAATTATTAAAAAACTGTATGAACAAGAAATCAAACAAGGCCATAATCTAACAATTAGATCATCAAAGAAAAATTAATCAGATTTTTTGAATTCATCTAATAGAGATTTTTGTTGTTTTGTTAATTTTTTTGGAATTTCTACTACAATATGTACAAAAAGATCACCACGTCGATTAGAATTTTGGCTAGGTAATCCTTGAGATTTTATTTTTAAGATTGAGTTTGGTTGAGTTCCAGATTCAATTTTTAATGTTTCTATTTTCTCAAGTGTTTTGACATTAATTTCAGTACCTAAACTTGCATCAATCATAGAAAGTTTTGCATCACAGTATAGATCTATACCATCACGTCTAAAGTGTGAATGTGGTTCAACACGTACACGTACAATTAGATCACCATTATCGCCATCTGGAATAGATTCACCTTCACCTTGAATAACATAATCACCATTGTCAATTCCGGATGGGAGATTAAATGAAAGATGTTTTGTTCCTTTAATTTTTCCACGTTGACATTTTTTACATGGATCTTTAATAATTTCTCCTCGTCCTCTACATGTTCCACATGCTTGAGCAGTTTCTAATAGGAATCCACCCATATTTTTTCGGACTCGAACTTGTCCACGACCATTACAATCTTTACAAGTTGCTTTTGATGTTCCAGGTTTACATCCCGTACCACTACAATCAGGACAATCTACATATTTCTGGAGATCAAGTTCAATTTGTTTCCCATGTAATACATCTTCCAAAGTAATATAACATTCATGTAAAAGATCATTTCCACGTGAACGACCAAATCCTCTACCACCTCCACCAAATAGATTTTCAAAAACAGATCCGAATCCTCCACCGCCACGTCCTCCCTGACCGCTAAATAGATCATTGAAAATATCATTGAAGTTACCACCTGCACCTCTAAAGATGTCTTCAGTAGAGTATCTTCCATCTACACCTTCGTGTCCATGTTGATCATATAGATCACGTTTTGATGAATCTGAAAGAACAGCATATGCTTCAGAAATTTCTTTAAAATGTTCTTGCGCATCAGGAGATTTATTTCTATCAGGATGAAATTTTAAGGCTAATTTCCTATATTGTGATTTAATTTCATCAGGATTAGAAGATTTTGTGACTCCTAATACTTCATAATAATCACGTTTAGCACTCATGGATAATCTGCTTAATCAATTATTAA
>JAOMDR010000015.1 GCA_028345575.1 Candidatus Nitrosopelagicus sp.
TTCAATTGCGGTGAGTAGTGCTAGTGTTGCTGGGTCTTTTGCTTCAACTTTGAATTTTGTTTTAACAATATCTGCCCATTTTAGATATTGTTTTGCATCATCATTTGCTACGGAAACTTCCATCATTACTATACCAAGTGTGTAAATTGATTTTTCTTGACATTGAATCCATAGTTTTGCTTGTTTGTTATCACCATCTTGATAATTTTGTTTTGCTTTGTCATAACATTCCATGACTACTGCATGAGTATCAGGATCATGTGTTTTTGCAGTACTTGCAAATTCACTCATGTAAACTCCGCGTGCTTCTGCTAGAAGTTTTAGTGATTCATCAGTAGTTTCTGCTTTGTATGCATTACCAAGAGTTGCTTTAATTTTACTCCACTCATCTCCGAGTGCTGCTTCTGCATCTGCTACCATTGGAACTAATAGAAGTGCCATTAATGGTGCTAGTAAAATTAACTTGTTCACGAAAAATTCGTTATTGATTTCGTATATAATACTAAACCTGAATGCAGATTCTTATTCTAGAGTCTTAGAATTTACAACTTGCTTAAGAAGGACTATTTTTTGGCTTCTACAATTACACATGCCTGAGAGGACGGATTCAATTCTTTTTTGATTGCATCAATTATGTGAGACTTTGATGTAAGTCCCGAAAAATCAACTAACTTCAATTCATTTAGAAGATAAACTTGTGGAGAAATATCAGAGTCAGATGATAGAGATTTGTTTAGTCCAGATGTGATTTGAGAAATATCACCATCTATTAGTTTTGCATTACTAAGATTGAGTTTTTCCCGACCATACTTGTCAATGACAATTACAGGCTGTATAGTTTTTTTAATCATCAATTTTTTTGTTGTAATTTTCCCAGCAAATACAAAATAATGATCAGTTTCAAATTCAAGATTAATTTTATCTTTAGGCATACCAGAAATTTCAAGTGCACGTTCCATTGCATCATCTTTTGAGAAAATATTTTTAGCTGTCATACCATTATCTAATTCAACATTTCCAAATGCAGTTACACGTAACAACGATTTTTCTGGAATGTATACACTGTCAACAGAGATAGATTCTGGAGTTGATCCTTTTTCAATAAGTATGTCATGAATTTTTTTATGAAGTTTTGATATTTGTTCAGGATTTGGGTTTACAACAGTTTCTTCAAGTTGTTCTTGCATCATTGATGATGCAACACCGATTGAAGAGATAACTTCAGCATAATCAGCTTTATCGTATTGTAATTGTAGTTGTTCTGCAACAAAAGGTGCAAGAACAGATGCACCACCACCACCACCAATAAGTTTTACTTTTGATTTTTTAAGTTCAAACTCTTTTATGATTTTTGTAATTTCATTTGTGATATCAAATGAAGCATTTTGAAGTATAGATAATGCAACTTGTGAGCCAGAGACCCCTAATTTTTTACCTAAAATTTCTAACGCAAGTTTTGCAGTTGCAGGATCAGAGTAAGAGTAATCACCTTCAGGTATTCTACCTAGTGCATTTGCAGCACAGGTATTTGTTATTGCATACGTTTCATTTTTACATTTTATGGCAACGTATTCTTCAATATCATTTGGTTTTGGTTTAACAAAAATAATTTCACCAGTTGATAAATCATCCATTGGTGCATAACAAGAATATTTCAAACCAGCAATGTGGGCACTACGTGGTCCAACACCTGCAACAATATTTGATTTTACTTGCACCATACTTCCACCTGCAACTCCAAGTACGCGAACATCCATTGACCTAATGCAAGTAGGATGATTCTTTATTGTAACATAACGAATCTCAGGTTTGCCATTTTTTATGATACAAATGTTGGTACTTGTTCCACCAACTTCAACAAAAATTCCGTTTGTGATTTTTAGATATAGTAATGCACCTGCAACACTTGCGGCAGGACCAGAAAGAACAGTCAAGATTGGCTTTGTACGAAATGTATCCATGCTTGTAACACCACCATCACCTTTCATTATCATTAATGGAGCAGTTACACCAGTTTCACGAATTGCTTCTTCTACAAAGTTACCTACCTGAACGGTTTTGGGTAATACGCTAGCATTGATTGCTGCAGTTAAGGTTCTAATCTCGAGACCATAAATTCCAGATATTTCATGTGATGCGGTAGATGGGACTTGTTGTTTTGTAGCATGTTCCATGATAAATTCTTCATTTGAAGGATCATCCACACCAAACGCCTCAGTTGCCACTATCACTTTAGCACCTTCATCTTTTAGCTCCTTAATTGCAGTTGATACTTCAGAATCTGTAATCAGATGAGACGTATCAAGAAATCGATGAGACGATTTGATATCATTTTCATGGTTAATTTGTGCATCACGCAGGTTTGTACGTTTTATGACATCACTTTTTTCAGGACCGACCCCCATTGCGACAATTCCAACTTTAGCAGTATCAGATTCTAACAATGCATTAATTGCCTGAGTAGTACTGTGAGCTATAATTTCAATTTCATCTAATTCAATATGAGATTCTTTTAACAAGTCTGATAACACAGAAACGATACCTGCAGATACTCCACGTTCGGCTGTATGTGTTGTTGGAATTGTGGAAGTGGATAAAATTTCTCCAGATACAATATCTAACGCTATAGCTTTTGTAAATGTCCCGCCTACATCAATACCAATTCTAATTCGTCTTTTGCTCATTTACTTCAGCTCTCGATTTTCTCATTGAAGCGAGGGCTTTTTGTCTCTTTGGTCTTAGGACAAGCACATAGAGAGATGCTACAAGATATACCGATAGCAAGACGATTTGGCCTACAGTTGTCTCAAGTGTTGGATAAATTCCAGTCATTGTTGCAACGTTGATGTCTAATCTTGGGATAGTGCCAAGCATGCTAGTGTATGAGATGTAATCTAATACCTGGAACTCTCGTATTGCATTTCCTAAGAATGCAATTGACAAGTAAGCACCAATACCCATTGTTAATCCAAATAATGCACGTAGAGGTAGACGTTTTCCAAGTTTTCTAAATCCAAAGTATATTCCAAGTAATGAAACAATGCCTGTAATGAATCCTAATCCAACATACAGTTCCATGTATTTAGCAAAGGAAAACATCGCTTGATAGAACAGAACAGTTTCAAATCCTTCTCTGTAAACAGTGAAAAATGACAGCATTATGAACACGGACGTACCTCCAGCAGCAGATGCCTGGAAAACTTTTGCCTTTACAAACTCCATCCATCGTTTGTGTTCAATCTTATTCAGTATCCAGAAGCTCACATAGAACAAAACCGCCGTTGCAGATAATGCAGCTATCGCCTCAATTAATTCTCGGTTAGCACCCGAGATTTCTATAACATAAGATGCAACAACCCAAGTTACAGCTGTGGCACCGATTGCAAGTCCTACTCCATAATGCACGTATTTTTTGAATTTATGATTTCGTGATGCTTCAAGATATGTAATTATGGCACCTAAAATCAAAACAGATTCCAATCCTTCTCTAAAGATTATAGCAAAAGATGAGATGAATGCAATCATTGGTGCAATTGTTCCGGTTCCAGAAACTAGACGTTCAGATTCATCTAGAGAACGTTCAAGGGAAATAATTGTAGTAGAAATGTCTTCGATTGGTGCACCATCGTTAATTTGATTTCTTAATGTTGCAAACTGATATTCAACTTCAAAAGTGAAATCAGGAGCAATTGCTCTTAATGGAATTTCAACATATTCATAACTGTCCAGATATGCGGTTCTTGCGCTTGCGTATGCGGCTTGGGTGTCACCTAACTCATAAAAAATTTCGGTTGCCATCAATTGTTCACGGATGAAATCAATTTCATCTCGAACTTCAGCTTTTTGACCTTCAGATGCAGAGCCCATTGGTTTTGTTTCTAGATTTGCTCGTGCTTCTGCAATTATTACGCCAGATGCTCTCAAATCTATAACTTTAGCTTCTGCAGTATCTAGTCTAGGAATAATTGAATCAACCAAAAACGATTTGATTACAGAGGGGTCTTCATAATTTTTGATCTTCGTACGTAATTCTTCACGCATGTCCCATTCTAATTGATATAATAATTCTGCATCTGCAATTTCAATCTCAGGTTCCAAATACTCAAAGTTCTCGAGGTATGCCTCAATTCCTAATTGCTCTGCCTTTTTGTAATCGCCATTATCCAATTCAACCATTAATTCAGAGTATAGTTCTTTTATCACAACGTAGAAACTGCTACTGTCTTTTCCAATAGTTCCAACAACATCAGTTCCAAGCAAATCTCTTTGAACCCAGATATTAGTAGATGCAATTGATGCGTATGGATCTTTGTTTTTTACCATTTCAAACATGTCGTTGAAAAATGATTCTAATTCTACTTTTTGACGTTCTCCATAATCAGTTCCAGAATAAAATATCTGATTAGCTCTCTCCATGAATCCCACAGCTATTTGATAAGAAAATTCATCTTCGTTATTTTCAAAATTTTCATATTGTTCATCAACTATAATCAATAATGAAACTGTGATATTTGGATTGTATTCTACATCTTCTGGAATTGCTTCAAAAATTTCAATAATTCTTGTTAGTTCAGATGATACCGCAGATAGATTTTCAGAATTAATCTGTCTGGTTTGAAGATCGAGTAATGATATGTGAACCTCATCTGCAAGAGATGCATCAACATTTCTTAATTTTTCTAAATTGTTTGAAAAGTGTGTTGAACCAAATTCTATGAATTTTTTAGTAGAGTCAAAGTCCTGATTTTCAAGACTTGTCAGAGCAAGATTTAGACTTGTTTCAGTAACTTCTGTAACAGAGTAATATCGTACCTTACTGTTATCAATAGAATACGCACTAGGAATTACAACCAATAACATTGCAATTGCTAGTATGGCAAAGATGGAATTCTTCAATACTTCATTCCTTTTGAAACCCTATTTTAGGAGAGGACTCATTCTATCATCATAGAACAAGATAATCAGATAAGCTTTAAAACAAAAAAGGAAAAGGAAAAAAATAATTTTCTCAAATTCCAGATAGTTAGATCATTTTACTTCATGATGTTAATGTGATTACAACTAGGGATTATGAGTTATTCCATAAAATTTTATTATTTTTAGAATTGTGTAAGTTCTACAATCTAAGAATTTAGAAGAAAAATTCCAAAAGTTGAGAATAACAATCTAAATTCAGAACTAGTTTTAATTATTGAGCAAGAACAATCTGTATATGCCGTTAGTGACAAGCATCGTATGCTTTGATCTAAAAACCAGAATACATGTCGTCAACTACTGGAATGTTGCTAACGGCGCTTTCCATCTTATTAGAACAAGGCTTTGAAAAGTACATCGAATTTTAATATCGTCATAGTGGTAATCACATAATGGCAGACAAAAAACCATATGTTTTAGTTAGCGTCTTCAAAGAAGATGCAAAAGAACAAGATGTAGCACAAGCCGCAGGCAAAATTGCTACAATCATTGACGACTGGAATGCAAAAGGAAACATGATTTGGAGCGGATCATTTGATGATAATAAAACCGCAATGTCAGTAATTGAAGGAGACCAAGCTACAGCAGAAGGTTTCTTCAACACATACAATGACGCATGCAAATCATTTCTTTCATCATACATGTATCAATGGGATGCAATGCCACTTTTGTCACTTTTAGGACAAAAGCAAGCAGCTCAATAATTGTGAAAATTAATCACAGTATTTTTTTAAATTATAATTATTCCTTGCTTTAATAGATAATCAATAGTTTTGAGAAATTCCTCATCAGACAATTTTTCATCAAACCACCATGTTACGATATCTACAAGCCAATTTGGAATGTGTGGTTGAGAATAATTTGAAAATTCATAACTTCCAATCAGTCCTTTGTTTTGCATGTATTCAAATGCATCAAGTAAAGATTGATCAGTAGATTGACCATTTATCCACCAGCCAGCATTTGATTTAATCCAACCAGGAAGTGGAACAATTGAATCGGCGGCCACCATTTTACCATTAGCCTCAATTAATGATTTAGAAGTTTTGAGATTTTCTTGAATCTTAGGATAATCAGGGTTGATTTCATACACCTGCTCAAAATATGATAATGATTTCTCATAATTTTTTAACTCTATTAGTGCAAGACCAATTTTATTTAACGCGTTTAGATGTAGAGGTTCTTGGATTTTATCTACATTTTTCATGACTACTTTGTAATTTTTTATGGCATCTCCATACAAACCCATTTCAAAAAATTGATCAGCAGTATTACTCACATGAACAATATTTAGATTTTCAGATTTTGGGGGCAATGGAATATCAGTTTGCTCTACATCGAATGTTATGTTTTTGCTTTGATCAATTTTATCAATGTATGCAAATTCAATTGAATATTTTCCTGGAAGTGATTTGTAATTAAAGTTCAGATATGTTTCAAAAAAGGCATCTCGAGTTGGTTTTACTTTTAAAACTTGAGTAGATAAATCAGGATTTGTAATTAATAAAAATACAGGATGTCCTGACATGTACACAGTATTATTTATCTGACCAGAAATGGTCATCAGTGAATCTTGATGACGAAATAACTTTATGTTATTTTTAGAGATTTCAGTGAATTCAAAAGGATATGTAGGATCCAATCCAGATATTGGATTTTCAATTATAATTTCACTAGGTCGTTGTTCAGAGAATGCATGAAAACCGTAACTTCCATAAATTAAACGGACTTTTTGTACATCAATATCAGTGATCTTTCTTAAATCAGGATTAATGTGTGCAGGAGCAAACATTATCGAAGGAGGAGATTCATCACGTGTTGCAACTTTTCGATTGTAATCATTGTCATCAGTGGTATAATGGCCAAGACCAAATGTATGACCCATTTCATGGATTATAGTTTTCAAAATACCATCCATCCATTTATCACCATAAATTGATTCTTGATTTTCATAGTAGATGTAAATAGAATTTCTCATGAAAGCCCCCAGTGTTTTGCTAAGTAATGAACCAGAAAATTCAGGATCATCTCTAAACAATATGATAATTGTACAATCATCAGTTACAGATTCATTCTTTCCAATTTTCTTAAATTTTAAATCCCAGAATTCCTTGTTTGTTATCTCAGAATTTTGTAAAGTTTCCTTCCAAGTATTAACAGCAAGTTCAGATTTAGCCAACATTTCATCCATTTCAGAGGATTCAATTTTGTCAGTTATTGATTCAACAGCACAATATGTGGGAATTTCAGTTAGTCTTTGATTGATGGTCGGATAGGTGTATTCTAATGCGTATGCATAGCTAGAACCAACAGTAACGCAGACTACAAAAATTAGTAATAATAATAAAATTTTCATTTAATCTATTACGTATCTTTTTGCACGTTTCACATGTTCTTCATCGAGATGCTTTGCCATCATAATTCCCAGCATGTAAGAACGTGCAGCCGCATCATCAGGATTTGCATCAAGAGCTTTTGCGTTAATTTCAAAACCATCCGCTGCAATTTTTTTAAAATCAGTCATATCATACAATTTAATCAACTCGTTTTAAGATCTTTCGGTTTTTCAGATATGATATGAGAAGATAAATTCCACCCAGAATAAATCCAATACTTACAACAACGACGGTTATAGTGGTAGAAGTTGGATAACTAGTTCCAGCATCATATGCAGAATACACACCAACAAATACAAAAAACATTCCTAAGACAAGATATGTTCTTTGATAAAATAGATTCATCTAAATCGAGATTAACACTAATTGTGAGTTTTCATTTATAGAATGCGCATCTACGTATCCAGAGGTCATTTCAAGAACATACTGTGCATTATCAGCAGAAACACCATGTGATTTACAGCTCATTACTTCAACAGGAGTAATGCAGGGAGGAACATGTTTTTCAATTGCAACTACTGCACCGGTTTCATTAAACCAAATAATATCAAGATGGAACTGCATGTTTTTCATCCACATAGACCGATTCCCCGGTTCGTTGAATACAAACAACATTCCTTTATCATCAGCAAGAAAACTCTGGGTCTCCCACATCAAACCACGCATTCTACGCGGATCATTATCTGCAATGTATACCTGAATAATTTCATCATCTAACTGTACAACACCCATTAAGAAATTTGAATTTGCGTCAAGTTGAACCTCAGAAGGGAGAGATATCATTCCTGCAACACCAACTATTACAGCAGCAACTCCAATTGGGATCAAAACCTGAAGACGTGTTGGCATATCTTATCTTATATCAGATAAAATAAAAACTAAAGCAATTACAATGATGCTTTGAATTGATTAATCGAGGATATTGTTTCATTGGTACTATGACCAATATCTTTCAAAGTAGAGCCATTGTATTTTTTATCCAAATATCTACCTGCCAATATCATTGGAGCCCCAACTGCAACGGTTACGCCAGTAGGTTCAGGAATCCATAACATGAGAAATCCCAGTTTTTGCATTTTTCTGCCAGGAGCAGATGCACGGTTCAATGCACCTAAAGATTGTGAAGTTTTTTTGTCATCCAATTTTCCCATATCACTATACAGATTAGAACGTCTAGAAGCTGATTCTCTCATTATTCGTAATCTTTCAATTTTTTCCTTGAGTAAATCAGTCATTTATTGATGTTATAGAAAATATAGTTAACAGTCAGTGATCAAAATCCATTACATTCAAGTCAAGATTTCATTACAATAATTTCCAATTTATATAAAAGGAAATTCTTATCGCCATAATGAAAAAGAAGACATCACGTAGATTAGATTCAATCAAGGCAGCGCATGAATCAGAAAAAACAAGTTCCATTTCAGATAGAGTAGAAGATTATCTGGAGGTTATTTCCGAACTAGTAGATATGAAAGGATATGCTGCAACATTAGATATTTCAAGGTACATGAATGTCAGTGCACCGAGTGTTACAAAAATGCTCAAAAAATTAGATGCAGAAGGATTTTTAGAATATGAAAAATATTATGGAATTAATTTAACAGAAGAAGGTCAAAGAATTGCAGATATGATAAAACAAAAACATGGAATTTTACTAGAGTTTTTTGAAATTTTAGGAATTGGTAAAGAAATTGCAAATCAAGATGCAGAAGGAATTGAACATCATCTAAATCCAAAAACAATTAGGCAGATTAGAAAATTTGTAACATTTTTCAAAGCAAATCCAAAGATGATGAATAGTTTTAATGAGTTCTAACTAAAAATTTCTTCTATCTTTTTACGGCTACCTTTTAGGAAAAACAGTCCGCCAGCACCCAACAATGCAAATGGAGCAGCATAGAATAACAAGTCTAGCATTGGGTCTCCGCACATACTATACAATAGAATTACTAGTATTTGAAATTTTTTGTAAATACTTTGCTTTACTAGAATTCTAGTCTCTTTTTAGAAATATTTCTAGATTATCATCATGATTGACAAATCTAGAAAAACGCTTACCCTCAGTAGAACGCTTCAAAATTTTGATTTTACCTTTTTTACCTATTCTAGACGAAAAAAGAAATTCGTCATTTACAACAAAGCTTGCCACATTTCCGGTATACTGTCTATCCACCTCAAATATTAGAGCAGTTCCAGACTCACCAAAATCATATGATAAAGATTGAGATGGAAGATCTTGTTGGGGTCCATGTTCTTCAACGTCAATGTGTAAACCAAGAGATTTTTCTAATTCTTGAATAGTTTTTCCTGCCTTTCCAATTAATGCAGGAATCGAATCTTTTGAAACAAAAATCTTGATTCTGCCAGGACTGAGAAATTCAACTTTAGGATGAGAATCAAACCTATACAATCTGTCTAGAATTTTTTCTTCCGCTAAATGTTCAATTCCAGTTTTTTTTGAGCCGTTTTCATCAACAGGAATAATGATGTTTTCCTCACCAAAGGTGTAAATTTCATATTCCAAAGTGTTTGTTTCAAAATCAGAGATCTCAATTACAGGTCGTGCTAAATCTTGTTCAACCATTCCAGATGGAACCTTTACTTTTAGTTCAAGTTGATAAACTTTTGATATTCCACCATCTTTTACATAAATTACAGTATCGAGTACGTTTGGAATAATTCCGAGTTCAATTTTTCCAATGAATCTCTGAATTGCATCAATTGGAGTATTTGCATGAACAACTCCAACCATACCAACTCCGGTCAATCTAAGATCACTGAAAATTCTAAAATCTTCTCTTCGTCTAACTTCGTCAAATATCGTATAATCAGGTCTAACAAGTAACAAGATATCAGCAGAGTTTTCAAAACTTCCATCCAATCTAGTGTATTGAGTTACGCCAGGATCAACTTGTAAATCACGCGGAGACTCAAATGTTTTAACAATTTTTCCAGAGCCATTAAAGAAGTTTGCAATTCCTGATGCAAGAGTACTTTTTCCAGAACCTGGAGCACCAGATATGAGAATTCCTTCCGCTTGTTGTTCCAATCTAGACATTAATTTTTCAGATAGTTGATAATCTTCTAATGACATTTGTTTGATTGGATGAACTATTGTGATTTCTAAGAGTTCAGAAAACGGAGGTCTTGTTATTGCAATTCGATAATCCCTATACTGTATTACCAATGCACCAGGTTTTGAGATTTCAGTATTACCAAGCGTTTCATCATCTATTGCAGATAAAATTTGATTTGTTATAATTTCAAGATAATCACGGTCAAGTGTTTTTGTGTCAAGTTCCACTAACTCAAAACTTCCAGGCATTCCTTTCTTGCCAAGAGGTTTTTGATTTTCTTTAAGATGGATACTCATTGTGGTAGGGTCAAAGAATTTCAAGAACTCTAAATCAGGAGTCTTTTGTTCATTAATAATAAACTCTGATTCAGATTTTTGTAAATCACTCATAATTGAAATTTAGGCTGGGTTCTATTATGTATTCTTTTAATGCATAAAACAATCTACATTGTTTAACAAATTATTCTCACAAAGCCAAACAAAAGAATTGTTTTAGATCGTTATGTATGTCAGGTCAAAATAATGCCAATTTACAATTTCATTCAGATTGTAGCAATTACTTTGATTCATTAAGAGAAAAAGGTGAAACTGATTTTGAGTTTGAAGATGAGTATTTCTTTACTTTACCTGCAATATCTCAGATGAGTTTAGATTAATTATTCAGTAGTTCCTCGAATTATAGATATGCACAAACTGGATTCAATTGCAGAAAATGTCAGAAAATGTCAAAAATGTGAATTATGTGAGACACGAACAAAGGCAGTTCCAGGTAAAGGAAATTTTGATGCAGATGTGATTTTTGTCGGAGAGGCACCAGGCAAAAATGAAGATATTCATGGAGAGCCATTTGTCGGAGCTGCAGGAAAAAGACTTGATATGATTTTAGAAGATACAGGGATTGATAGGCAAGATGTCTATATTACAAATATCGTAAAGTGTAGACCTCCAAAAAATAGAGTTCCATCAAAAAAAGAAGAAGAGTCTTGTAATGATTTTATTAATCAAGAAATCGAAATAATCAATCCAAAGATAATCTGCGTTATGGGGAATACGGCATATGGTACTTTATTGGATGGAAAAGAAATAACAAAGAATCATGGTAAAATTGTGGAAAAAGATGGTAGAAAATTTTTTATCACATTTCATCCTGCTGCAACAATTTACAATCAAAAGCTAGTTGAGGAGTTAAAAAATGATTTTAGAGAGTTGGCGAAGTTTCTAGGAATGAAAGATCAGCCAAAACAATATGAAGAAAGGCGATGTGATTACTGCATGGCTAAAACAAAACACGAGGTGGTAGTTATGCCAAAAGTGGTCACAAGAAAAAGAAGATGGTTATTCAAATGCGTAGAATGTAATCATGAAAGATGGCTTCAACCTTACAGAACGGTTGCGGAAAGTTTGTACTAATTATTTAATACAAATGACTCTGTAATTCAATTTGTTCTTCAGCAGACATTATTCCTTTTCTAACTAGGATGTCAAGCATATCTTTGAACAACTGTTTTTGTTCTTCAGACATTCCACCGGTTGGACCTTTTTCTCCAGGTGGACCAGGAGGACCGCGTGGGCCTTTGTCACCAACAGGTCCTTGTGGACCTTGTGAGCCTTTGTCACCAGATGGACCTTGCAAACCTTGCTTTCCTTGTTCACCTTGTGGGCCTTGAATTCCTTGTGGACCGCGTGGGCCTTTGTCTCCGGTTAATCCAGGTGGACCTTGTTCGCCTTGTGGGCCAATTGTTCCGCGGTCACCTTGTGGACCTGGAACACCAGTTATTCCTTTGTCACCAGGAGTACCTTGTGGACCGCGTGGGCCTTTCTCTCCAATAGGTCCAGTAATTCCAATTTTTCCTTTTTCTCCTTGTGGACCTTGAGGACCGGTTGGGCCTTTCTCTCCCATCGGACCAGTAACTCCTTTGTCTCCTCTTTCACCAACAGGACCGGGAACTCCTTTGTCTCCTTGAACACCAGGTGGGCCGGTTGGACCTTTCTCTCCTTTGTCTCCACGTAAACCTGTTAATCCTTTATCACCAGATGGACCTTGAGCACCAGTGGTACCTTTGTCACCAATTAGACCACGACCTCCTTGTTCACCTTTGTCTCCTTTGTCACCGGTTAGACCTTTTTCTCCTTTGTCACCGGTACCACCTTTTAGACCAGGAGGGCCTTTGTCTCCTTTGTCTCCTTTGTCTCCAGTAACTCCTTTTTGTCCTGAAAGACCTTTGTCACCTGCAGGGCCTTTGTCTCCTTTGTCTCCTTTGTCTCCATCAGGACCAGGCTGACCTGCAGGACCTTTTACACCAGAGCTAGAAGAACGTGGTATTTGTTTTGTTTTTGATTGAGTTAAATCAGGTTTTGGTTTTTCATTAACTTGTCTCATTGTTTCAGGAACTTTGAATTCAAATGATGAACCAACAGATGAGAATTGATCAACAAGTATTATCCAAACGGTGGTAAATGTGGAAATTTTTTCAGGTAATGGATTTGATTGGGAACCTAATATAGCCTCAAATTCTCCATTTTTTATATTGAGATGAGATTTTTCACGCCAAAGTGGAAGAAATGATTTTTGTGCAATTTGTTCACCGGTGGGTTTTGCTTCAGTAATAGCAAACTCTACTTCAAAGACACCGTTTTTTTGTTTATATGGAGATTGACCTTTAACAGAAAATTGCTCAGATGAGGGCATAATCATTTCTTTCAATATCTAGTATTTATTTACATTTTCTAGCCACATTAGGCATAGATTTGGCACTAGTAGCAGCTTAATATTTATCCGTTAAATGTAGAAATCTAATTCATGAAGGACAAGAAAAAAGAAACATCTCTAAGTAAAAAAGATGAGACTAGTCTAACAAATGTCAATTATCAACGAGATAGACTTTTCAAAAAAGGTATCAATTTGATGGCAGATGAAAAATTAGAAGAAGCGGTAATAAATTTTGAGATGATATTAAGAGCAGACCCAAACGATGTAGAAGCAATGCTCAAACTAGGATATTCACGATTTCATTTAGATGACCATTCAGAAGCAATGAGAGTTTATGATAAAATTTTAGATATTGATGTCACAAATCCAGAAGCATGGAACTTAAAATCACTAGTAAATTATGAAAAAAAGAATTATGCTAAAGCATTAGACTGTGTTGAAAAAGCAATAGATTCAGACCCAACATACGGCATGGCTTGGTATAACAAAGGATGTTACCTTTCAATGTTAAATCAAGTTCCAGATTCATTAGAAGCATTAAAACGCTCAATTGAGATTGATGTTAAAAATGCAAGAAAAGCAGTTAAAGACAAAGACTTTGTAAATGTAAGATCAGAAGAAGGCTTTAAACGAATTATTGAAGTTGTGTTAATTGAATCATTAAGACAAGGATACCATACAATTGGTGCAATTGTATGGACAACATTCCTAGGAAAAGAAGATACCATCAAAGGATTAGATGAATTAATTTTGAAAGGTGTTGTTGTTAAGAATGAAAAAAGACAAGGATTCAACCAAATTATACCAATCTACGATTTGATACCAGATGTTGCAAAAAAACTCGGTGCAAAGAGAAGAGGATTACTTGGTCCGAAAGAAATAGGAAAAATTCCAACACCAGTCAAAAGTCTGAAGGAAATTGGATTGGCAGTTCAAACAACAATGTCTGCAATAGAAAATGAAGATTTAGAAAAAACAGTTGAAAGCTTTGATGCATATATCAATCCAGCAAAATGTGGTCAACAAATGATTGAAGAATTTTTAGATGAACATAGAGAAATCAGATTATTCAAAATTAGATTAGACGATAAAGGTAAAGATTACCTAATCGATAACAAAAAGAAAATGTTAGAATTATTTGAGAATATGGAAATTACAGTTACAAAGAAATTAAGAGCAAACGTTCCGCAAAATTAAGTCATAGAATCTTTTTCTTTTTTAATAATTGGGATTCCATCTATTATTGATACATCATCTTCTTCATAGACAGTGTGCCAACGTCCATTATGAGGGAGTAGATTGTTTAATTCTTCAATTTTTTTATTGGTAGGTTTTTTGTTAAGCAATGCACCCCATTTCATATTTGGAACTTTTGGCATTACATCATTGATATCTTTCATATTATATCACTCTGCAGAAAGATCCCAATAATTGGCATTTTCTTGTTTATCAATTGGTTTTTCAAGACTTTTCCATTCTTTAAAGGAGTGAACATATAGTTTGACATTTGATACACCTATTGATTTCAAAGCATAATACGCTAATCCAGATAATGTGCCTACACTTCCACAATATGTGATTATTTCTGCATCCTCAGAAATGCCTCGATTTTTTAAAAGAGTTTTCATACCCTCTTTTGTTCTAAGTATTTTTCCATCGCTTGCAAGTGTTCTATATGGAATATTTATTGCACCAGGAATATGTTGTTCAAGATAATTTAGACGCTCACGATTATCAATTATTACAACATTTTTGTTTTCTTTAACTTTTTCAAGATATTCAGCAGTAGCCATAATTTCAGGATTAATTTTTACAGAATGAGTTGCAGTTTCGATCTCAGGTACTTCAGTTGAAATTTCATATCCAAGATCTTTCCATTGCGAAAATGTTACATCCAATAATTTTACATCTTTGTGCCCAATGTATTGTAAAGCCCAAACAACTCTAGAAGATAATGCGCCAAAGGTATCATCATAGATTACGGTAGGAGTTTCATCAGAGATTCCCAAATCTTGTGCAATTTTTTGTATGGATTCAGAACTATCGTCAGCAAGAAGTTTCGCTAGAGGAAGATTTACAGCATTTGTTATATGACCTTGTTGATATTCCTGATCACGTCTAACATCAACAATTCGAATTGAGTTTTCTTGTATTTTTTCACGAAGAAGTTTTGAATTAATTATTGGAATATCAGAATCGATCATGCAGCACATTCACCTTTTCCAGTTACAGTGTGATAATTTGTATCACTTCCGTAATCCATGTAGAAATCAGGTTCATCTTCAACATTTGGAGGAACTATGAGAGGCGCAATTGCTTTTTTGATATCATCAACACCTGTAATTTTTGAGGATTCATTTCCACTAACAACTCTGTCAATCCATTTAGCTAGTGTGTCATCAGATTGTTTATTTTCTTTAAACAGTTCAATAATTTTTAGAATTACAGGAATTATACGTTTTACAGGAACACGTGCTGTATGATGACCAAGCATTGCATCTTCATCGAATTTACCTCCTAATGACATCGTATAATTTGGAAACATGTCAGTTCCATGTCTACCACCACCACCATAAAATCCGATTGTTGCAATTTGGTGTTGTCCACAAGAGTTAGGGCATCCACTAATTTTGATTGTGGAATCTTTCAAGTCATCATCTTCATCATAATTTAGTTCTAAGAATTTTCTTTGTACTTCTTTTGCCAATCTATGAGAGTTAGTTAATGCAAGATTACAAGAGGTTGTACCAGAACATCCCACTGCAGATGCCATGGTTAATGAGCCAGTTTTAGCAAGACCATTTTCAATTAGTCGAGAATACATTGATTTAAGATCATCATCATGAACATAACGAATTACAATATTTTGTGAAAATCCATTTCTGGCAAAACCCTCAGCAGAATAATCACGAATGATTTCTGCAACACTTCGTAATTGATTGGCTGTAATATCACCAGCCTCTAAACCAATGAATACAGAATTAAAACCAGATTGAGATTGTTTTTCAACATTAGTTTTTTCCCATCTTGCATATCCATCAGGAATAGAAGCAGATTCATCATTAACAGATATTGGTCTTTGAATCTCATTTACACTATCATCAATATTTAATTTAACAATCACAGATTGAGTAGCTTTAACAACAGCTCTTTCTTTTAGAACAAGGTTTTGAAACTTTTCCCAACCCAAATCATTTACCAAATAACGCATTCTATTTCGAGATAGATTTTTTCGGTCACCCATTCTATCAAAAATTCTAATTACTGCCATAGAGGTGTAAAGTAAATCTTCAACAGGCGTGAAGTCTTCTAATTGATGACCAACAAATGAACGGTTTCCTAATCCACCACCTAAGAAAATTTTAAAGCCTTTTCTTTTTTCTCCGTCAATTTCTTGAATTTGAGGTAAAAGACCAACATCTACAATTCTTATCATTCCGTGTTTTTCACAACACGTAAAATTGAATTTGAATTTACGTGGAAGTCCTTGACATATTGGATTTCTAAGCATAAATCTTGCAATAGCTAATGCATACGGAGTTGTATCAAAAATTTCATCTTTACAAACACCAGACATAGGACTACACATTACATTTCTTACAGTATTACCACATGCTTCACGTGATGTCATTCCAACATCAGAAAGCGATTGCATTATTTCAGAAACATCCTCAAGTATTACCCAGTGAAGTTGAATATTCTCACGAGTTGAAAAATGTGCACTGCCAATAGAGTACATTTCACTCAACTGAGCAATTTTCTCTAATTGATTTGGATAAACCTGTCCTGCAGGAACTTTAATTCGAACCATTGCATAATCATCAGTCATACGTGTACCGTATGCTCCATGTTGTAGACGGAATCTACGGAACATATCAGGATCAATCTTGCCTTGTCGAAATAGCTTCACGGTTTCAGCAAAATTTTCTGCTTCTTGTCTTCTGGACCAATCAATCTTTGACTGTTTATCAGCCGGTTTTGATGGTCTTAGCTGTTGTGCCATCTATCTTTTTTTGATCGCAGTGTAGTTATAAGTTTTTGATATGGGCAAAGTTACACACATCGATTAAACAAAGTATACATTTTTGCCGGTTTGTGTTAGTATAACCTAATTTCGAATAAAAATACCCAAAGCTATTAATGAGTTTGAGAATGAAAAAATCCATGCAGGAATCAGTCAACGAACAAAGACCAGATAAGATTTTTGCAGATGCAAAAGAAGTAGAAATTACGAGAGCAATCGCAAAAGAGTTCTATGATGTTTTACAAGATAGAGCAGAAAGTGATATCATAATTATAGGAGCGGGACCTGCAGGACTAACCGCATCCAGAGAATTATCATTAATGGGTTACAAGGTTTTAGTCATTGAACAAAATAACTATCTAGGCGGAGGATATTGGCTTGGAGGTTATATGATGAATCCTGTAACAGTACGTGCACCAGCACAAAAGATTTGGGATGAGATAGGAATTCCTTACAAAAAAGTAGGTGAAGGGTTGTACCTCACACCAGGTCCACATGCAGTTTCTAAATTAATTGGAGCAGCATGTGATGCAGGAGTAAAATTCTTGAATCTAACAAAGTTTGATGATTTAGTTATGAGGCATGGAAGAGTTGCAGGAATTGTTGTAAACTGGATGCCAGTTTCAGCACTACCAAGAAACATCACATGTGTGGATCCTGTTGCATTGGAAGCAAAAATGATTATTGATGCATCAGGTCATGATTCAGTCGCAGTCAAGAGATTAGTTGACAGACAATTAGTAGAATGGAAAGGAATGGACCCAATGTGGGTAGAAGATGGCGAAGAACACGTAGTACACAAAACAGGAGAAGTGTATCCAGGGTTAGTCGCTGCAGGAATGTCAGTTACAGAGACTTATGGATTAGCAAGAATGGGTCCAACATTTGGTTCAATGCTATACTCCGGAAAGAAGGCAGCAGAAATAACTGATCAAAAGATTAAAGAATTTGATAATAAGATTCCAAAATAATCTATTTGAACTTTAAAGAAATAATATTATACAAAGAACCGGCAATTTCAGAAATTAATATTGAAAAATTAACCAAATTTTTAGAAGATAATTTTCCATTTCAAGTCAAAATTAAAGAGAACATTTTCAGGGAATTTAGTCTCAAAAATATCAAAGAATTATCAAATACTCGAATCACAGATATAAAAAATTCATTTTCAAAGTATGATTCAAATGATACAGAGATTAAATTTGAAGAGGAATTATGTAAAAATTCGTCACTAATGGATTCAACAACTAAAGTTGAAAATGCTCAAGAAATAAGTCAGGTTTTCATGTACGATGGTTTTGAACTACAAAAGATTCTCAGATATCTTAATGAAGATAATCAAACAATACACATAATCTTAACAAATAGACTAACATGTACATTTGATGAAAATGATAAGAGATATCATGCAAGAGCAGTGATTTGTGCAAATCCTTCAATTATTTCTACTACAGGAATAGTAGAAGCACCTGCAAAACCAAAAGAATACTATTTTGAAGTAATGAAGTTAAAAACACAAGGTTTGGACATAAAATCTGCTAAAGAAAAATACAAAGATAAATTTTTAGAATATAATGATAAGAGATTAACCAGAGTTTTAGAGGGATATCTCTTACAAATCATTTTTTACAATATAACAGGAGAATCATTTTGTGAAGATATCAAATGCAGATTAAATAATGCCCATTGGCAAAAGGATCTTTTGTTCTCACAACTTGAAATAAGTAAACTATGTAAAAAACACAATGAGATCTTGACAAATCTAAAAAATTGATTTAAATTATAATCATAGAGTAAATTATTATGATGTCAGGCGATGATAGTTCACTAGTTATGGAAGATAGAGGTTCAAATGATGAACCAAAGACTCCAGATTTTCCGAAAAAATCAAAGACAGCGTATGATGTAATTATAATTGGTGCAGGACCTGCAGGATACACTGCAGGAATTTATTGTTCAAGAGCAAGGCATGATACGCTAATAATTTCAGGACTGTTACCAGGAGGCCAACTAATGAACACAACAGATGTTGAAAATTATCCAGGGTTTGAAGAAGGCATAATGGGACCTGATTTAATGTTGACCATGAGAAAACAAGCAGAGAGAATGGACACCACGATTATTGATGACGTAGTTGTAAATGTTGATTTTCGTGCAAAACCATTCAAAGTTTTAACAGGCTCAGAAGAATATGAAGCAAAATCTGTGATAGTTTGTACTGGTGCAACACCAAGAAAAATAGGTATTGAAGGAGAACAGACATTCAGTGGAAAAGGAGTTTCTTATTGCGCAACATGTGATGGAGCATTTTTCAGAAATCAAGATATTGCAGTTGTAGGTGGTGGAGATACATGTATGGAAGAAGCAACATTTCTTACAAAATTTGCATCAAAGGTTCACATAATTCACAGACGAGATACATTTAGAGCAAGTAAAATAATGCAAGACCGCGCACTAAGTAATGAAAATATCCAAGTTCATTGGAATAGTGAAATTGAAGATATCAAAGGCGACCAAAAAGTACAACAGATAATTCTAAAAGATACAAAAACCGGAGAGAATAAAACTCTGGAAATGGGAGGAGTTTTTGTAGCAATAGGTCACGAACCAAATACAGAATTATTCAAGAATCAATTAGAAATGGATGAAAATGGATACATAGTCCAGAAGCAAAATACCGAAACAAGTGTAAAAGGAGTATTTACCGCAGGAGATGTTCATGACCATAGATACAGACAAGCAGTTACAGCAGCAGGATTTGGATGTATGTCAGCAATTGATGTTGACAAATATCTATCAGAACAAAAATAAAATTACTTTATTTTTTTAATTGTAAATTCTAAATCGCTGCCATTTTTTTTCAATTCAACAAGTTCATGACCACGAGTTCTACACAAGTCTGAAATATCATCTTCAGCAGCAGGATCATCAGCTAATACAAGGAGTATTTTACCAACCTGCATTTTTGAAAGCTCAACTACAGTTTGCATTGCAGGGGAAGGACAGTATAATCCTCTCACATCTAGAGTTTTTTCTGGTTCAGACATTTCTACCTAACAAAAAATTAACAGTTCTATATTAAAATCTAGTTCTTTTTAGCTTTGCCTACAGAGATTAAAATATCATTTTTGTAATTGTAGGAATGTCACGTGTTCTAAAGGCAGAGGGATCATAACCCTCAAAATTTATTTTATATGAAATTCTTCGTAATCCAAATAACGCAATCTTCAAAGTAGCATCCCAAATTAGTGATTTTTTAGAAAACATGTATGATCTGTACATGAGATTAAACAACCAAGAATATTTTGGGTAAAATTCTTGTACATATTGATCTATGTAGTCTTTAGAATTCTCAATTTTATACCGAATATGTTCCAAAATTTCATGACGTGTGATATATTCAGTTTTTTCAATAGAGATTTTACCTTTTTTCATTGCAGATATAACATCGTCAAGATTATTTTCAGAATTTATCAAATTAGTGCATCTTCCTATAGTAGATGCAACGTGAGAATCACTTCCAGCAGTTGTTAACAAATTATTTTCTTTTGCAAAGATTTCTGCTTTTTTATTTGAATGTAAATCAACATTTGAACTATTAAAAACTTCAAATAAATCACACTTTAGCGAATCATCACGTAAAGCATCAACTAAACTAAAAGGATGTGGAGCGATTGTTACAGCATCTTGTGATTTAGCGGCATCGAGAATTTCATCTATAGTTTTGTTTGATTTTATTTCATCTTGTAAACCATAAACAAGAACATGTGCTTCTTTGTCAGTAGTTACTTCTACAGCAGGATACACTTTTAGATTTAAGAATTTCTCATGGTTATTTTTATAATCCGTTATTTGTTTGAAGCCATCTAAAGTATTATGGTTTGTTACAAATAATATGTCAAGTTTTGATTTTAATGAATTTTCTAATTGTTCATTTAGTGTTACGTTTGAATCAAATGGAGGTTCCAAATCACCTACATGACCGTTGGAATAGACATTATGACAATGAAGTTCTGCACGTAACATTTCTAACATTTTCTATAAGATTTTACTTTTTATTAATTATCTGAATAAATCTTCTTCTTTTGAACGAAGTATGTTATTGATATTTCCAGTATTTTCTTTAAATTCAAAATTTTTGATTATTGCAGCAGGACATTTTTTAGTTTTCCCCATTACAAGTTCCGCTGCAGAGCTAAGTTCATCAACTATAGCTGTTGCAGTAACTCGTAAAATTTTACCAAAAGTATCAGGAGTGCCTTCATAATGTAAAATTGTATCAATGCCAGATACACCAATGGCATGATCAGTTTGCCCCATTCTAAAAGGACGACCGAATGTATCTGAAATAATGACAGCTACTTTTTTTCCAGTTTGCTGTAGAATTTTTAAACGTATTTCTTGTGCAGATTTATCAGAATCTTTTGGAAGTAATGTGGCATAACCAGTTTCAACGTTGCTTTCATCTATGCCTGCATTTGCACAGATAAAACCATGATTAGTTTGAACAATTATCACACCATGTTCCATCCTAACAATTCGTTTTGATTCAGATAGAATGGCTTGAACTAATTTTGGATCCTTATCATATGCAGATGCAATGCCAATAGATAATTCTGATGGAATTACTGAATCTAAATTTACAACTCGTCCTTCATGTTTTGATATGATTTTTTGTGCAATTACCAACACATCCCCATTTTCAAGAGATGTTTTAGATGAAGATAGTAAAAGATCAACTAGATCATCAGTGGGTTGAATATCATTTTTCAAATGAATTGGCGTTATTTGTAAGCTCAACAATTAATGAAGAAATTTGCTATAATTGAGTTTTTTCAATCCTATGAAGATGTGGGAACAGGTAAGTCCATAGAATAATGGTCATTGATTATAGGAATTATCTTTGTGAGATCTTTTTCCTCTAAAGTGGTGGTTGCAAGATCTTTGACTAAATCTTGTGCGCGATATGCAATACCGAGATTACATATATCAAATAATTTTATGTCATTGGCGCCATCAACAATAACTACAATTTCATCTTTAGGAATATTCCATTCTTCAATTTTAACTCTTGCAGATTTTGCCTTATCAGAATCAACATTAATTGTTACACCATCTAATTTTCCATCTTTGAATATCAATTCATTTGTGTATACATGATCAAGATTTAATTCATGTTTTAATCTGTCAGTCATGATAGTAAATCCTCCAGATACCGCCATCACTTTCCATCCAGCATCTTTTAGAGTTTTACAGGCTTCTCGTGCGCCAGTCATTATAGGTAAAGAATCAGCAACTTGTTTACAAGTTTCAAATTCAATACCTTTCAAAAGTTCAACTCTTTTGGTTAATCCATCCTCCCAGTTTATTGAACCTTGAATACCTTTTTTTGTAATATCCCAAATTTCGTCTTCTTTGTTTATTTTTTCAGCTAAAATTGGCAGATACTCTGCATCATACAATACCCCTTCAACATCAAAAATTGCTAGCATTATTTTCTATTTTCACAAAAAAAGTTCATCATATAAAAGTTGAAACAAAACAATCCGATCTACAATAGCTAGTAATAAATCAGCCTTCATGGAAATTTTGTCATGGTTGACGAATTAGAACACAAATACGAAGTAAAAGTTCAAACAAGAGAAGGACGACAAAAACTTCCAAACGATGTAAAAGAAATTCTGAAAGAAGGAGGAATGATGGACGAGAAAGGAAAATTGAAGTTGAAAGGAGTTAGCCCAAAAATGCTGAAACGAATGAAGCAAGAATTTGTTGAATGCCCAGTCTTAAAAGACGAGGTTCATTTCATCCAATGTTTTGTTTGTACAAACTTTCAAAGCAGAGTTATGGGAAGCGTCTTGTGTAAAGGCGAAGCGCTTAAAGATTAACAGTAATTCGCTTAATTTGAGAAACAATCTTCATTTTTCGTTGTATTGTTAATTCAGGTTCCATCGTAAAGAAGATAGTTTTTCTTGAAGTGTAAATTACAAACTGGGTAACTTTTTCACGCTCAACATGAACATATCTTACTTTTCCAAGTGGACGATCAAATTCGCGTCTCATTTTACGTCGTTGTGATACTTGTTTACAAAAATTTTCTTCTTGACGTTGAGTTTCAAGAGAATTTTTGCCAGTTTTCATTATTCCTTCAACAATGTTACCTTTTAGATCAATTATAGATGCAAATCTCATTTGGGAATCTAGAGAAATAATTTTTTCAACGATACCAAGGAGATCTTGTTTTACCATATCTCTCATAACCTGTTATTTTCAATATAATTCTAGGTTTCAAATGTCTAGAAACAAGACTAAATAATTACAAAATTCTTGTCTTTTCAAATGGGAAAAGAGATTGGAGTCACTGTAAAGAAATCAGAAGATTTTAGTGAATGGTATACACAAACGGTCATCAAATCAGAACTGGCAGATTATGCTCCAGTGAAAGGTTTGATTGTTTTAAGACCAGATGGATATTCGATTTGGGAATCAATAAAATCATCACTTGATAAAAAATTTGCAGCGACAGGTCACAGAAATGGGTTTTTACCAACTTTAATTCCAGAATCACTCTTGACAAAAGAAAAAGATCATTTTGCAGGATTTAATCCAGAAGTATTTTGGGTAACAAAATCAGGTGAAGGTGAACTCGGGGATAGATTGGCATTAAGACCTACATCAGAAACTTTAGCTTATACATTATTTTCAAAATGGATTAGAAGTTGGAGAGATTTACCATTAAAAATTAATTTTTGGAATACAGCATTAAGAGCAGAAATTAAAGCAACAAAACCATTTTTGCGAACATCTGAATTTCTATGGCAAGAAGGTCATACAGTTCATACAAATAGTGAAGAAGCACAAAAAGAAGTTACAGATATTTTAGAATTATATAAAAAAACAGTTGAAGAGGAATTAGCAATTCCAGTAATAACTGGAAAGAAATCAGAGAAAGAAAAGTTTGTTGGTGCGGTTTACACTTATACAATGGAATCACTGATGCCAGATGGTAAAGCACTACAGATGGGAACATCACATTTCCTTGGTCAGAATTTTTCAAAACCATTTGAATTAAAGTATGCAGATAAGGAAAATATTGAAAGTTATGCATGGCAAACATCATGGGGAGTTTCATGGAGATTAATTGGCGGAATGATTATGGTCCATGGGGACGATAAGGGATTGGTGTTACCTCCAAGAGTTGCACCAATTCAGGTAGTCATAATTCCAATTTATTATTCAGATGAGGATAAAGAACAAATTGAGAAAGTCTCAAAAGAAATTGAAGAGAAACTAAAAAATGCAGAGATTAGAGTGCAAGTTGACAATAGAGAAGAGCTTAAACCAGGTTTCAAGTTTAACGAATGGGAAATGAAAGGAATCCCATTACGAATTGAAATTGGACCAAAAGATTTAGAAAAAAATCAGGTTACATTTGCTAGAAGACATAATCGTCAAAAAGACAATCAAACAATTACAGGTCTTGTGGAAAGAGTAGTTTCAGAATTGGATAAAATTCATAATGATATGTTTTCAGATGCAAAAAAAATTCTAGAAGATAGAACCTCAGAGGTCAACACATATGATGAATTTAAAAGTGAACTTGAAAAAGGGCGACTGATTAAAGCACCAATTTGTGATAATCCAAAATGTGAAGAGGAAATTAAAGAAGAAACTAGTGCCGATGTGAGAGTAATAACAAGTGATTCCGATGATACAAGTTCAAAATGTATTAAATGCTCAGATCAGAGTACTAGTAGACCTCTATTTGCAAGAGGCTACTAGGAATGCATTTCAACACAAATTAAATTTTCAAACAGATCAGATATCTATAGATGAAAATCTAGTTAAATAGATGCAAGAAAAAAAGAAAAGTGAATTACCAATTCTGGATTCTACAAAAATGCCGGAGTCACTTGATTGTACAACGTGCTTGTTACCTATGCAATATCAAAAAAAAGAAGAAGGTAAATTTGTGTGGCAGTGTTTTAGATGTGGGAAAAAATATTTTGTTTATACTGAAAATGGAAAAACCACTATCGAAGAAACATGGGGACCGCCAAGATAACTTCATGTATAGTAAAATTAATGACAATACATGAGAGAATCAGAAACTTTTGGTTCAGAGAATGGTTCAGGTGAAGAACTTGTACTATGGCTTAACGAAGAAGCAAAAAAACGAAAAATGAAATTTGAGGCTAGGTTGTATGATTATAGAATAAAAACAGAAAATTTTGGTACATTCGAGATGTTTTCATGGATGGGAGATGTAAAAACAGCAAGGAGTTTAATCGTTAAAGCAAGTAAAAAATTTAGAGTTAAAGTCATAGAAGGAGGGTACAAGGCTAAAGAGAAAGTTTACAGTACAAAAAAAGCAGATTTTGCAATGGTTAGAAAAGGAGATAGGATTATCGGTCATTTGAAATTTACAGCACCTAGAATTGGAAAGGGTGATTGGGAATTAGTAGAGGAAGAAAGAAGATAATGAAAATCGGTATTATTGGAACAGGAATGTTAGGTGAAGCAGTAGGATTACATTTACTTGATGTAGGTTATGAGGTAGTAGTTTTTAACAGGACTAAAGAAAAAACTAAAAATCTTAAAAAAAATGGAGCGATAGTTGTTGAATCTCCAAAACATGTTGCAGAGAATTCAGATTTAGTGATAACAATAGTAAAAGATGCTAATGCAGTAAATGATGTAATTTTTGGTGATTCTGGAGTAATGATAGGAAAACACGATGGAATGTGTATTGCAGATATGAGTACAGTTAATCCAAATTCAAGCAAAGAAATTTCAAAAAAAGTTACTATTGCAGGCATGGATTATTTGGAAATACCTGTTATGGGCGGTCCAAATGTTGCAATTGATGGAAAATTAGTACTAATAGCGTCAGGTGAAAAAATAGTTTTTGAAAAATTTAAAAAAGTTTTTGATTCAATAGCTGAACAATCATTTTACTTGGGAAATACCGGTACTGCACATTCAATCAAACTTGCAATGAATTTACAAATTTCGATGCTTGCATTATCACTTTCAGAAGGAATTACATTAACAAAAAAAGCAGGATTTGACCCAGAGATATTTTTGAAAATTTTGAATTCAACTTATTTTAAAACAGGTATGAGTGAAGGTAAGGCCTACAAGATGATCAAAGAAAGTTATGAACCAACATTTACACTTGCAAATTTGAAAAAAGATCTCGATACAATTAATGATGTAGCAGATTCATATAATGTGGAACTACCTATGGCAAAACTTGCAAGAAGAGTTTACACAGATGCAAAAGATGCAGGATTCGGAGATATAGATTATACAGGAATCATAGTGCATATTACTAAATTATCAGAAAAATAACTACTGTTGATTTTCTAAAGAAGATAATATTCTCTTGTCTTTGTATTTTACAACATGAGATACACCATGTTTTGGAAATACACCATAAATTAGACGTGCCTTTTCTACAACAGAATCTTTGAGAGAAACCATAATGAATTGACTGCCTTCAGATCTTTCTTTAATTATATTAGATAATTTTTCCGTATTTGGTGCATCAAGATGTGCATCAACTTCATCAAATAGGTAGAATGGGGATGGATTTAGTTTTTGAAGTGCCAATACAAAGACGGTTGCAGCAAGAGTTTTTTCACCACCGCTAATTGATGTTGATTCTCTTTTTGGTTTTCCGGGGAATTGGATTAAATAATTCAATCCAGAATTAAATATGTCATCTTCATTTTCAAGTTCTAACCAAGCACTACCACCAGTCATTTTTGAGAATGCATCTCTTACTTGAGTATCAACAGTGTCAAATGCATCAAGGAATGTTTGTCTCTTATCTTTTTCTACAGATTCAATAAATGCAACTATAGTGTTACGTTCTTTTTCAAGCATATTCTTTTTAGAGGATGAAGATTTGTAACCATTTGAAATTTCTACATATTGTAATGGTGCACCAGCATTAAGAGAATTTTTTATACGATTTTGTTCTGATTCGAGAGATGAGATGGTAGATTCAACATCAAATACCTCTATAGTATTATCAAACCCAAATGTGGCGAGAAGCGAGGTTATTTTAGATTCTTTTTGACGTAAGTCAGTAAGATCTCGATTTAGTGCATCAGTATTTCTTTCACGTGAAGTAATTTCTTTTGTTGAGTCGCGTTCTTTAGAGTTTAAATTCTCAAGACTATTATCAAATTCAGACATTTTTTCTACTGAAGTACCAGAAGTTGAAATAAGTTTTTGCTCTTCATCACGTAATGTGACAAGTGCAGATTCAGCTGTTTCATTATCTTTTGTTGCACGACGTATATCAACTTCTAAATGATATTTTTCTTGACTCATTGTTGAACAAGTATGCTGAAGATTTTTCTTTTCGGCAGTAATTTTTGTATCATGAGCCATCAATTCAGCAAGATGAGATTGTTTTTGTTTAAGTTCACTATGTATGGGTGCTAATTTTTTATCTTGTTCAACTATTTCTTCATTAACAAGTGTAAGCTCATTAGCAATTCTATCCATTTGTGGTTCTGCATAATTATCTCTAACAAGTTTAATTTGAGATTCCAGAGATTCCAAATGAGATTTACGATTAATTAATTCTCGCGAAAACCTTTCTTGTGTTCTTTTTAATTGATTGATTCTTGATTCAAAAGATTTTTTGTTATTGGATATTTGAGATATTCGAGTTTTTAGTTCTGCGAGGCTATTGATAGTCGTAGTCATTCCAACTTCAGATAAAGACAGTCTTTTTTCATAATTTTTTACAAGTAAATCCAGTTTTTTTGCACGATTTTTCTTTTTTGTGACCGTTTGTCTTAGTGCAGCAATCATTTGTTGAAGCCCTTCAACAGAATCACTCATGTTGATAATTTTAGTTAATTTTGAGATTTTTGAATTATTGTCAATAGTGACAGATGTTGTTTTTGCTTCAAAATATTCACCAGATATGGTAATTGTTTTGAAACCAGATTTTGATAGTTGAATAGCAATATTTCGTGATTCAACCAATACCACATTTCCGAAAAGGAAATTTTTAAGGGGTAAAAATTTTTGTTCACATTTAACATAATCAGACAATATACCTAAAACACCATTTTGTTTTGGAGATTCAATTTTTACTTCAGGAATTGATTCTAACGGAATGATTTTGAGTTTTGGTAGTTTTTTATCTGTGACAAATTCAGCAAGAGAAATAAGAGATTCAAAATCTTTTACAACTACAGATTTTATCCAATTAGAACAAACTGCAAGAGATGCACGCTCATATTTTTTATCCCAAGAAAGTATTTCATAAACTAACCCTTCTATTCCAAAATCTTGTGTGCTGTGTTTGAGTTTTGATATAGAATAGTCTTCATGCATTATTCCTTTTGCAAATTTAATTTTTGTTTCATATTTGTTTGCACCTTTTGATGATGCATCTATTAGTTCAGATAATTCATGTATATCACTTTCAGATCTTGTTTTATCATCAGTAAATTTTTTTATTCGTAAATTAATTTCGGATATAGAATTTTTATGATTTTCAATTATACGTTCAAGTTTTATTTTTTGTTTATCTAATGTTTCAAGACTCTCTAAAAGTGAATCAGACTTTTCTTGATTAGATGAAAGTTTTTCAGCAGCATTTGTAGATGCAGATTCGTATTCTCCAACTGCCAATTTTGTCGTAGTAATTTTATCAGTTAAACGTTGAATTTTTAGGTCGACATCACGTTTTTGAGTTATGACTTGAGATTGTTTTCGTAGTGCTTCAGTTTTTTGAATTCTAAGTTCATTTGTTTTCTCATCAAAGGATTTTTCAGTTTCACGTAGATTGTTTATTTTACTCTTGAAGTATGATACTTGAGATTCAGAAAATGATTTTTGGATTTGTAAGTTATTAAGATTTATTTTATGATTTGGAAGATTGGTATCAATTTCAGTTAAGCGATTCGTACTTGTTTTTATTAAACTATCAGCTTCATCAAATTTTCGTCTTTCATAACTTAATTTTGTCTCTATTTCAGATTTTGACTTATTATATGCATTAACTTCATCCATAAATTTTGTTTTTTGTGCCCTAATCTCTGCTGCATCTTTTCTGAGACTAGCTCTTTCCTCTTCAAGATGTTTTATCTCCGAGTTTAAAGAATTCAGAGTCTTATCTTTAGATATTTTTTCAGATTGAATTGTTTTTAGATTTGTTGCAGCAGATATGGCACGATAACGATTTAATTCACGCTCAAGAAGGTCGTATCGAAGTTTTTTATTTCGTTCTTCTTCTAATTCATCAATTCTTTTCTTTACTTCACCCATCTTAGCCATTGCAATTTCCAATTTATGATCTGCATCAGTCAGTTGTTTTTCTGCTTCTTTTTTCTTTTCATCAAAAGCAGAGAGACCAATTAAATCCTCTATGACAATTCTTTTCTCTTCAGAAGTCATTTCAGAAATTCGAGTAACGGTTCCTTGCTGTACGTTATTAATTTGATTTAGACCTGCATTTGCGATTTCCATGAGATCTAAAATTTTGGAACGGATGACTTTCTTTTTGTTAAGATAGTAAATGTTATCACCTTTGTCGTTCATTTCTCGTGTAATTGTAACAATATCAGTATCAACAGGAATTTTTCTATCCAAGTTATCAAAATGAACGCTAGTTCTAGTCATTTTAGGTCCACGTCTTGTTGAACCCTCGACATCATGCATGAGACCACGTAAATTTGGCGCACGCATTATCTTCGCCCTATTTTCGCCAAGTGCAAAAGTGATTGCATCCAAAATATTACTTTTACCAGAACCGTTAGGTCCAGAAATTGATACCAGACCAGGTTCAAAATCTACGATCGTGTTTTTGAATCCAAATGATTTGAAACCAAAGATCTCAACTTTTTTTACATGAACCATTAAAGATCATAACACATAGAGTTGCATAATTAACATGAACAAGTAATTTTGACTTTGGAAACAAACTTTGTAGTGCTATGAATAAGATTAGAGTAGTTATTTGCCTTTTACAAAATTTTCAATTTCAGTTTTTGCAATAGGATCTGTCATTTGTTCTATTGGATGTTTCATAAGATACGCAGATGCAGGGATTATTGGACCACCCAAACCACGATCAAGCGCAATTTTTGCAAGTCTTATAGCATCAATAACTATTCCAGCAGAATTTGCCTTATCATCTACTTCTAGACGAACTTCCATATTATATGGAATATTTGCCCATTGTCTACCTTCAATCCTCATAAACATGAGTTTTGTATTGCCTAAGAAAGGAATGAAATCTGAAGGTCCTACATAGATATTATCATCATCCAATCTATCAGTTAGTTGACTTTGAACACTCTCAGTTTTTGATATTTTTTTACTGACAAGACGTTCTTGTTCTTTCATGTTCAAGAAATCTGTATTCCCACCAACGTTAATTTGGTAAGTTTTTTCTATTTTTGTTCCACGCTCATCACATAATCGTGCAAGTGTTCTATGAACAATCGTTGCTCCAACTTGACCTTTGATATCATCACCTATAATTGGAATATTCTTATCAGTAAATTTTTGAGCCCACTCTTTATCAGATGCGATAAATGCAGGCATGCAATTAACAAATGCGGTATTTGTATCTAGACATACTTGAGCCCAAAATTGAGTTGCCTTTTCAGAACCTACAGGCAAATATGAGACTATAATTTCAACTCCAGTTTCTTTTAAAATTTTGATTATTTCTTCACGTAATTCAGATTCAGACTTTCCACTTTCTATTGGTTTGACCTTATTTTCAACCCATATTCCAACACCATCAAGAGCAGGACTTTCATAGACATTTCCATTTGCTTTAGGCATGTCATTTTTATCAATCCAATTTACCATATTCGGCAATTCGTAAATTGCGTCATTGATTGGTTTTCCGACCTTATTGGCACCAACATCAAATCCAGCAACAAATTCAATATCATGAATAGTATAATCACGTAAATTTTCATGTATTATGCCAGTAACCTTTTGAGAAGGGTTTTTCGAATAATACTCAATTCCTTGTATAAGCCCAGAGAAACAGTTTCCTAAACCAACTAATGCAACTTTGATTTTTTCGGGCATTCGTCAAATTGTGAATTACTTACAGTTTAAAGTTTTCCTAGAAAGACAAATTATTTTACATGCTAAATATGGAGTATAATATGACTAAAGATATAGAAATTAAAGAGATCGTACCAGTAAATTTGGAAGGAGGTACACTAGTCAATGGATTCCCATCATCTGGAATCACAAGTGCGATAGCTACAGAATCTTTGATTAATACATCTAATTTTGAACTGCAGGCAAATATTGATTCAGATAAATTTCCGCCAATTAGTATTATAAAAAATGGTATGCCAAATTATGCAACAAGGATTTTTGTAAATAAAGATCTAAAAGTTGGAATATTTTCATCATTTCTTACTCTCGATGTGACAATGCATAGAACTGCTGCAAGAATGATGTTAGATTGGGCTGAAGAAAAAAAATGTTCGACAATTGTTAGTAGTATCACAGTCAAAGGATCAAACGAACTAGATGTGTTTGGAGTTGCATCGACAGGAAATGCAAGAGGAAAACTTGTTGAGAGTGGAATTACAATGATAGATCATGCAACAATTCCAGGTATATCAGGAATATTATTGAATGAAGGTGCAACACGAGGATTGGATGTTATCGTATTATTAGTAAGTTCAAATAAAGAAATTCCAGATTTCAAGGCTACAGCAAATTTATGTGAAACGTTTTCCAAAATTATTCCTGGAATATCTTGTAATTTAACGAAACTAGAAAATGAATCAAAGATTATTGAAGAGCAATTACAACAAGCAACACAAAATACAAAAGATTTAGGCGACCACATCTATCGTTAATATCTAGATTAAATTCAATTCAATATGCAAGAGATATTTGGTTTTTTAGGATTAGTGATAGTAATTTCTGCATCAGGTGTAATGTCACCAGGTCCATTATTTGCTGCAAACGTAATGTATGGATTACGTGAAGGGAAAATTTCAGGAATAAAAATGGCGGTAGGACATACCGTTGTAGAATTTCCATTGATACTTTTGTTAGGAATAGGGTTTTTTTCTATTGAAAATATTCCGGAGATTAGAACTGTAATTACAATATTTGGTGCCATAGGATTATTTGGATTTGCTTTATTGCAGATTAGAGCAGTGACAAAACAAAAATTTAGTTTAGAAACGAAGTCAGGTCAAGGACCGTTTGTAACAGGTATTCTTCTTAGTGCATTAAATCCATTTTTCATTATATGGTGGTTAACAATTGGCTTAGTATTAATTTCAGAATCAATACAAATTTTTGGAATTGTTGGAATTGTAATTCTGTTTTTATTCCATATCTGGATGGATTATGCTTGGTTATTTACTATTGCAGTATTTTCTTCAAGAGCAAAAAATTACCTCTCAAAAAGAAATTTCAAGATCATAATTATAGGATTAAGTGTAGTTTTAATCTATTTTGGAGTAGAATTTTTATTAAAATTATAGCAATTATTTTGAGATGTCAATCTCAATGGTAGAGACATTACGAGTTTTTCCATCTCTAGACTCTAGTGCATCAGATGAGATTCTTACATCAGATATACGATAACCAATAGAGTGCATACGTTTCATAATGAATTGTGATACATCTACAGCCTGAGTGATACGTTGACCTCTTGCCTTAATTGTTACAGTTGGTAAAGTCGATAATTGTGTTAATGTAGAATTCACATATGTGACCAAAGGTTTCACACCTACCAGAATTAATTTTCGCGTAGGTTTTTCTTCTTGACTAAATGGTTTTTTTGTAGATTTTGTTTCAGATTCTGGTGTACTTTCAGGTTGTGGTTC
>JAOMDR010000016.1 GCA_028345575.1 Candidatus Nitrosopelagicus sp.
CTACATTGTTTTAGGAATGGGTGTTGTTCTTGTTACTGGTGCTGGTTCTTGGGACATTACTAATCATATATTGAATAAACCTGAATCTTTCTTTGCAGAACCTCACATAATTTTGTATGCTGGTGTAATTGTTTCAATTAGTGGCTTTGTTGGATTATTTTTACCCATAAAAAACAAAAATATTTTCAACCTAAAATTTCCAAAACTTTTTTCTGGACTTGGAATATTTTTATTGATAATTGCAGGACCGTTAGATTTTTGGTGGCACGATACATATGGTCTTGATGGTCTATTGAGTCCTACACATTTAGTATTGATGACGGGAATGTTATTTACCAGTATTGCATCGGTGATAGGAATCATTCGAATTGAAAATAAATTAAAAAGAAAAACTGGTGTAATTTTACAAGGATTAATCTTTACTGGTGTGTGGTTTTCACTTACCGGCTTTGCACATTCATTTTCTCTTCCTTTTTCAAAAACTGATTATTTTGATTTCAATCCAGAACCAACATTTGCAGCTATATTTGCAACAATTGTTTATCCAATTGTAATGGCATTCATTTTGATTAGTTCATCAAAAGTAAATCCTGGACGATTTGGTTACCTAAGTACAACTGGAGCATTTTATATTTTAATTATGATCTTGTCTGCTTTGTTGCCAAATCCTGTCTTAGTAGATGCTATACCATTTTATCTACTCAATCTGATTCCATTTGTTTTAGCAGATGTAATAATAAACAAATCAAAAATAAAAAAATCTCATTACATTGCAGGTGCAATGATCGGTTCTAGTTTCATTTTTTCATATTTTCCTTTAATCACGTATACATACAATGAAGTTATGTTTCATCGACTTGTATGGCCTAGTATGATACCTTTAATTTATTCAGAATTCATAGTTGTAATTTTTCCTCTGTTAATAGCATGTGGCGCAGTATCAAGTGTTATTGGAACTTTAATTGCGGTTAAAGTATCACGTAGAATTATCCTTTGACATTGTCTGTCGTAGACGATGTTGACCCATTCCAATTTTTTTGTGTCCTTGTTTGATTAATTCCATAGCACATTTGATAGATTCTTCGTATGTATGGTCAGAAAGTTTTCTTTCACATAAATTACAAACCGGATCTGTCATATCCTGTTATACACATTATAAGAAAAAAGGGTTACTAATAGCCCAATTATCATTGTAAAATGTCTAATATGCAAATTATACTATGAACAAATTCTAGGATCCTTTTTTATAGCAATTATCAAACGATTTGATATGACAAAACTTGTTGGAAAATTAGCAGCTTTAATGTTGATTAGTGTATTAGTTACATCCGTTGGTGCAACTCCTGCGTTTGCTGATTGGGATAAAACAAGTTATCCTGCAATTCAAGGAACAATTCCTATTGCAGATGGTCAAGATTTTGCTGAGTTAAGCAACATTACATTAGTTGATGCAATGTCTACAGCTGAAGATGCTGTACCTGATAGTAAAGCAATTTATGGAAAACTTTCTGTAATTAACGGTTTTCTTGTATACAAAGTTGTAATGATGGATGACAACAGAGGTCATAACAAAGTTCTAGTTGATGCTGGAACTGGAGAACAACTTTACGTATCCGATGTTGTATCAAAAGATTCTTACAAAAACAAACGCTACTCTGATAAAAAATATGATAAAAAATATGATAAAAAAATGAAAGACTACTACAAAGACATGACTCCTGAGCAGATTGCTGAAAAGAAAAAGCAGTTTAAAGAAATGGGTGATGCATGGAAGTCTATTTCACTTCAAGACAGAGCTGCTATGATTATTCATTTTATGCAGATGAAAATGCAATGGGATACAATGTCTGATGAAGCTAAAGAGCTAAAAAAACAGGAAATGAAAGAACAATGGAAAGAATTCTTACCATTATCTCCTGAAGAAAAGAAACAAAAGCTTGAAGATTATGTAAAATCTTTGAAAAACTAATCTGAATACTGTCTTATTTTTACAAGTGCGTTTTTAATTGGTTCTGAATCTTTTTGTGCCTCTTGTAAATCTCCCAATAATTTCATAAAATATTCTCGACCTGTGTCTTGTGCTTTTGCAATATCTGATTGATGACATTCTAACGCTTTTTCTAAAGTATCCAGTTCTTCTTCTAATGATTGAGGAGATATTGTGCCTTGCAACATCTGTTCAATTTTTTTTGTTGCTCCTATAACCATTGGATATCTTTTCTGTGCTTGCGATTGTAAAATAGGTGCAAACATAGCAGCTGCTTCTTTTAATTCTGGACTCTCACCTATTGATCGTAATCGTTTCTTATAGTGAGCAAGTGATTTCAAAACGATCTCATATCCACCTTCATCTTTTAGAAATATTCCACCCAACCAGACTGACATACAACCAAGTTTTTTCCTTTCATTAAATCTCTTTGTAGGCATAAATTCTAAAAATTTGATCTCAAGTTATGATCTTAACGCTAATAATGAAATACTTGTTTTAATTATCTTTTTTTTAAAAGAGCTAATAGAGAGGTTGTCATCAATTACTAACGTGTGTAGCAGATGAACACACAGTTATTGGTCTTAAACTTCTCATTTTTTTAACTAATTCCATTATATGATTTTATGAGATTGGTTTTTTAATATAAAAAAACGGCATTAAATTATGCTTACCACTCTACTTGAAAAAGTCTCTAATCGTCTTTGTTTAAAGTCTAATTCACAATTATCTATAATTTCAATTCTAGCAGTTACTGGACCTCTAATAATTCTTGTAGCAGGTATATGGGATGCAATTAATCATATTCAAAACTCACCGGAATTTTTCTGGTCAGATCCACATATTGTAGTATATGCTGGTGTTACACTCGTTGCCGTTGCATCTCTATTTTCTATTAATTTATTGATAAAAAATTCAATTAATGGAATTTTGAAACGTGGATTGCAACTTGTAATAGTTGGTTCTATAATGCAAATTGTCTCAGGTTTTGGAGATTCCATATCTCATGATATGTTTGGAATTGATGGTTTGTTATCATTAACACATCAACCACTTGAGATTGGAATTGTTTTATCTGCATTAGGTGGATTTCTAATAATAAAATCTCGTCAAAATACTAATCTTAATGCATTTTTACCATTTTCAATTGTAACTTTTCTACTTATGACAACATGGCTTGCATTTAATTTTGCATTATACTTTGGCCATTACATTCAATGTATGCCAATTCATCTGATATTTTCATCAGGTTGTTCTGTTCTATAATTTTTCAACTTCATAAAAGATGTGAATAATAGTAATAATCCTCCTACAAACATAATTCCTGCTGGAATAATGATTTTATTGGCATCTGTGCTCCCAATTTCTATTTCATACTTCATACTCTCTTGAGAAAGATTTGTTACAATCATCGTATGTACGCCTGATTCTTTTACATCAAAGTATCTAATTGACATCTTTGTTTCAGATATTCCCTTTGATATGGTATTTTGGTCCTCATCAACAATTCTATAAAATACTCCTTGACCCTCAAATTCTGGAATTGTTATCTTGTAATATGCTATATCTTCTGCCTCAAAAAATAAGCTTACTTCATTAAATTCTGTCTGATTTAATGTCATTACTTGTTGTATCTTATCTGATTCTGAAAATATGATTCCAGTACCAGATGCTCCAATTATTACCAGTAAAATGCTTATTTTGAATAGTGAAAGTCGCATATAATTTTTGCATATTTTTTTCAATAAATAATTTACCAAAATTTTTTAGAAAAAAACTTCTCTACATGCTTTTATTCTACAAGTGTGTATACTAACCCATGATATACGAAGGTAAATGTCCTTTCTTCAAAGTAATTGATGAATTTATCTCACGATATATTCCAGATGAAGAAACAAAAAAACAGAAAAAGTGATTATGATTAAACATTCTGAGAAGTCAGCATCTTCCGTAGTGGCTTCTCTCAACTTCACTTAATGGAAATAGATCAATTTTATTTATGACCAATGCATAAACTATGCCATGATGTGGGAGAATGTTACTCCATTTCAAGTGGATAAATTGTGGTCCCAAGTTGTTCATTATTACATTGACAAAAAAAAATTATCCAAAGAAGAGGCAAATAAAATTGCAGCATCTATTGTAAAAAAACAAATTGAAAAAAATACTTGTCAAAATATAGCTTGCCGACACTTAAAATCAAAACATCTTGGAGATAAACGGCAATGTATGGTAGTAACCTGTCCGTGCTCTGAATTTATGAAAAAAGCATGATCTATGTTTTAGTGATTTGAATTAGAAAATTTTCAGAGTCATTTTCAATTTGTTTCTTTTTTTCTTTTGACATTTTCTTGATATTAGAAAATACGGTCCAAAGTCTTGGATTATTTTCTAGTTTCTTTTTGTTTGTTAAAAAAAAGTTCCAGTAAAGATAATTAAATGGACATGCATCTTCTCCTTCTTTCTTTTTTACATCGTATTTACAATCTTTACAATAATCTGACATTTTGTTGATGTAATTTCCACTTGCAGCATAAGGCTTTGTTCCAACAATACCTCCATCTGCATAAAGAGTCATTCCATGTGTATTTGGAAGTTCAACCCATTCAAACGCATCTGCATAAACTGATAGATACCAATCACAAACTTGTTTAGGATTAATTCCTGCAATTAATGAAAAATTTCCTGTAATCATTAATCGTTGGATGTGATGAGCATAAGCATCTTGTATTGTCTGATTCACGCAATTTTTCATGCAATTCATGTCTGTTTTTCCAGTCCAATAAAATTCTGGAAGATTGTTTTTTGCATTAAAGTAATTTGTTTCTGAATATTTTGGCATTGTTAGCCAGTAAATTCCTCTAATGTATTCTCTCCAGCCTAAAATCTGTCTTACAAAACCTTCTACAGACTCTATTGGAATATTCTTTTTTTGTAAAACTTTTTCAATTACCTGCTTTGGCTCTAACAATCCTATGTTGAGATATATCGATAAAACTGAATGATATAGAAATTTTTCATCTTGTGCCATAGCATCTTCGTATGGACCAAATAATTCTAATCTATTTTTTATAAATTCATTCAAGCTTTTTGTTGCATCTTGATGAGTTGTTCCAAACCAAAATAATTCTAAATTTCCAAAATGTTTTGGAAATTTTTCTTTTACATCTTCAATTACCTGCTTTGTAATGTTATCTGGTTTATGTTCCAAAGGTTTTGGAATATTTGGATAATTTTTTGGTAATCGCTTTCTATTCTTTACATCATAATTCCATTTTCCTCCTTGGGGTTTTCCATTTTCATTAATCAATATGTTGTATTTTTTTCGCATCATTTGGTAAAATGTCTCCATCTTTAGTTCTTTTTTACTCGCCGCCCATTTCTCAAACTCATGAATATTACAAAAAAATCTCTCATCCTCAACTATTGATACTGGAATTTTTACAATTTTTTTCCATTTTTTTATTTCTTGTAAGACTCGATATTCACCAGGATGTGTTATCACAATTTTTTTTGGTTTTGTATTTTTACATTGTTTGACTAATTCTTCAGTAAATGTATTTGATGAATTATTAATTTTTGAATAAATGACTGTATATCCTTGTTTTTTCAAGTCTTCTGCAAAATGTCTCATTGCACTGAAAATCAAAATTAGTTTTTTTTTGTGATGATTTACGTATGTTGCTTCATTTACAACCTCCATCATCAAAATTTTATCGTCTTCTTTTCTAAGATTTTTTAAAGATGTAATATTTTGTGATAGTTGATCTCCAAGAACAATACAAAGATTTCTCGTCATTTTACTATTAGAACTGGAACTTTACTCTTGTCCAAAACATATTTTGAAACACTTCCTAGAAGTGCTCCTTTAACTGAGCCTCTTCCTCTAGAACCAATTATCACCATATCTACATTCATTTGGTCATCATTTGCCATTTTTTCAATTGTTGTTTTTACATCTCCGGTTCTTATCTCGGTTCTAAATTCAACATTATTCTTTTCACATTTTTCTCTTAAACTTTGAAATGATTTTTTTGCAATTTCATCTTGATGTCCTGAAAACACATCTCCATATCTAAGAGAATCTACTGAATGAGGTTTTACAAACAAACCTAAAATTTCTTTTTTGCTCTCTTTTACAAGACTAATTGCTATATCTAGTCCTTTTTCAGAATGTTCTGAACCATCCACTGCAACTAAAATTTTTTTTATTTCCATACTGTAATAGATATTCTAGAAAATAAAAATGACAACTAATTTTTCATTATTTGGTCACTAGATTAATCCAAAACTGGTAAGCTAGTTATTGGCTTTTTTCATATTTGAGATATTGTCACAAAAATCCACATTTTCTAAAATAAAACAGATGAAAATTTTATTATTTATCGTAGGAATTGCAGCAATTCTTGCTCTATTAGATATAGTAGAATTTTACATGCCAATGGAGTTTGAAGATATGTCTGTTAACAGACACTCATTGTACGTACATTTAGATCCTGTTTGGAATAGTTATCCATCAAACATTGTATTTGATGTTACATCAACATGGAACAAATCAAATGCTGTATTGGATGATTCACAAAAATATGTTCCATTTGATGAAACTATTCCGGATAATTATGGTACAAATGAACTAGATTCAATGCATGAAAAGTCATTTGTTCGTTTATCACATCAAAACAATCAATGTCAGTATAACTTTCAACCACATCATTATCGTTCTACAGTTGATGTGATAAGACAAAATATCGAGGTTGCTATGGGTCTACAATTAACAAATGATCCTTACAATATCCAATTTCCAAATGTAAAAAATACTTCATATTCTGATTCTCAACAAGAATCGAAATTACCTACTGCATTTGCACATTTTATTCCAATTTGTATGATAAGTGATATATCAAATTTTGATTATAGTATTAGAATTGATGATAAAACAATAGGTGCAAATTTGTACTTTGTTCCATCTATTTCTGAATATGAAAGCTATAAGGAAACTGGAACCTTCTTTTATTATACTGAACCTGGGTGTTTCGCTAAAAATCTAATCAGTCACTCAGGAACATGTTCTAATGTAACGCAAGATAGTGGAATAATGATTATTCTACCTGATGATGTTAGTCGTTCTCTTGTAAAAACAACTCTAAACATTTACGAGCAAAAAAATTAACTATATTTTTCCTGTAGTCTTTTCCATTCATTGTTTGCCCATGAAAGTTTTGCAAGCTTTCCTGGTTTTACGCCTGAAACATAACTCCAATATTTAGATTTTTTAATAAATTGTTGTTTCTCCCATTGTGTATTTCTTCCAGCATTTGGTGCATCATTGACATTTGCTAAAATATCTGCGATTTTTACAATTTTTGCTTTTGTACTTGAAGATTTCAAATCTTTTCCATATTTTATTTCTCTTTGTTTTCTTGGCAAGCGATTATCTTTAGTAACTGATACTACAATATCTGCAATATTTTTTCCAAATCTATCTTTTATAGAATCAAAATCGGTATCAGTATCCTCAATAGTATCGTGTAACCATGCAGCACAAATCGTATCTTTGTTTGTGACCTTCATTTTTTTCAAATTTTTTACGACATCTTTTAAATGAGAAAATGTTGTTGTTTTTCCATTTTTTCTTAATTGACCTGCATGTTTCTTTTTAGCAAAATTTCTTGCATCTCCAACATTTGACATACTATCATCTAATTAATTGAGTTAAAAAATCATCTATATTGTATTGATGAATATCTAATTCATGGGTAATATCTTAAAGGCAATTTCGATGATGATTATTTCTATAATTGGTATTGGAATTGTCGCATATTCAATTTCTACTACGCCACCTGATACCTCAATTAATTGCGATGATCAAATTTGTACAACAGGTGTAATTGCTCAGGTAGTTGATGGTGATACAGTGAAGTTTCTTTCAGATAGTGGTGAAGAAATTAGAATTAGACTTGCACTTGTAAATGCACCAGAACGTACAGAACCTGGCGGTGATGAATCAAAAGCATTTGCAGTATCACAGTGTTCTGCAGGAAGTGAATCTGTATTCATTTTAGATAGAGGTCAAAAACCATCATTTGATAGAGAAATTGGTCTTGTATTTTGTAGTGAAACATCACTTAATGAATTACTTTTAGAAAATGAACATGCTGAACTTGATCCAAGATTTTGTGGAAGAAGTGAGTTTGGTGGATTAGATTGGGCACTAAAATACGGCTGCGATTAATTATCTCCTAAAAATTCCTTGAAGGAACTTGGAAAAATTATATCATGATAGGCATGTGGTACCATTTTTCTATTCATTAAAAGTAACTCATGTGCTGCAGAATCAAGAACATATGTGTCAGCCCAGTCACCATAATCTCTAATTGATCTACCAAATCCTTGTAGTAATTTCATAATTGCTTGTGCCTTATACCATAGCGGATATTTTTGCATCTTTATTTTAGTTCTAGTCTCTGATAGCATTGGATAAGGTGCTTTTGCAACAATTTGAAATCTTGATAGATCTTCTTTTAGATCAACTCCTTCCCATAATGAAGATGAAAGTAAAACTCCATTTTCACTTTCTGCGTGTTCTTGTACAACTTGATCTTGGGTTTTACCATCTGAATTAAAGCTATGACAAATTCTAATCCGTTTTTTATTTACTTCAGAAAGATTTTGTAAAATTTCAAAGCATCTTGATTTTGATGATGTCAAAACCAATCCCTTCTTATCTGAATACTTGGTCATTATCTCATCAATTTTTTTTATTACTAGTAATTCGTCATCTCGTGTTGAATTGTAACTTAATCTTTTAACATCTGTAAACTCTACTTTTCTATTTTCAATTGGAAATGGTGAGACTTGTGTATCGACAATTTCTACAATTCCTGGATCAAATCCTGTATTTTCACAAAAACTTTCTTTGTCTATTGTAGCAGACATGAAAATTTGAACTGGATGTTCAAAAAACGTACTAACATATTTTGATATATCAAGTGGTTTTACGGAAAGTGATCTAAATTTTCCACCTTCATCAAAATATGGTTTGTTTAAGATAAAATTTTGTTTATTTGAATAAATTTCAGAACGTGCCTCGGCATATTTTTTATATTTATTTTCTAATGTTTGAACAACTTCATAATCTGGATTTTGGGCAAAAGCACTACTGTCTTCTAAATTACTAATTTGTCTTGCATAAGATTCAGATAAACCATCTGATAATTTCATTACATCATCTATATCTTCTAAATCATAACTTTCTACATCAATTTTACATTCATTCAAATTTCTTTCGTAAATATCGATTCCAACAAATTGAATTATTTGATCTTCAATTCTATGTGCTTCGTCAAATATTGCAACTTTTTTGTTCAAATATTGAGCGTATTTTTCTTTTTGATACTTCATCATTTGAAAGTAAGAGGCATAATTCCATATGGAATGTGAAGAAATCAAACTTTGATATTTTTGTAAATAGTATAAACAGTCATCTGGTTTTCTTTTCCCTTCTGCAACTTCAGCAAGTTTTGGTTTGTATTTGCATTCTTTTTTTGTTTTTTTATCAAAACACGTACCCATGTCACAGGTCCATTTGTTTTGTACAGCAAAATCTGTCTCTGTCAAATCTATTCCATATTTTTCCATCATTTTATGACATGCAAAATTTGGCATTCCCTTGTTTGGTTTGAACCACGGCATATCCTTGGTATATTGATCCTGCAAATGCTTTGATGCTGTTACAACAAATGAACTACCAAAATATCCTGCAATACTTGCAGCAATGAGTGATTTACCAATTCCTGTTGGGGCTGAAAGTAAGACAACTCTGACACCTGAATCAATCTTTTCTTGAATTTCTTCTATTAATTTTTCTTGAAGTGGTCTTGGAGCAAACTCCTTTGGAAATGATTTGAGAATTGTACTTTGTGAAGACATCTTATAAAAAAAATTTCTAAACTACTAAAGTTAAATCTATTTCAGCTATCTTGATTAACCGTTTGTAAATAATACTGACTGTGATTACCGATACCTCAATCCTAAAATCATTAAATGACTATATTTCAAGGAGAATTCAAGAAATACCTCTAGAAATCAAAGAAACATTTCTAGAAACAAAAAAAGTTTGGAAGTGTGAAAACGAACTTGATTTTCTTTATGGATACTATGTGGGAAAAATTGAGGAAGCTACATTACATTATTTGTTAAAAGCTACTAGAGCATCAGCTGGTGGTTATGTGGATACGTTTGAGATTCGAGGTATAATTGAAGAGCATCGAGATGCTTTACAAAATGCAATAAAGAAAGCATTGAATTAATTTAAAATAATAATTTAATCATATTTTCCACTACCGAGTCTTTTCTTTACTTTTTGTGGTTTAGAATGTGCTTTAATCATGTGCCTCATTGTTCTTTCAGGATTAGAAAATTCCATCTTACATATTTTACATACTAAATCGGTCGTAGTTTTAGATTTTTTTTTGAATAAATCCAATTGATGAAGATACAATTCAAGTGTATATAATGTTTGAAATATGATATTAGTTTAATTTTTTGGGATAACCGATTATACTAAATTATCACAATATCTAGATTAATTATTGTCTGAAATGGAAACGATTCAACTTGCATCCGATTTTTCAATTTGCAGAATTCTAAATGGAATGTGGCAGGTAGCTGGCGGACATGGTCAAATCAATCATGATTCAGCTATATCACAAATGTTAGAGTATAATGAAAATGGATTCAATACTTGGGATATGGCTGATATCTATGGACCTGCTGAATCATTTTATGGTGATTTTAGAAATGAATTAGAAAAAAAGAAAGGTAAAAATGAACTAGAAAAAATTCAAGGTTTTACAAAATTTGTTCCTAATCCTGGACCAATGACCAAATCTATTGTAGAACATTACATAGATCAATCAATGAAAAAGATGAATGTAGATGTAATTGATGTGATTCAATTTCATTGGTGGGACTATAATGATGCAAGTTACATTGATGCATTACATCAATTGACAAAACTTTGTGATGACGGTAAAATATCCCATCTTGCATTGACTAATTTTGATACAGAACGAATGCAAATAATGAATGATAATGGAATAGAATTAATCTCAAATCAAGTCCAATATTCGATAATTGATCAACGTCCAGATGTAAAGATGGCATCATTTTGTAAAAATCATAATATGAAACTATTAGCATATGGAACTTTACTAGGTGGATTACTCACCGAGAAATATCTTGGTACATCAGAACCAACACGATCAGATCTTGACACATTTAGCCTTCAAAAATATATGAATATGATTGATGCATGGGGTGGTTGGAAATTATTTCAAGAATTACTTGTTGTATTAGATGAAATTGCAAAAAAGTATAATGTAAAAATTGCAAATGTTGCAACACGTTTTGTTTTAGATAGACCTACAGTCGCTGGTACCATAATTGGTTCAAGATTAGGCTTATCTGATCATATTGGACAAAACACCAAAACATTTTCACTACAATTACAAAATGATGACTATGAAAAGATAAAATATGTTACATCAAAGGCAAATGATCTTTTTACATCAATTGGTGATTGTGGTGGCGAATATAGATAATGTTATTCTTTATTGGCAATTCTATATCTTAGATATTTATCATCTGGTGAAAATTTTGCAGGATGAACACTTTTAGTAGCTTGATCACATTTTTTACAAATTTCTTTTAGTGTATATGCGCCACATTCATTACATTTCCTTAATTGAAAACGCATTATCCTTCACCAATCTTTATTGATTCTTCTCGTGTGAAGACATAAACTCCATTTTGCTTTTTCACACTTTTTTCAATTTTCTCTAAAATTGGTTTCAAAGATTTCTCAGCCGTTTTAAAATCTTGAGAGACTAAACTTAATCTGTATTTCGGTGCACCCAAATATGTTATCTCTATTTTTGCATCTTCAACATTCTCTGCATCTTTTAGCGTTTTTTTGATTAGTTCAACCCCATTGGATTGATTATTTGAAATTTCTAAAATTCCTCTTAATTCCACTGATGGAAGTTTCATTTTTGAACAAATATCTTCAATAGTAGTCATAACTTTCTTTTGTAGTTTCAAATCTTCTATTTCTGCACTACCTTTTATTGCAATATTCAACATTGCATCATACACTGAATCATATTTTGATAAAAATTTATCTTCTAAATCTTCAATTTGTTTTGTAGTTAATTCTGATTTATCTTGGATATTTTTTAAAATTCCCTGTTCTTTTTCAAATCTTTTAACATCAAGAAGTTTCTTTTTTCTCTGATCTTTTGAAATTTGTTTTAATGATAGATCAATTTCTTTTCTATCGCTTTCAACTTTTTTTACTAGTAATACTTTTTTTTCTCCTTCTCTTACATACTTGTTTACTTTACGTACCCATCCTGGAGCAATTTCTGAAACATGCAAAAAGCCCTGAATTTTATTATATTCATCAAGTGTGACGTATGCACCATGATCACTAATCTTTGTTACTGTTGCAATTACAATCTCACCCGTTTCTGGAAATTCTTGTGTGTCTGATACCATTTCTAATTTTTCTCTATCTGCTAAGGTTAAAAATCAATTCCTTTCTTTGCCTTTATTCCAGATTTGAATGGATGTTTTATCTCTTTCATCTCTGTAACTAAATCTGCTAATTCTATAATCTCTTCTTTTACATCTCTTCCTGTTAAAACAAGATCCAAATTGGAAGGTTTTTCTTTAATTAATTTTATAATTTCCTGAACATCTATCAAACCTAAATTGATTGCATAGTTTACCTCATCAAGTATAACTACATTATAATTTCCTGAATTAATTTTCTCTTTACAAATTCTTAATGCTTCTACGGCATATTTTTCATGCTCTTCCCTAGGGCTATTATCATCTAATATTCCAACAAATCCTTTTCCTATTGCAATTAATTCAAAATTTGGTTCTAATTTCTTTGAAGAATCCATTTCTCCATAATGCCATGATCCTTTGATGAATTGTAACATACACACTTTATGCTCATAACCAATCGCTCTCATTGCCAGACCTAATGCTGCAGTGGTTTTACCTTTTCCATTTCCTGTATAAACAATAACCAACCCATCTTTACTCATATCTACACAAGAAAATCATCTAGTAAAAACATTGTAAATATCAAATTAAATCCATTTAAATAAAAAACAACATTAACAAAAGAAATTGAGAGTTCCAAGATTGGTAATTGCAGGTTCGACTAGTGGTGTTGGGAAAACATCAATCACTAGTGCAATAATTTATGGGCTAAAAAAAAGAGGTTTTTCAGTACAACCATTCAAAGTTGGACCTGATTATATTGATCCAAGTTACTTGAGTTCTATCTCAAAAAATGAAACTAAAAACTTAGATGTTTGGTTAATGGGAACACAAGAATTAATTCAAAGCTTTACAAGAAATTCAAAATCAGATATTTCAATTATTGAAGGTGTAATGGGTTACTATGATGGATTTGGAGGAAAATCAAATCTTGCAAGCACACATCATGTTGCAACACTACTTGAATCACCTGTAATTTTAATTCTTGATGCAAGTAAAACTTCTCGTTCAATCGCTGCAACCGCATTAGGATTTACTAAATTTCACAAAAACTCAAGAATCTCTGGAATTATCTTAAACAAAATTGGAAGTAAAAAACATGAAGATCTTTGCCGAGCTGCTTTACTAAATCTCAAAATTCCAATAATTGGTGTTATTCCAAAAAATCCATCAGCTAATCTAGAATCAAGACATTTAGGATTAATTCCTGTATCTGAACAAAAACAACTTCATAATAAAATTAGACAAATTTCAAAAGAGATTTCTGATTATCTTGATTTTGATCTAATTGAAAAAATTTGTAAAACAGCATCCTCTTTTAAAAAAATAAAATCTGTAAAAATCACAAAATCAAAAATCTCAGTTGCTATTGCACTTGATAATTCATTTAATTTCTATTATCATGACAACATTGAAGCATTAAGACGTGAAGGTGCAAAAATAAAATTTTTCAGTCCAATTAATGATAAAAAAATTCCAAATTGTGATTTAATTTATCTTGGTGGTGGTTTTCCTGAAATTTTGGCTTCATCACTAGCAAAAAACTCGTCAATGAAAAAATCTATAAAAAATAATGCTGAAAATGGAACGCCAATTTATGCTGAATGTGGTGGACTCATGTATCTTACAAATTCAATTACCTATGGAAAGAAAAAATCAAAAATGGTTGGTCTATTTGATGTAGATACTATAATGACAAAAAAAATGACATTAAATTATACTGAGGGAAAAATTAATTCAAATTGTATTTTATCTAAACCACGTAATTTCCGTGCACATGAATTTCACTATTCAAAAATAATTAACGTACCAAAAGATTCAAAATTTCTTTATGATTTAAAAATTGGTGAAGGAATTTCATCACATAAAGATGCAATAACTGAATATAATACAATAGCATCATACTGTCATCTTTATTTTGATAGTGCAAAATTTGCTTCAAATTTAATTCAAAATACTTTAAAAATTTAGTTAATTCCTTGTCTTAATAATTTGTATAATGCATTAATTATTGCAGATGCACAAGGACTTCCTCCTTTACGACCAATATTTGTTATAAATGGAATTTCTGTTTTTGACAACTCGTCTTTTGATTCCACTGCAGAAACAAAACCTACTGGCATGCCAACAACCAATGCAGGCTTTACCAATCCTTCTCTAAACATTTCCATTACTTCTAAAAGTGCAGTTGGGGCATTTCCTACAACAACAATTCCTCCATCAATTTCTTTTTCAGCTACTCTCATAGACATCTGTGCTCTAGTTTTTCCTGCTTTTTTTGCAGATTCCATTAAAGATGGATCTGAAATATTACAAATCATACTATTTCCAAAATCTTTTGGATTTTGTTTATTCATTAATCCAATAACACCATTCACATCTGCAACTATGCTCTGTCCATTTTTTAATGCATTAATTCCATTTGAAATTGCATCTTTATGAAAAAGAAGCTTATTTTCTCTAGCAAAATCAAAATCTGCGGTTGAATGAATTATTCTTCTAACAATTGGCCATTCCATTTCATTGTATGGATGAGAACCTATCTCATTTTCAATGATCTGCATACTTTCATCTTCTATCTCTTGTCCTTTCCTAGTTTGCATCTTCTACCTCTTTAGCTCTTTCTAAAATTAAATCAATCATTTTTTCATCTGTACCTAAGTGTTTTGTAACAAATACTTTCTTTAAATTTGCATTGTCTAAAGCTGGTAATAGATCGTTATTGACATCTATCTTCACATGAGCCCCTTCATGTAAAAAATAAAAAACAATTATCAAAACTTCTGGATTATTCTTCTGACATGCCTGTATTCCTTCTTCTATTGTCGGTCCTTCAATTTCTAAATAACAGCGACTGACATTTCTATAAGATGGTTTTAGCTCATCTACAACATAATCAATCGATATTCCTGAATTTGGATCTTTACTTCCATGTCCAATAATGAGTACATCCACATTTTCTTTTGGAATATCTACTGAATTTTCTCTTAATGTGGTAATTACTCTGTTATCTACTAATTCTACTAATTTTTTATGCATAGTCATTGGTTTTGTAACTAGAAATTTGATCTTTGTATCTTTTTGATACTTCATTGCATCTGCTACTGCAATCTTCACTTTTCTTCCTGGATATAGAAAATATGGAACTATTGTCATTTGTTCAACGTCTTTTTTTAAACATACATCCATTCCATCTTCAATAAATGGTGGAACAACTTCTAAAAAGCAAAACTCTGTAAAATCATAATTTCCTTTTTCTCTAACTTTTTCACAAATCATCTCTAACTCTTCACCAGCTTCTCTTTCTCTACTTCCTCTATCAATTATCATTAATCCTCTTTTCATTTTATTATCCTCGCTATAGCCACTGTTAGATTAGGAGGAAATTTCTGTTTCTCAACTATTAATTCACCTTCTGATGATTTTATTGCAGCAGCCTCTGAAACACTTGCGGTTCCTTCAAACGCTTGAACTGTCTTTGAAGGATTTGGTGCAGTGATTGTTGCTAGCTCTTCTCTGTCAATGTATTCTATTGGTACATTCATCTCTTTACCCAATTCAATTAGTCCTATGATATCTTTGTCTTTTTTAATAGATACAAACCTAGCTATTTGATTTTGTTTTAATTCAAATTTTTCTAATGTTTCATTTACTCCATTCAAAATAGTTTCTTTAGATGTATCCCAGTGTAATCCTATTCCTACAACCAAATTTGGAACTCTATATACTACAGAATCTTTCTCTACTTCCTCATCATTGATTTGGTCATTTGTAATTATCAAATATCCCTTAGAATCAGAATCTTTCAAATCTTTTATGTTTGAAAAAAATGTAATATTTTCTGGTAGTTTTCCTTTCCACCATTCTTTTTTACCTGTATTCTGAAAAACTCCAATTTTTTCTTTGTTTACCATGAATGCGCTAATTCTAGTTACATTACTATCATCATCAATTTTCCAACCAAATTCTCTTCCAACAAGATCTACTGCTATAGTTTTGTTAACATCTGCTGCTGTAGTGATGACCGGAGTAGCACCCATCTTCTTTGCAATTTCATTTGAAAGTTCATTCGCTCCTCCTAAATGTCCTGATAAAACACTAATCACAAAATTTGCATTATCATCAATCACGATTACTGCAGGATCTGTTTTTTTATCTTTGATATGTGGCGCAAGTAATCTAATTACTGCACCTAATGAAAATAAACAAATTATTCCATCGTTATTTTTGAACAAATCAACAATCTTTTGAGTTGTAGACTCCTCATACCAGTGAATTTTTTCATTATCATTTGAAAATTTTATTGGTGCAAATATCTCAAAATCTGAAAAATGTTCTTTTAATTTTAAACCTATTTCTATTCCATTTTTTGTAATTGCTAAAACAGCTATTTTCTTCATAATATTAAAAATTCTGAATTAATTAAATGCCTTACTCTATTTCTAAAGTGTCCCTATCTCAATTTCTGTTCTAGATAACACTTTACCATCAAAATCAAACAGTATTACCTCAACTGGAATCTTTCCTTCTGAGTGTTGCATCATTTGTTTACATGTTTCATTTGTAATTTGATCAAAAAATCCTTCTACTTTGTCTTCCATGATGATCTCTTGAACATTTCTAGCAGTATTTGCACCTAGAATTTTACTAATGGTTTCTGATTTTGCATCACATCTTTTTGCAAGTTCAGAAAGAAATTTCATATCTACTTTTCCACCTTTCACATGAGTCTGTTTTACACCTGCTGCCATTTTTGCTAATTTACCAATGAATCCTGCTACATATGCTTTTTTCAATTCTTTTCTTGCACATTGTTTAATTGTGTAACCTGAAAAATCTCCCATTTGAATAAATGAATGATCTGGTAATTCTATAATTTCTCTTGCAAAGTCTTCACTTCTTCCTCCAGTTGTTAAAACAACATAGTCATCATTCATAGAACTTACAACTGCAATCTGTTGTCGTATAGCTGCTGCAAACGATGCAGTTGAATATGGAATTACAATTCCACTTGTTCCTAAAATAGAAATCCCTCCCATTATTCCAATTCTTGGGTTATCTGTTTTTGTTGATAATTCTTTTCCTTTTGGTACGGATATTGTAATCTTGATTCCATTTTTTTTAAGTAACTCTTCACCAGCTTCTCTAACATTTTCCAAAATCATTTTCTTTGGTGTTGGATTAATTGCAGCACTTCCAATTTCTAATCCTAATCCTGGCTTAGTAACTCGACCTACGCCCTCTCCACCATCAATTTCAATCTCATCAATCTTGTTTGTTAATTCAACATCAACAATAATTTCTGCACCATGTGTTACATCCGGATCATCTCCCCCATCTTTTATTACAGAACACTTTGCTGAATCTTTAGTAAAATCACAGGAATTAATTTTAATATCTAATCTTGAGCGTTTTGGTAATATGATATCTGTTTGTTCAATTTTCTTTTGATTAATAATTGATAAAATTCCTGCCTTTGATGATGCTGTAGCACAACTTCCTGTTGTAAATCCTGTGCGTAATTTCTTTTTAGTTTCTGTATTTGTATCCACGTGAAATTTTTAATTTTTTATGTAATAACTTTTGTTACAAACTAAGAATTTCATTAAGAATAATCCATAATGTAACAACACCTAATCCCCCATAAAGTAACAAATGTGTTGTTTTTTGTGATATTGGTTTCTCTCTATTATGTGTCTCTTGATTATAATCTCCTCCAAATTTTTGATTTTCTCTTCTCAATTCCTCAAAATTAAATCTCATATCGTCTCCCATCTTTTCTCCTTGTGCTTTCCAAAAATTTTGATAGTCTTCTCCTGATACATGTTCATCTTTATTTGATTGGTTTTTTCGATGAGATTTTAGATATTGATATGCTTCTGTAATTTCTTTGAATTTTTTACTAGCATTGATTTCATTATTTTTATCTGGATGATATTTCAATGATAATTTTCTATAAGCCTGTTTGATCTCTTTATGACTGGAATCTTTAGTCACCCCTAAAATCTCTCTACATTCTTGCGCATTCTTGCCAAATTTCACATGAATTTTTGTTGTCATGTACCTTCTCTGGATATGTTTAAAATAAAATATTTTATCATCTCATCATGCGTACAAAAATTATTGATCGTGTGGTTATATCTGGCGCAAAGGGCTTTGTTGGAAAAAACCTACGAAAATTTCTCTCTGCAAATGGGATTTCATCAATTCCAATATCTCGTCAAAACTTTAAAAACAATAAATTTCCTTCATTAAAAAATTCATTACATTTTGTTCATCTTGCGGGAGTTGGTTCAGAATCTGTTAATCAGGATTCATTTGTACAAGTTAACATTGAACTAACAAAAACTGTGATTAATCTTTGTAAAAAAAATAATATTAAAAATATAATTTACTTTAGTGGTTTAGGAGTATCAAAAAATTCACGTTCTTCATATTTTATTTCTAAATTTAATGCTGAACAATTAATAAAAAAATCTGGACTTCAATATACAATATTTCGACCTTCATACATTCTAGGCAATGATGACTATCTGACAAAAAATATTTCAAAACAACTGATAAAAAAACAGATACTTGTACCAGGTTCTGGAAAATTTCTTCTCCAACCAATATCAATTGATGATGTTTGTATGTGCATAAATGCCGCATTACACTCATCGAAATTTTCAAATAAAATTATTGATCTAGTGGGACCTAATGAAATAACATTTCAAAATCTTATCAAAAAATCTGTATCTTCTAAGATAAAATTTAAAAAAATAAATCTTGAATTGGCATATAAAAAAGCATTAAATGACATTAATTTTGAATATGGTGTTGAAGATTTGAATATACTAGTTGGTAACTATGTTGGAAATCATAAAAAATTACAAAATTTATGTGGTTTTAAATTTAAAAAAATTGAATCATTAAATGCCTGATTCTGTTTTCAATTTTTCAGCTTTGTCTGTTTTTTCCCAGTTGAATTCTGGCTCATTTCTACCAAAATGACCATATGCTGCGGTCTTTTTGTAAATTGGTCTTTTCAAATCTAATTGTGATACAATTCCTGCTGGTCTCATATCAAAATTATTTTTAACTAATTCTTCAATTTTATCCTCTGAAATTTTATTTGTACCAAATGTATTTACCATTAAAGAAACTGGCTCTGCAACTCCAATTGCATAAGCAACTTGTACTTCACATCTATCTGCTAATCCTGCAGCAACAATATTTTTTGCAACATATCTGCACATGTAACATGCTGATCTATCTACTTTTGATGGATCCTTTCCTGAAAATGCTCCGCCACCATGTCGACCCATTCCACCATAACTATCTACAATTATTTTTCTTCCAGTTAAGCCAGCATCTCCATGTGGTCCGCCAATTTCAAATTTACCTGTTGGGTTTACATGAATTTTGATATCTTCATTCCACAGACTTCCACAGACTGGTTTGATTACATGTTCAATTAATTGTGATGTTATCTCTTCATTTGTTATCTCTGGAGAATGTTGTGTAGAAAGTACTATTGCTTCAATTGCTTTTGGTTTATCATCTTCATATCTAATTGATACTTGGGATTTTCCATCAGGTCTTGCCCAAGTTAGTTGATTACTTTTTCTAACATCTGTCAATTTTTTTGTTAATTTATGAGCCAAAAGTATTGGTAGTGGCATTAACTCTTCAGTTTCATTACTAGCATATCCAAACATTAAACCTTGATCACCTGCACCTTGTTCTTTTTCGTCATTTGCAGTAACACCTTGAGAGATATGTGGACTTTGTGGATCTAATTTTATCATTACTTCACAAGAGTGTGAATCAAATTTCAAATCTGGATTGTCATAACCAATTTCTGTAATTGTTTTTCGTATAACGCTTTCAATATCAAAACTTGCTTTTGATGTAACTTCTCCTGCTACTCCCACAAAATCAGTTGTTGTCATTGTTTCTACTGCAACTCTTGAATTTGGGTCACCTCTAAGATACTCATCTAAAATTGAATCTGATATCATATCACAAACCTTGTCTGGATGACCTTCGGTAACAGATTCAGATGTAAATAGATAATTTTTGGTCATGATTATAAAATTAGATTTCGTCTTCTAATTTTATGAATAGTACGTTGTTGCCTCTTAAAATTGCTCTAGCAAATTTACCAACTGTTTTACCATCAACTAATTCTTCAGCTTCGGTCATAATCAAATTCATGTAAGAATCAACATTTTTCATTTTACCCTTATACTCTACTTCATTCTTTAATCTTACAATTACAGTTTTTTTTACATTCTTTTGTAAAGTTGTAAGTGGTCTTTTAGCAGCTGTAGTTTGTGACATAAATTTTCTCTTGTGATGAATCGACTTTCTAGAGAATATAAAGTCTTGCTTAGATTAGAAAGAAGTTTTTATTTTTATTATTTATTATTCATTATATGATTTCCTCACAGATCGATTCATTAGATAAAATTTTCTCAGGTGGACTACAAAATGGAATAATTACTGAGATCTCAGGTTTACGTGGAACTGGAAAAACACAACTTGCTTTACAATTTGCAATTGAATTATTGAATGATAATAAAAAAATATTATTTATTGACACCACCGTTGAATTTAGACCTGAGCGATTTCTTCAAATTATACAATCCCAAAATTTGCCTCCATCAATACTTGAAAATTTACATGTTTCACATGTGACTGATACTCAAAAACAATTTGATATTTTAAAAAATCTTGAGAATGATGATTTTTCTTTACTCATAATTGACAACATAACTGATCTATTCTCGTTTGAATATTCAAAAAAAGAGCATCTAATTGAAAAAAATACTAATTTTGGTAATTATATGATTAAACTTTCTAAATTAACTCAATTAAAAAATATCCCAATTATAATTACCAATCAAATCTTTTCTCATGATAATATGAAATACCAAAGAATGCATATGCATCTTGAAAATTATATTCATCAAAAAATTCAACTTGAAAAAATCAAAAATAAGTATATTTGTAAAGTTTCATCTCCATTTATTCAAGAAACAAAATTTGATTATAAAATAACAAGTTCTGGAATAGAAGAAACTGAATCTATTTAACGTCGTTTGAATAAATTATGGTATGGCTGATTTTTTTGACTCTATTCCTACTATTACTGTAATTTTATTAGCATTAGGTGTTGCAGGTGTGATGATTTATGAACGAACTAGACTTAGACAAGAAAAAAAACAAGACACTTGATCCTACAATTTCAAAAAAATTCAAGTCAATAGGATTTGAAACTCTAACTGAAATTCAAAAAGAAGCAATACCTGAAATTCTAGATGAAAAAAATTGTTTAATTATTGCACCAACTGGTTCTGGTAAAACTGAATGTGCAACTATCCCGATATTTTCTAAACTAAAAACAAGAAAAATCCCAAATAAAATTAAAGTACTTTACATAACTCCATTACGAGCTTTAAACCGAGATGTTTTCAAAAGAATTATCAATTATGCAGAAAATGAAGACTTGAAAATTGAGATTAGACATGGTGATACTTCACAAACAAATAGAAAAAGAATTGCAGATAATCCTCCAGATATTTTAATTACAACACCTGAAACACTTGTAAATTTATTATCACAAAAAAAACATCTTGAAGCATTATCTGAATTAGAATGGGTGGTCATAGATGAAGTTCATGAACTGCTTGCAAGTGAAAGAGGTTCACAATTATCTCTTAGTCTTGAACGGTTACAAATAAAATCAAAAAATGAAATTCATCGTATTGGATTATCTGCTACCGTTGGTAATCCTGAGGAAGCTGGGCGTTTTTTAGTTGGTTCAAAAAGGAAATTTGAACTAATACACGATACATCTCTTAGAAATTATGATGTAGATGTTGTATTTGTTGATGGAATTATGGATGATGTTGCCGTTAAAATTATCGAATATGTAAAAAAAGAACAAATTACATCTCCAGTTTTATTATTTACAAATTCAAGAGGAGAATCTGAACGTTTATCATCTATTTTAAAACAGAAAACGTCACTTAATGTTGAATTACATCATGGTTCACTTTCAAGGCAAGTCAGAGAGGAAACTGAAGATATTCTTAGAGAAGGAAAATCTGGTATAGTTGTTTGTACTTCATCACTTGAATTAGGTCTTGATATCGGTTCTGTAGAATTAGTTATTCAATATGGATCACCAAGACAAGTTTCAAAATTTATGCAGAGAATTGGAAGAAGTAAACATAATCGAGGTGATTCTGCTAGAGGATTAATTATTACTGAAAGTGCAGATGATGAATTTGAGATTCAAGCAATAATTGAAAGAATCAAAGAGGGCTCAATTGAAGAACAAAGAATTCACAATGGATCATTAGATGTCCTTGCACATCATTTAGTTGGATTATCTATGCAAGTAGGAAACGTTCCCATTGAGGCTGCGCTCAAATTAACAAAACAAGCCTATCCATTTCGAGATATCACGCTAGAAGAGTTTTTTGATGTTTTAGATATTATTGAGGAACAAAATTTAATAATTTTTAATAAAGAAAAAACTGAATATAAAAAAAATAGTGCTTTCTTTGCAACAAAATACCACTTTCAAAATCTATCAACTATTCCAGATATTTTAAAATTCAAGGTAATTGATACAATAGAGAATAAATTCATTGGTACATTAGATCAAAGATTTGTAGGTGATCTTGATAAGGATCAAATTTTTGTTTTACGTGGGTCTCAATGGAGAGTTTTGAATATAGATGAAAAAGCATTCAAAGTGAATGTTTTACCTATTAGATCATCAAAAGAAATACCGGTTCCTAAATGGGAAGGTGTTAACATACCTGTAGATTATAAAACTGCTAACAAAGTTGGAAGCTTTAGGACTAGAGTTCGTAACGGTTCAGTAAAAATGATGAATGATGTAGTTTCAAATTTAGATTTTATTAAAATGCCCGATGAAAAAACAATCGTTATAGAATCACATCGACTTCCACAACAAAGTGTATTAATTTTGCATTCATGTTTTGGAACAAAAATTAATTCAACATTAAAAATTATTTTGGAGACGATGTTAGATGCTTCTTTAGCTTCTAAAGTTAAATCTAGTTCTGATGCATATAGAATTCTTTTATCCGTTGAGTCTAAATTTACAAAAAAACATATCACTGATGTATTTTCTTCTAATTTTGATATTAATGAAATAATGTCAGTAGCCCTAAAAGGCAAAAATGATGTTACTTGGAAAACATTCTGTGTGGGAAAGAAATTTGGTTTTTATGACCGAGGAGATGTTTATGTAAAAAATGAAGTTAGATATGATTTTGAACGAAATATCAATACTCCTCTTGTAAAAGAGGCATTTAGAGAATTATTTCATGAAAAATTTGATCTTGAAGGTGCTCAAAAAATTATTGAGTTAATTAAACAAAATAAAATTGAGATTGAATGGATTGATGTTGATAAATTTTCTAAATTAGCAGAACCAGTATTAGACCAAACTGTAATGTCGTATACAAATCCTTCAAGTATAGACAAAGAAATGTTACTAAAAGTTAGAAAACGTCTCATGGAGACTAAACAACGATTGATTTGTGCACGATGTGGACTCTGGCAACGTGTTATGACTCCTAGTGAAACACACCCACTCAAATGTAAATATTGTAAGGGCCAACAAATTACCTGTACTTACGAATACGATCATGAACTTGTAAAAACAATTCAAAAAAAGCATCAAGGAAAAAAATTAACTCCTGATGAAAAAAAGAATTTTGACAAAGCCTGGAAAGTATCATCATTATTATCTAGTTTTGGAAAAACAGCATTGATCGTTATGGCTGCTTATGGAGTTGGTCCTGATACCGGAGCTAGAATTTTAAAAAATAGAGTAGAAGATGATGATGATTATTTGATAAAACAAATCATTATCGCAGAAAAAACCTATACTTTGACAAGAGGATTTTGGAAAGATTAGTTTTTCTTAATTATTTTTGAATAAGGTGTCAATACCAAATCTAATTTTCCTTCTAGTCCAGGTCTTGCATTAACTCCTAAAATTGTAATTATGTCTCCTAGTGTAAAACTATCCATCAGGTCTGCTTGCTGTCTCCATCCTTTAATCCAAACTTGTCCACTATCATCTTCGACAAACATTTCCGATAGTTGTATGTTGTCACCATTTTTAGTTTGAATATCTTTTCTTTCTGGTGCTTTTAGAACAATTGCCTCTACTGAATAATCATTACCTTCACTAACTTCTGTAATCTTTGTTCTAATTTCTGCTACAGTTGGAACTGTATTATCATCAATTTTTCTTACAAATGAGTCTTGATCAATTTGCATTGTATTTCCAAAAATCTTTGATGGCATGCATTCTAAAATATCATCTTTAACAAAACTACCAATTGTATTTGCAACATCTGTAATTCTAACCAATTTTTTTGATTTATCTATGGCTAAGCCTGTTGTATTACCTGCTTGATCCTTTTCAATTGCTAGAAGTCTTACTATTGTAGGTTGAATTTCTGCATCTCCTTCAACATCAATTATTGTTGCATCATTTCCATGAATTTCTAGTCCTTGCATTCCAGTTTTTGTCCTAACTCCAAACAATTTGACTTTGGCATCCTGTGTAATTACTTTTGGAAGAATTGATTCATCTTTTCCCCAAAGCACTACGTTGACTAAATTTTTGTTTTCACCTCTTAATCTAAATTTTAAAGCCTTTGAAGGTTGACCTTTTGAATTTGTAAATTCAAGTAGACTCATTGCACTACCTAATGTTCCTGCAACAATCAGGTCTCTTTGATCATCTTTAATTTCACTAACATCACTAATTTTTGAATCAATTGAGACAATGTCGCTTTCTGATTCTGATGTTTCTATTGTTGCACCCGAACCAATGTTTATTGTAGGTGCACCTGTTAAATCTGATTTTACATATGCTTTGATAATTTTAATCAGGTCTCCAGGTTTTAGTTCTTCAAGTCCTGGAAGATTTGCTTTCTCATCCCATAGTTTTACACTTGCTGTAGAATTATTATCGTAAACTGTAATTGTTCTCAAAGAAAACGAAGAGCCATCTTTTTTTGTAAACTGTTTTGTAGGTGAAATATTCAAAACTCGACTTTCTAACGTTACTTCTTTTGCTCCAATGTAGAGATCTTTTATTGCTACTTCTGAATTTTGTGTTTGTTCTAGTGATACGCCTAAATCTGCTGCAACTAGGAAAATAGCTCCCTGATCTGTTAGGTAGCCTGCGCCCACTTTTTCTTTTTTCTCGTTTATTCTCTCTTCAATTACCGATCTAGATAATTCAGGAACTTTTTCCAATAATTTTGATATTAATTCTTCAAATTCAGACAATTATTATTACAAGAAAGAGATTGTTAATAAAATTATCATTAAACACATTAGTGGTTTGTATAAATCTCAATCATGCTATGTATTGAAACAAAAGACTTGAGAAAGAAATATGCTTCAACTGTTGCAGTTGATGGTGTTGATCTTCAAATAGAATCTGGTCAGGTTTTTGGTTTTTTAGGACCAAACGGTGCGGGAAAATCTACTGTTATCAAACTCTTAACAACTCTAATTTCTCCTTCTAATGGCAAAATTTCTGTACTAGGCATAGATTCAGCCAAACATCCTCTTGAAATTAGAAAAAAAATTGGAGTAGTTTTACAACAACCTAGCTATGAACCAACTCTTTCAGCTGAAAAATCTCTTGAAAAATATGGCATGATGTGGAATATTGATAAAAAAATACGAAAGAAACGAACCGAAGAACTACTTTCTGCCTTTGGTTTAGAAGAAATTAGAAAAAAGAAGATGGATGATCTATCAATTGGTCAACGTAGAAGAGTACAGGTGGCAAGAGAGTTCATGCACGATATGGACTTGTTATTTTTAGATGAGCCTACAGTTGGTTTAGATCCTGCTGCAAGAAGGAAATTACTGGATTTTCTCAGAGAACAAGTAAAAAACTCTGGACTCACAATTTTCTATACAACTCACGTCCTATCTGAAGCTGAATATCTTTGTGATAACATTGCAATCATAAATAATGGAAAGATAATGGCAGTTGATTCTCCATCTGAATTAAAAAATAGATTTGGTCATGAAAAAACAATTAAAATTCATATTTCTACAGTCTCTGAAGAACTAAAATCTAAATTATCTACAATTCCAGAATGTCAAATCAAACTAGAACCTGAACCAACTGTCATAATTAATTCTACAAAATCTGAAATTGTATTAATGAATATTTTAAAAATTTTAAATGAAACTGACACAAAAATAAACGATTTATCTGCAATTCCAACAAATCTAGAAGAGATATTTCTCAAAGTAGTGGGTGATTCGAATTAATCCCATAATTAGACTAGTAAATAGAAATCTAACAATTTCTATTAATCCTGGATTTATTATTTGGCAAATACTTTTTCCATTAATCTATATTTTTGTCGCAGGTTTTGCTTACACTGCACTAATTGATAGTGTTCCATTTGGAGGAAAAAATCTAGACTATCCTGCATTTCTTGCATCTGGTATGATTGGTTTTAACATTATGAATAGTACATTAATTTCTGGAATAATTATCTGGAACGATAGACGCCATGGTATGTTTGAACAAATCATGTCTGGCCCATTCACTAGAACTCATTACATTCTAAGTAACATTGTAACAATTGGAATTATTGGATTATTTAGTGCTGCATTAATCACAGCAGTGGGATATCCTGTATTTTTTGACTCTGTTGAATTTAATATTGTGACCATTCCTCTGATAATTTTTGGTTCAGTAGTTGGTGCAATATTATTTGGCTCAATTGCATCAATAATTTCTGTAAAACTTCGTTCTAGTGAAGGATTTAATGTAATTATTAACACAGTGTTTCTTTTTTGTGCATTTGCAAGTACGGCATTTTATCCTGTTCAAGGCGCACCTCAACCATTAGCAACTATATTTTATCTAAATCCGTTATCGTATTTGGTAGATATCATACGAGCTGGAATTTTTGGTCAAGTTACTGATTTTGTAATTACTGAAATGTTAGTTTTAGTCGGATTAGCTGCAATTCTATTTGTTATTGCAACAAAATTACTAACAAAATTAGATTTCTAAAAAAAAGTATAGCCCAGCCCGGACTCGAACCGAGGTCAAAGGCTCCAAGGGCCCCTATGCTTGCCGCTACACTACTGGGCTTCTAAATAAAAAAACAATTTACCCCTATAATATTATTTTATAATGATCTCATTGTTTTTAAAAGAACTTGATATGGATCCTCAAACGATGCAACTAATTTTCTAGCTTTTTCTTTCTTTTTCTTAATAATTTGGAGGTTATTCAGTGACTGCTGAATTTCTCTAGAAATTCTATTTGGATTCTCACTTCTAACAATTATTCTCTTTTTAACTAAAAAGTCTTCAATCCTGTTTGGCACTGCATTTATTGAGATCGTTGGAATTCCTAACAATCCTGATTCTGCAGTCATTGTTCCTCCTGATCCGATAAAACAATCTATTTTATTTAATAATTTATTTCCATTAACTGGTTTTGATAAAAGAGAAATATTATTACCAAAAATTTTCTTTAGGTTTTTAGATTGATCTTTGTATCTAGATAATACGATTTTTTCTTCATTTGGAAAATCTTCAACAATTTTTTTAATAATTTTAATCGTTTTACTCTTTTTTGTAATATATGCTGCCTCTGATTCTTCAGGTCGAATTAAAATTATTTTTCCCTCTTCTGATTTCTTTTGTTTATTCTTTTTATAATTTTTAATAATTACTCCTGCATCAATTGCTCTGTATTTTATAATATTTTTATATTCTATGCCAAATTTATCAAAATCTTGTTTTGGAATAATCCATGGTGTCAATAATTTTGTAACATAAGGAAGTGATAATTTCATTACGGCTGTTGCATGAGGTGAATCAGAAAATGCTATGTGAGGAATACCTAATCCGTATGCAACTCTGGATGCTTCAGGAGAGCAAAAACTGATTAGTAAATTTGGGCTCCATTTTTCAATTTTTTTTGTTAATAATTCACTTCTATTCAAACTTGCTAATAATTTCTTTACATTATTTTCTCCACCATGTTTTCCAACTATTATTGGATTGATTGAACCAAATTTTTCAATACCATTTACTTGTTGATACTTTCTAGATGTACAAACAATCTTGTGTTGTTTTCTAAGTTTTTGTACAAAATATTCAAAAAACAAGTATTGTTTTGGTGTTAAAATATCAAACCAGATCTTCAAGTATTAGCACTTCATAGATAACTGCAATAAGTATTTCTTAGTCTTGATATTATAGTCCTTAATGGCAACAAAAGTTGTAATTTATGGATTAAGTACTGAAGGTTACTCTCTTGCATGTCAAATTGCTCTAAATGGTGGAGATGTTCAAATAATTGATGAATCCACTCCTTCAGCTATATCTATTAAAGAAGATATTGCCAAATCATATCCTTCTGTGCAGGCATTAAAAGATGATGAACCATTACTTGCGATGACTTCAATTGATGCAGCAATTTCCAAAGCACAAGTACTAATTTTTGCACCACGAATTAGAAAAATTGGTCAAGATACTAAAATTGAGATAAACTCAAAATTCAAAGATGCAGTTTCAAATATCAAAAAAGGTTGTAATGTTGTTTATGGATTAGGTACTGGTTTTGGTGGAAATTCTGAAAATATATCATTACTCGAACATGTTACAGGATTAAAAGTTGGAAAAAATATCTCATATTTCTATTATCCTTTATCCAAAGAATCTACAGTAAAACCATACATAGGTTCATCAGATGGAGGCGAAAATGAAATTTTAAAAAAATTATTTGCTAGTGATACAAAAGTCAATTTTTTAACATTAAGCTCATCAGAATATTTTCACGCTATTGATATTCTAAAACAATTTTCTAGTCAAACAAGTATACTTGAAGTTTGTAAATTTGCTAAAGATTCTGTAACCAAATCTGATTTAAATTCAGAAAAATTAGGAGAACTTTTTCTTGATGATTTAATTGATGGTTTATTTGATTTAAGATCTTTAAGTAATTCGTTTGAAGGTGCAAGCAGCTTAATGTATCTAATTAATGGGAGTATGAAAGGATTAGATGGATATATCAAACGATTGATTGATGAAACTAGATTAATTTTAAAGAAAAATGAATTAAAGGCAAGCAGAACAAAAATTTTACTTTTATGGACCTTAGATCAACATGAAATGAAAGGCGAAAAAATAGAAAAACTTCAAGAATTAGAAACTAAACTTAAAGATTACATTGGTGACGTTGAATCGATAACTCAACCCGTAGATATATTTCAAAATGATAAAACTACGATCGTAGTTGTTTGCTCAAAACATGACTTTGAATATATAATGAAAAATAATAAAGATGATGAACTAATTGTACTAAAAGCTAATCCACTGTGTCAATTAATAGCACAAAAATAATATGTTTAAAAAATGAGTGAACTATAATGTCTGAAGATAAAAAACAAATCAATGAAGAAAGAATGAAAATTGAAGAAATGAAAGAATCTCTAGACAAATCTAACAAAATTATGAAAGAAAATAATGACGACGTAAAAAAATTGATTCAGGAAAAACATGATCTAAAGGATAAGTGGCAACGTGCTTTAGCTGACTATCAGAATTTAGAAAGACGAACACAAGTTGAAGTATCTCAAAGAGTTTCTAGTAAAACCAACGATCTACTTCTAAATTTTATTAATATCTATGAAGATTTTATTCGAGCAGTTGATGTCTTATCAAAAGATAATGTTGATACAAATGGTCTTCAAGCCATAATAAAAAATATGGAATCATTACTTCATGAAAATAATATTGAACCGATAGATGCTGTCGGTGAAATTTTTGATCCACAAATTCATGAGGCTGTTTCTATGATTGTAGATGAGACTCTAGATGAAGGAACAATTACTCAAGAGGTATCTAAAGGCTACATTTCTGGCAAAGCTATTTTAAAACCATCTAAGGTCATTGTATCAAAGAAATAAAATTAAAGAATGTGTAAAATATGGCTGAAAAAATTATTGGTATTGATCTAGGAACAAGTAACTCTGCTGCATCTGTCATGCAGGGTGGAAAACCCACATTGATACCTGCAGCAGAAGGTACCACTGTAGCCGGTAAGGCATTCCCATCAGTTGTAGCATTTTCAAAAGATGGTGAACTTTTAGTTGGCGAACCTGCAAGAAGGCAAGCCGTAACAAATCCTGATAATACAATTCGTGAAGCAAAACGAAAGATGGGAGAAGATTTCCTGTACAAAATACAAGGAAAAGAGTACAAACCTCAACAAATCTCTGCATTTATTCTTCAGAAAATTAAACGTGATGCTGAAGCATTCACTGGTGACACAATAAACAAAGCCGTAATCACAGTCCCTGCGTATTTCAATGATAATCAAAGACAAGCAACAAAAGATGCTGGAACAATAGCTGGATTAGAAGTTGTAAGAATTATCAATGAACCAACTGCTGCATCCCTTGCATTTGGATTAGACAAAAGTAAAGAAGACATGAAGATATTGGTCTTTGATTTTGGTGGTGGTACACTTGATGTAACAATCATGGAAATGGGAGGAGGTGTATTTGAGGTGATGAGTACCTCTGGTGATACAAAACTAGGTGGAGCTGATATGGATCAAGCAATAATTGATTATGTAATTGATGAATTTAGGAAAAAAGAAGGAATAGATCTTTCTAATGATAATACAGCTGTGACTAGAATTAAAGAAGCTGGAGAAAAAGCAAAAATTGAATTATCTACTGTAATGGAAACTGATGTAAATCTTCCATTTATTGCTCAAGATTCATCTGGTGCAAAAAACCTTGAAGTTAAAATTACAAGAGCAAAACTTGATGACTTAGTTAATCCAATTGTTCAAAGATGTAAGTCATCTATTGATAAAGCACTAGAAGATGCAAAACTTACCACATCTGATATTACAAAAATTGTTTTGATAGGTGGCCCAACACGTATGCCAATTGTCAAAAAATTTGTAAGTGATTCTGTTGGAAAAGAAGGCGAATCAGGCGTTGATCCTATGGAAGCTGTAGCATTTGGTGCAGCAGTTCAAGCAGGAATTATTGCAGGTGATGTAACTAGTGATATCGTACTACTTGATGTTACGCCGTTAACTCTTGGAATTGAAACATTAGGTGGTGTAAGAGAACCAATTATAGAAAGAAATACAACAATTCCAACATCTAAAGATAAAACATTCACAACTGCTGCAGATAGTCAAACTGCAGTTACTATCAATGTTGTACAAGGTGAACGACCAATGGTTGCTGATAATGTGTCCTTGGGTACCTTTAATCTAACTGATATTCCACCTGCACCAAGAGGCGTACCTCAAATCAATGTAAAATTTGACATTGATGCAAATGGTATCCTAAATGTAACTGCAAAAGATCTGGGTACAGGAAAAGATGCTAAAATTACAATTCAATCTACAACAAAAATGTCAGATGATGAAATTAAAAAGATGCAAGAAGATGCTGAAGGTCATGCTGAAGAAGATAAAAAGAAGAAAGAAGCAGTTGATATTAAAAATGAGGCTGAAAGTTTCATTTACACTACTGAAAAATTAGTAAATCAAGATCTTAAAGATAAAATCCCTCAAGAAAAAGGCATTCAAATCACAGATGCAGTTAAGGAACTAAAGGATTCATTATCACAAGATTCAGAACAAATTAAACAAAAACTTGAAGCAGTCAAAACAATTG
>JAOMDR010000017.1 GCA_028345575.1 Candidatus Nitrosopelagicus sp.
AGGAACTGTAACAAAATATTTGGAAAATTCTTCAGAAATTGAGTCATCCAAACCAAAAATGGCATATATTACCACAGAACGTGGAACAAAACGAAGGTTAATCAAAATAAATTGAAACTACAACAAATTACAACTCAAATTAGAAAATCAAAAATCTTTGTTGCTAAACTTGGCTTTGCAGCAGTAGGTATGACCTTACTTGGTCTGTATTTGTTTGCAGATTATATTTAAAAAAAATTACTAAATATCTTCATAAAGCATTGTTGGATTCTTTAATTGCTTATCTAAGGTTGGGAGATATTTCAAGATACAATAATTAACAAAATCGCTAAATGAACGAATTCTATAGTCAGATTCTAAAATTTCACTATGCTCATCGTAATATTGTTCTAATTTGTACAAGGTTCGCTTTTGGAGTGGAACCAATCTATTACGTTTTGTAGCAAATCTAACAGGAATAGGTTTTTCTTCAGGTTCTACATCAGCCTGGCCTTCAAGAGTGGATAGATCAATACTTTCTTCCATATCAAAGACAAAAATTTTACTCTTGATAGATTGAGGAAGACCTGAATTTTTAGAAATTATTTCCAGGACCGCACGTGCTTCTTTATCTTGCATGGCCAATTCAATTTTTGCAAGCATTGTAGATCTAACACCAGTTCCACCAGCACGAGAACCTTTTGATTCACTGATAAATTTACTGTCTTCTAAATTTCGTTTATCGATAATGTCAATACCCAAAGAATCTAATTTTTCACGAAGAACAGGGTAATTTTTTCGATTGATTATAGCTTCAATCTTCTTCATAATATTTCGCTGAATTATTCTTTATTATACATAATCATTATTTCGAAACTATGGAATATTATATCAAATGCATATCAAATGATTATCACTATAGGCATCAAAAATGACCTCTGGATTTTTATTTCAGCAGAAAATTTTTTCAAATATAGCTAATGGATATTTTAGAATTAATCCAATCGAATCTGCTAACTCCAATCATCCTATTCTTCTTGTTTGGGATTATTGCAGCACGAATAAAATCTGATTTAAAAATTCCTGAAGCAATTTCAGAGTTTTTGCCAATATACCTCCTAGCTGCTATCGGCCTTCATGGAGGAATAGAGATGAGAAAGACGGGTTTTGAGGAGATGTTAGTACCAATGCTAGTTGCAATAGGTCTGTCATTATTATTCACATTGAACCATTATCAAATTCTAAGAAGATTAGGGAAATTCAACATCTTTGATTCATACGCATTAGCATCCACATACGGTGCAGTTGGAGCAGTAACATTCTCAGTAGGATTGTCATTTCTCAAAAATCAAGGAGTTACATCAGAAGGGTATTTGGCAGCAATTCTTGCAGTGTTAGAACCGGTAGCATTCATCCTGGCAATATTTTTGACAAATATGGCAGTATCAAAACAAATTCGTACAAAAAAACAGTCATTTTCAGGTGACAAAGTATCTGATATCGACATGGGAATGAAAGAAACTAAAACAAAACTTTCTCAGGTGTTAAAAGAATCAATTACAGGAAAAGCAATAGTAATTTTACTTGGAAGTATTGTAATTGGATACATAATTGGGGAAGAAGGTTTTGAACCAATCAGTATTGTTTTTGATGATCTGTTTACAGGAGCAATAGTAATTTTTATGATTGAAATGGGAATAATTGCAGGACAAAGATTAGAGGATATCAAAAAGGTTGGAGTTTTTCTTACCTCATTTGCAATAATAATGCCAACAATTAATGGAATAATCGGCGTACTAGTTTCAACAGCATTGGGATTAAGTTTAGGCGGGGCAGTTATGTTTGGATTACTTTTGGCTAGTGCATCATTTATTGCAGCACCAGCTGTTTTACGTCATGCCATACCTCAAGCTAATCCAAGTCTATACATTACATCAGCTTTAGGAATTACATTCCCATACAATATTATCGTGTTACTACCAATCATGTTCACCGTTTCAACGTGGGTACATGGTGAAGAAGCAATAGACTTATTCAATTACGTTACAAGGGTGTTCATATGAAACTTTATGATGTGAAATTACTTACAATCACCTGTGAAATATTGGCACAGAAAAATGTCATTGAGATTTTGAAGAATCATGAAATTACAGGATACACATCTTATGAAGTTGATGGTAATGGAGAAAAGGGATTAAGAGGTCAAGGAATACAAGCCGAAAAAAATGTCAAAGTGGAGGTAATTATGCGTGAAGAGAAATTATCAGCAGTAATTGAGGATATATCTAGAACATTATTTCCAGATTTTACCATAATTTTGTACGTTAGTGATGTTGGCGTAGTTAGAACAGAAAAGTTCTAGCAAGAGTTTTCATCAGTACATAAAGTTGGGATTTTATTGCTTGTTTTAGTCACAGCAGATATCAAAGTAGATAGTTGAGGATTAGAAATTGAATACATTGCCTTTTTTCCCTCGTTTCTTGATTTTACAATTCCACATTGCTTTAGAGTTTTGAGATGATGCGAAACAAGCGGTTGATCTTTTTCTAATTTCTCAACAAAATCATTCACGCATAATTCATCGTCTATTTGTAATAATTCTAAAATTTCAAATCTAGTTTCATCACAAATACACTTCAAAAGAGCAGGTCCATTCATATCAATTAATATTTATATCAACATATATTTATATAAATATTATGACTAGAGATGTTCTGTTTGTATGTGTAGAAAATGCAGGTCGCAGTCAGATGGCTGAAGCATTTTTCAAAAAATTCTCAGAAGATAAATTTAATGTAATTAGTGCAGGGACAGTTCCTTCAACAAAGCTAAATCCAGTCGTTATACAAGTAATGAAAGAAATTGGAATTAACATGGTAAATCAATCTCCAAAGACAATATCTCAATCGATGATTTCTAATTCATTTAAGACAGTTAACATGGGATGCATGGATAAAGAATCATGTCCGGCACTTTTTGTAAAAGATGTAATTGATTGGAATATACCAGACCCTAAAGAAAAAACAATAGAACAGGTCAGAGAGATTCGTGATCAGATAAAATCTGAAGTTTTGAATTTGATTGCATCAATAGATGATGAAAAATAATGACATATTCAAATTTACAAATTTTTACAGTTGAATTAGTTGGAACCTTCATTCTTGTAGTTTTTGCAACAGGCTCAATTGTTTTGGATGCAGAAATTTTTAATGGAGAACTGGGAATTCCATTTGCAGCAGTTGCACCATTTGTAGCACTACTAATTGGAGTTTATTCATTTGGAAAGATATCACTTGCACATTTCAATCCAGCAGTTACAATTGGATATTACATTACAGGACATATTTCAAAAATTCAGGTAGTGTATTATTTTGCAGCAGAGATAATTGGTGCCATTTTAGGTTCATTATTTGTTCTAAGTATAATTGGGGATAAAGCAGATCTTGGTGCAAATGCGCCAAACTTTGATTTTTCCATGCTTTTGATATTTCCTGTTGAAGTTTTGGCATCTGCGATGCTCATGGGAGTCATCTTTTATGTCGTGTATACAAAAGGTTTGAGAGGATTTAGCGGCGTAGCGATAGGAGGCATTGTGGGATTAGATATTTTGTTTTTGGCATTTATTTCAGGTGCTTCAATGAATCCAGCCCGTGCGCTTGCACCAGCGTTATTATCAGGAATGATGGAAAATTTGTGGCTATATTGGACAGCCCCATTTGTAGGAACCATAATTGCAGCGTTTGCATTTCGTGGAAAATTCAAGGCTCAAAGAGAAAGGGAAGCAAAGTCCTGAAAAATTACTTTTCTTCAATAGTACATTTTTCAAGATTTACTTGAATCATTGTCGTCATATTCTATGACTATAGAATATTATTAATAAATGTGTAAAAAGTTAATAACTTTTTTTTAAAATTTTTATGTTTCTTAATAACATTGAGCGAATATGACAAAAAGTATCAGCTGCCACGATGCAGGAAAAGATTGTGAATGGTCTGCAAGCGCACCAACAGAAAATGAATTGATGGTGAAAATCGAAGAACATGTTAAAGCAGAACACAAAGAAATTGAACTTACTCCTGAAAATGTGGCAAACATCAAGACGCTCATTAAAGAAATCTAATCAAAATTTTTGAAACTATTCAATAATTTGTGAAAATCTCTCTATCGCAGAGAAGAATCTTTTTCTTTCCGTAGGATTTTTTGCAAATTCAATCATTTCACACATACTAAGATAGTCAAGTATAGAATCGAATTCAGGAATATTCTCTTTTCTTAATAATTGTAATGCATCCATGTTTGTGATTTCTGTTCCGGTAGAAAATCTATTGGAGTAATAGAATCGAATTGATTGAGATAGTTTTTCATGTGCATCTTTGAAAAGATCCTCATCATACATTTGTTGAGCCTCAGTTAGCATTTCACGGGTTAGATCAACATAGCTGATAGTATAATTATCATTTTTTACTATCATAGGAGTTTGTATGATTGATTTCTTTTTTGGAAGTTTCATTGATATGAATACTGCAACCGCAATAACTCCGATTATCAAAGGAATTATCCATAAGAGATTAGATTCTATTTCATCAGATGGACGTTCTAGTAAGACATTTGTTATTTGTCCATTTTGAAATTCTGCAGATATTGCAGCAGACATATCATCATTTTCATATGGAACCGATAACAAGGTCTCATCATCAGACATAGAAAGTGATGGAGGTTGTTGTGTCAAACCTTCGTTTGATAATTGTTCATCAAAATTTTGAAAGTCAGAATTTTGCTGTAATTGCTGCATTAGTTGTTCTTGTATTTGCATTCGTTCTCTAATTTCATCTCGAAATTGTTCAGTATTTTGCTCTACCAAGTATGGACGTTCTGTAGGGTTAACAGGTGCATTTTGCAATTCAGCTGCCATTTCATATTCACTAAGTAATTCTTCAGCCTGTTGGAGAAGTTCTTGTTCTTGTGGAGTTAAATTTGTGCCTGATTGTGGACCATTTTGGGAATTATTTTCTTGTTCACCACCTTGTTGTTGGTTACCTTGACCACCACCTTGTTGTTGATTTCCTTGTCCACCAGCTTGTGAAGAAGATGAACCAGAATCCTGCATTCCTAAATTATCATCAAATGCATGTTCATATCGAGGATTCATTTCAGCGTAAACATCATCACATGAAAAATCAACAGCATTTGTGAATCCCGCATTTACTCCATCATCAAGTAAAAGATTGTATTTTTCAAAATAGATTTCAATTGGTTCAAAAGTTTCAGGATGTTCAAATTCAACTAATGCAGGAAGCATTACATATCGTCCCAAATCAGAAATTTGAACCGGAGAATATGGGATTACCAAGATATGATTTGTAAATAATTTTATAGGCTTGCACGTTTCATCTACTTTTTGAAATTCAACACTTTGAAAACTAGAAACTGAAACATTCACAGGAGTACCAGAATCATTTGTCAAAACATGTTGTAAGAAAACAGTATTCCCAGTTTCATCCAATTGTTGTATTATAAATCCAGAATCAGATTTTAATACCTCAAAACTGATTGCAGACCCAAAACCCCCACCTCCAAATGCTGATAATGCAAAAAGCGGCATTATTCCTAGAAGTAATATGAAAGTACCAGAAATTTTTCTCAAAGTTAAATCACTATTCTATATTTGCCGTATACAATGTAAATATTAGCAGCTAGAACAACGACGGCTGCAATGAAAAACCAATCTTTGATACTTACCTGCTCCAACTCCCTGTCAATTTCATCAGAAATTTCTTCGAAAATTTCATTCAGACTATTATTATCAACAGATTTGTAATACTTTCCATTCGCTGCAGTTGCAATAGCAATCAACTCCTCTTCATTTAATTCTGCATAAAGAGGATTTCCATAAATGTTAGTTCCAAGTAATACAGGTTCATCTGAACCCATACCTATTGTGTGAATTTGAATTTTTTTCTGTAACGCATATTGTACTGCTTCATTTGGAGTAACTACACCAGCATTATGATCACCGTCACTTAGTAAAATAACCACTTTCTTTTTGTTAGGTATGGAATTTGCCATATCCACACCCAATACAAGACCATCTCCAATTGCAGTTGCGCCATCTCTTTGTCTAATTGACTGTAAATCATCAATGGTTTTGTCTTTGAATGGAGTTAGGTATGAAACGGTGGTAGCACCAGATTCAAATAAAATTATTCCAGTATGATCATTTGGTTCAAGATTGGATATTAGAATCTCAGCTGCATCTTTTGCAGATTCTAATCTAGTAGGAGGGTAATCTGTTGCAGCCATACTGCCAGAACCATCAAGAACGAGAACAACATTTACTCCTTCTTGTATATTTTCAAGAGGTATTCTCGGATCTGCAAGACCAATTATGATCAAGCCTACGGCAACAAGTATCAGTATAAACGGAAGATGTTTTCTTAATTGAGATTGCGATGAAACAGAATTTTTTACAAGCTGTAAATTACTAAATTTTAATGAATTTGATTTCTTTGTCTTTGTGTAAAATCTGTATAAATAAAAAAAACCAGGTAATATCAAAAGAGCAAGTAAAACATACCAATAACCAAATTCATAATCCATATTTATCGCCTCATCCTTTGATTAAAGAATTGTCTTAATGCAGTATCAAAAGGAACCTGTTCTGAAACATTAACCATTTCTACCTTTAATTTTGTAATATCATTTTTTATTTTTTCATGGTTATCTTGAGAATTTTTTGTAAATGCATCTCTAAATGATTTATCAGATGTGTTAACCAGTAATTGTTCTCCAGATTCAATATCTTCTAACATTGTATATCCAATGTCTGGTAACTCAGATTCACGTATGTCAGAGAGATTTACTAAAATTACATCATGACGATTTTTAAGAAATTTTAATGGACGTAAAAAGTTTGGAGAGATGTAATCTGAAATTATGAATATTACACTCTGTTGTCCTAGAATGTGATGTAATTGCGACAATGAAGATTCAATGTTAGTTTGTGAACTTTTTGGTTTGTACGCAAGTAATGTTCGAAGTAATGATAAACTATGTTTACGGCCTTTTCTTGCAGGAACAAATTGTTCAAGTTTATCAGTAAATATTCCAAGTCCAACATTATCATTATTTTTCATTGCAGAAAATATTATAGATGCTGCAACTTCATGTCCTATTGATTTTTTACTTTTTAAAAATCCAAAATCATTACTTGCAGAATAATCAAAAATCACATATACACGCAAATCACGTTCTTCAACGAACTCTTTTACGTGTAATTTGTTAGTTCTTGCAGTAACATTCCAATCAATATGTCTTACATCATCACCTAAAACATATTCTCTAACTTCAGAAAATTCAATACCCCTTCCACGAATTTTTGATTTGTAGCTTCCTGCCATCATACCATCTACTAATCCCTTAGTTTTGATTTCTAATTCCCGAATACGTTTTAGAAGATCTTTAATTTCAGACATGAGGTTCTATGGCGCGCGCACTTTTTCTAATATTTTATCAATTAAAGCATCAGATGTGTTTCCTTCAGCTTCTGCTTCAAATGTTAAGATGATTCTGTGTCGTAAGACGTCATGTGCAATTGATTTAATGTCATCAGGTATGACAAATCCTCTTCCTGCTAGTAATGCATGTGCTTTTGCTGCTAAAATTAACCAAATAGATGCACGTGGAGATGCACCAAATTCTATCATATCACCTAATTCAAGACCATAATTTTTTGGATTTCTTGTGGCATCCACAATACTTGATACATATTCTTCAATTTTTTCATCTGCATAGATTTTTTGGACAAATTTTTGTATCTCAAGTACTACATCTTTTGAAACAATATTTTTTGCAGATGGTTTGGTTTCTTGTGTATTCCGTTGAATGATTAGTTTTTCATCTTCTTTTGATGGATAGTTAATGATTAATTTTAATGCGAATCTATCAATTTGTGCTTCAGGTAATCTGTAGGTACCTTCACTCTCAATTGGATTTTGTGTTGCAAGAACTAAAAATGGTTTTTCAATTTCAAATGTATCACCATGTATACTGACTTGACGTTCTTGCATTGCTTCAAGTAATGCAGATTGAACTTTTGGAGGTGCACGATTTATTTCATCTGCAAGTATAAGATTGCTAAAGACAGGACCTTTTTCAGTGACAAACTTTTCATTTTTGTTATCATAAATTTTTGTTCCAGTAATATCAGCAGGAAGTAAATCAGGTGTAAACTGTATACGACAAAAGTTTGCACCGAGTGTTTTTGATAATGTGTCAACCATTTTGGTTTTGGCTAAACCAGGTACACCTTCTAGGAGAACATGTCCATCAGCCATCATTGCAATTACTAATTTTTTAATTACTTCTTCTTGTCCTACTATAACTTTTTGAACTTCGTCAACAATAGTCATTATTTGTTTAGCATACGTTTTAGATTGTTCAGTTAATGTTTGAATTTCAGGATTAGCAGAGGGGTATGATGATTCAACAGTCATAAGATTCAATCTAATTTTGAATTATGAATATAATAATGATCACAATAGATCTATCATTGTACTATTTCGAAAATTCAAGTTTATCATAAAAAATAACATCAATATTATTAATCATAGATTATCATAAACTAATATGATGCTGAAATTAACAATTAAGGATATTTTGAGACAGCGAACGTTTGGAATGATTGCTGTGATTTCAGGAGTGAGTGTAGGAACATTGTATTATTTCCTCACATTGGAAATGGGATTAGCGCACATGTCAGCAGAAATTGAATTATTGCCAATGTATATGGCAGCATCAATTACGTTGACAGCAGTCGTAGCAGTGTTAGCAGGAATAAACATCGCACTGGTTGCTTACAATATCAAGACACAGAGAAGTAAAAATATGAAAAATGGTACAAGTGCAATATTAGGAGGCGCGCTAACAGCATTTACTCCAGGTTGTCCTGCATGTACAACATCATTATCAGCAGTTTTAGGAATAGTAGGAGGACTCGCCATATTCCCATTACAAGGATTAGAATTGAAATTCATATCTATCGGCGCGCTAACGTTTTCAATTTGGTGGGCTATGCGTAACATTAACAACGCTACATGCTGTGTAATGAAAGAATAGTCATAAAACCAAATATATTCAAAAAATTTCAACTATTACATGACACTTGAAGAACCATCTCAGAATTTTCTTTTAGACTCATTTAATGAGACAAGGAATACCACATTACAATTAGTAAAAAACTTAGAAAGAGATGATTTTGGTGTACAAACTGCAGTTTTCATGAGCCCACCAAAATGGCACATTGGACATGTAAGTTGGTTAAATGAAATAGTCTTAAGCAAAACACAACCTAATTATGAATTTTTTTCAGAGGAACTTTCTGAATATCTAAATTCATACTATAACCAATTTGGAAAACCATATGATAAATCAAAACGAGGAGTAATGTCAAGACCAACGGTAGATGAAATTCTACAATATTTTGATGTTATAACAAATAAGGTTAGAGAGGTTATCAGTAAACCCTTAGAAAAAGAAACCGCATATCTTTTCACAATGGCAATCAATCATGAATGTCAACATCAAGAACTTTTAGTTTACGATTTACAACATCTACTAGGAGATCAATATAGACCAGCTAAAACAAACGAACCAGTAGCATCATCAAATAAAGAAAAGAAAAGTATCAAAGTGGACGGAGGGCTATACAATTTAGGTTATTCAGGAAATGATTATTGTTATGATATTGAACTTCCAGAACATAAAACGTATCTAAATGATTATCAGATTGACAATTTTTTAACAAGTAATTCAGAATATTTGGAATTTATGAATGATGGAGGATATGAAGATTATTCATTTTGGCTTTCAGATGGATGGGACGCAGTAAAGAAAAATGAGTGGAAATCTCCAATGTATTGGGAAAAAGATGGAGACAAATGGATTACAAGAGATTTTGCAGGTAAACGAAAAATTAATCCAAATGAGCCTGTATGTCACGTAAGCTTCTATGAAGCAGCAGCATACTGTAAGTGGGCAAATAAAAGACTACCAACAGAGGCAGAATGGGAAAAAGCTGCACTTTGGAATGATGAAAAAGGAATCAAAACGATTTTCCCATGGGGAAATGAAAAACCTACAGAATCACATGCGAATTTGTTAGAGTCAAATATTTGGAACGCTAGTAATGTGGGCGCCTATGAGAATGGAAAAAGTAACTACGGATGTTACCAAATGATAGGAGATGTTTGGGAATGGACATCTTCAGAGTTTATCGGATATCCAGGATTCAAAAGTGGGTTTGACGAATACAACGACAAGTGGTTTACAAATCAAAAAGTTTTACGCGGAGGATCTTTTGGAACACCGTCAAAATCAATTAGAGGATCTTACAGAAATTTTTTCAGATTAGATGAGAGATGGCTAATTTCTGGATTCAGATGCGTAGAAGATATTTAGAGTTTTTTTGCTAAAACGAGTGAATAATAATTTTTAGAATCAAACCAAATCTCTAACTTTTCAAAATTACATTCATTCAATAAAGAATCAATTTGTGGGATAGAAAATTTATGTGAGTTTTCAGTATGAATTAACTCATCTTTTGAAAGAGTTACAGATAGATCAGATTTGGGAATTGTTATAGATTGATCAGATAATGAACGAAGATACATCTCAACACGACCTTTTTCTTCATCATATATTGCATGATGTTCAAAATTTTCTAAATCAAAATCTGCACCCAATTCATCATTAATTCTTTTCAAGACATTTAGATTGAATTTTGCGGTTATATTTTGAGAATCGTTGTATGCATTGTGTAACACATGTTGATCTTTTTTCAGGTCTAGTCCAATTAGAAATAGATCATTAGTTTTCATAAGATTATTAATTTTTTGAAGAAATTTCATTCCTTCATTTTCATTAAAGTTTCCAAAGCTTGAACCAAGAAAAGTGATTAGATTTGGCTTGTCATCATAATGTTCAATGAAATCAAGACCATTTTCAAAAGTATCCACCACACCAGTTACTGTAAGATTTTCATAATCCATGCAAAGGTTTTTGGCACTTTGATCTAAAATTTCTGAAATATCTATTGGGAAATATTGTAAATGTGTTTGAGATTTGAATAAAATATCAATTAAAAGACGAGTCTTTACAGAAGAACCGCTTCCTAATTCTACCAGATGGAATTCATTTGAAAGGTATGGGAGTAATTTTTTCTCAAGTGTTTGTAGAATTTCTGTTTCAGAATTATAAGGATAGTATTCCGGAAGAGAACATATTTCATCAAAGATTTTGGAGCCATTTTCATCATAGAAAAATTTTGGGCTGATTGATTTTTTTGGTTCCTGGAGTGTCTTACGAAGTTCTTCTGCAAAGGTTACAGTAACACTTGTCTTATGAGGTTTGAAATATTTTAGATTATCTTGGATTAGATATGATTCATATCCTGACATTTTTTGTTTTGATTTATCGTTCATATTTTGGCGATTTTTGCTTTGCATAAATTTCTTATCATAGGAGAATATAATACCAATATGAAAGAGGTACTAAGAATCGAAGATCTGACAAAGAAATTTAAGAAAAAAAACTTTTTTTCATCTGATTCAGATGAAGTTATTGCAGCAGATTCAGTTAATTTTTCACTCGAAGAAGGAAAAATTTTAGCCATAGCAGGACAATCGGGTTCAGGAAAATCAACTATCGCAAAATTAATTCTCAGAGCTATTAAACCAGATTCAGGTAAAATTTTTCATAATCAAAAAGAGATTATGGATAATTCAGATGAGCTAAAAAAATTTAGAATGAAATGTCAAATGATATACCAAGATCCTTATGATTCAATTAATCCAAGAATGACAATTTCAGATATTGTCAGTGAACCTTTAGAGATTCATAATATAGGTACAAAAAAGGAACGTGAACAAAGAGTAATTGAAACATTAGAAAAAGTAAAACTAGAACCTGCAGAAGAAATTTCTAAAAAATATCCACATATGCTATCAGGAGGACAACGACAAAGAGTGGTAATTGCAAGAGCGATAGTAGTAAAACCAGAGATTATCATTGCGGATGAACCAGTATCCATGCTAGATGTTTCAATACGTGCAGAGGTTTTAGAATTGATGAAAGAAATTCAGAAAGAAAATAATATTTCTATGATATACATCACACATGATCTTGCAACAGCCAAACACTTTGCAGATGATATTTTGATTTTAAAATCAGGAAAAGTGATGGAAATAGGTACAGTTGAGAAGGTGTTATCACAACCTGAAAATCCATACACTAAAGCACTAATTTCTGCAATTTCAGAGCCAGATCCTAAAAATCTGTATAAAGAAAAGAAGATTTTATTCGAATAATTATGCGAGTTTAATCATTATTTGATGATGTGACTTTTTCTTTAGAGTTTTTTCTTTGATATGCCTTATAGGTCAATCCGGTGATGACCATCAAAATGGCAGTTAATCCCGACCACATTACAAATGGTACAACTTCAGTATCTGCCATGAATTAGTGTGAATTTACACCAAAATAAACATGTTAAAAAAAATATCAATTGTGTAGATTATAATATTCAGAAATGTAATCAATTTAGTTGGAAGAATTAAATTTTGACGTAGTAGTAGTTGGCGGAGGTCCTGCAGGTTCATCTGCAGCATATATGGCAGCAAAGAATGGTTGTACAGTTGCATTAATTGAAAAAGAAAAAGAAATTGCAGAAACTGTTAGAACAAGCGGTGTAACATGGATTTCAGATATTAATGAATTTGGAATTCCCAAAGATTGCTACAATCCAATAAAGAAATTTTCTTTTTGTTCACCAAAAAATTATGTTACAATTGCAGACGATATTGCCAAAGCAGCAGTATTAGATGTTAGGAAAACATACAGATTCTTAGCAACAAGAGCTAAATCATCAGGCAGTGAATTATTTACAAGTACAAATGTTTCAGAGGTTTTAAAGGATTCATCAGGTAAATGTGTAGGAGTTGTTGCAAAATCACAAGGTAAAGTTATGCAATTTAACGCTAAAGTCATAATTGATGCAAGTGGATTCACATCAATTGTTGCTAAAGAATTAGGATATGTAACACAATGGAAAAAATTTGGAGCAGGAGCAGAGTTTGAAGTAAAGACAGAGAAATTAGAATATGATAACTGGTGGTTAATGGTAGGACAAGAGTATTCACCTGCAGGATATGCATGGATTTTTCCAACATCAAAAAATACTGCAAGAATTGGAGTTGGAGTTGGAAAGCCAGATTCAGATGTTGATCCAACGGTCAGATTAAATGAATTAATTGATAAAAAAATTGGTCCTATCAAAGATTTGGGAAATATTGAAAAAATTGAGTTTCATTACGGATTAATACCAAATGATGGATTGTCAAGAAAAACAGTTTATGATAATTTAATTCTAGTTGGAGATTCAGCAGGTCAAGCAAATCCTCTTGTTTTAGAAGGAATAAGATATGCAATTAGATTTGGAGAAGTTGCAGGCAAGGTTGCAGCAGATGCAATAAAAAATAACAATACAAAAGAATCATCATTAATTCCATATGAAAAAGAATGGAAAAAGGCAATAGAATCAAAAATTAATTCAGCAGTTAAGGTTCAAAATAGATGGGTGGGATTATCAGATGACGAATGGGATAAGGAATTAGACATAATTAACGAATTAACGGCTGATGAGTTTTTAGATTTCATTCGTGCAGATTTTGGAGTGGCAAAAATGGTAAAGCTTGCTACGCACCATCCAAAGATGGTTGTAAGACAGTTATTCAATATGGTCAAAGGTACCTAATCTACAATCAGTACGAGGCAAGGCTTTATTCATCTAGATTTTCTCGAAAATTGTATGGCATTTGAAAAATCAGAATCAGGGCTAGTTCGTAGCTTATCTCTAAAGGATTCAGTTATGATTGGAGTGGCATCCATGATAGGTGGAGCCATTTTTGTTCTAGTAGGACCAGGTATGGCTCAAGCTGGAGCTGCATTAATGATTGCATTCTTGCTTAATGGTGTAATTACAGTATTTACAGCATTAACATATGCAGAATTAGGATCCGCATTTCCTGCAACAGGAGGAGGTTACAAATGGGTGAGAGAGGGATTACCAAGACCTAACGCATATCTTAGTGGATGGATGGCATGGTTTGGACATACAATTGCAGGTTCTCTCTATGCAGTTGCGTTTGGTTCATTTTTTGCGCATCTATTGATAACATCAGGAATTATTGGAGACGACATAGGAATTCCAGTAGATAAAATTTTTGCCATAATCGCAATAATCATTTTTACATTTGTTAATGTGAGAGGATCATCAGATACAGGAAAGGTTGGTAATGCAATTACATTTACACAATTAGCAATAATTGGCATACTAATTGCTGCAGCAATTGGTGCAATGATGTTTGCAAATCCAAATTGGTCTGATAATTATAGAGATTTCCTTCCTAGCGGAGTAGCCGGATTGGCATTAGCAATGGGATTGACATTTATTGCGTTTGAAGGTTATGAAATAATTTCACAAGCAGGAGATGAGATAAAAAATCCTAGAAAAAATATCCCACGTGCAATTATGATTTCACTTGGAATTGTTGTTTCAGTTTACATTGTATTTACATTTGTTTTCATTGGAGGATTAAATGAATCAGTAATAGGAATGCCCGCATGGGAATTTATTGGAAGTTTTGGAGAATTAGGAATAATAGAAGCGGCAGATCAATTTCTTCCATTTGGTGCATTAATTGTATTAGCAGGAGGTTTAGTTTCTACACTTTCTGCATTAAATGCAACTACATTTGCAGCAAGTCGAGTGAGTTTTGCGATGGGAACACAGTATAATCTACCGTTTGTGTTCAGTAAAATTCATCCAAAATATCGCACACCGTTTGTGGCAACAATTGTTTCAGGAATAATCATGTTGATTCTTGCAGTATCCATGGATTTGACTGCAATTGCGTTTGCAGCAAGTGTTATGTTCCTATTTTTGTTCACACAGGTGAATTTAGCCTCAATTACGATTAGAAGATTGTACGCATCAACGGTAGATTATGGATTCAAGACTCCACTCTTTCCATTAATTCCAATAATAGGAATAGTCACGGCAATGGGACTTTCAATTTATCTATTATTTACACATCCCGAGAGTTGGCTAATAGCTATAATTTGGATAGTAATTGGTTTTGTGATTTACAAATTTTATACATCAAAAAAAGAGTTAGAACATAATGCCCCACTAGTCTTTACACAAGGTCCAAAGTTACGAAAAAAATACAGAGTCTTGATGGTTTTTGACAAACGTTCTGCAGAAAGAATGTATACAATGGCAAGATCTATTGCTAAAGATAAAGATGGAGAAGTTACAGTTTTAGATGTTGTGAATGTACCACGACAAACACCATTATCATTAACACATGGTATTGGTGAAAAAGGATTAAAAGCAATAGAAGAATTCAAAAGAGAAATTACAGGTTCGTTAAGAAATAGATACCTAGTAAGATTAGCACATGATCCAACAGAGGCAATTTTACAAACTACAGAAGAACAAGATATCAATACATTATTGATTGACTTTGATTTTTTGAAAAATAATAGAAAATTACTTTCACTTACAACATGCGATATTATTGGAGTAAGAGTAAGAAAATCATTTGAAGAAGATATGAAAAATATCATTGTTGCATACGATAAAGGAAGACATAGTGATTTAGGATTAGAAATTGCAAACTCATTTCAGAAAATAGAAGAATCAAAAATTCGTATAATTAGAGGTGTTATTGAGGACCCAAAACAAGAAACACAAATTGTGAACAGAATTAATGAAAAAATGTTTGAATTAGATTTACCAAAAATACAGTTTGAGAAAGTTTATTCAGATTCAAATATCATAAATGAACTATTAGATAATTTCAAAAAAGAAAAGAATGCATTATTGATATTAGGAGCTGGTAATCAGACGGATACCGCATTTAGTCCAAAGACACTAAGTATTTTAGATAAAAGTGGTAAATCAGCAATAATAGTTAGAAATCATAGGTTTTCAGAAGTACATGCAAGATCTTTTGCAAATTTCATTATGCCAAAAATAATTCAAGTGAAATTTATCTATCAAATTTACGTCAATATTATGCAAAAGATTTACTCAATGAAAGCAAAATCTCAAAAAGATAGGCATGATGATGACCACTTTAATGCCTAATTTTCAGATATCTTGAAATAACTGATTAGTTTTTAGAACAATTACAAGTGCGAGCTGGTGCACAGTGCTGTTACGACAGAGGAAACTCCTCTCTCCTTGCAGAAATTGTGGTCCGGAGATGGGCAATCAGAGATGGTTGGCAACAGAGCAGAAAAAAATCTCTCTTGGAGTGTACGATGAGGACAAAATCTGAGATTTCCGAGAAAAGAGAATGAGAAATCTGACCCACAAGGAGCAAAGCCAAACAGAACTATAGAATTCTGCATCTGGTTCAGGTAGGCTGCAAAGCGGAATAATGTGTAAAACAGAAAGAGGGTTACGGCCAGCACGCACTATTACTCTGGTTTCCAGCCTTTTGGCATGGCACCAGGTTTACTTGCTGGTTCTTCGTTTGTTGATTCTTCAGCTGGTGCTTGTTCGGTTGTTGGCTCTTCAGCTTTTTGTTCAACTTGTGGATTGTCATAAACACTTCTGTGATGTTCGTAATCGTCAGATTTGAGATGTGCTTCACCTCTGTTAGTTTTGTAACCACCAGAGCCGGTACTTGTATCGGCACCAACTAATTGTGAAGGATCAATTCCGGTCTGTACATTTCCGGCTGCTAAATCACCTTTACGTTTCTTTTCACTTACGATGAAAATTGCAACTCCAGCGATACCAGCAAATCCAGCCATTCCGTAGATAATCATAACAGGGAATTCACCAGTGGATGTTGTTGCATAACCTTCAGGTGCTTCTGGATAAACACCAACAACTTCTGTACGGTCTAATGTGTCAATGTTTGCGAATCCTGCAAAGAAAATATTTGCAGAATCTGCAGATTCAATAGTTCGTAAATCATAAGTTTTGTCAGTGGTAAATGTCGCTTCATGTTCTTTTTCTGTTTGGATTCCTTCTCTGAGACTACTTTCCCCCATTGTGTATGAAGACCAGACAACTCCTGCTAATTCTTCAGATAATCCAAATTGTGATGCATCGACGTTAATTCCTGTTGGGTCAAATAAGAAGTGCCAGTTGCCTAGTGGTTGTGCTTTAATTCCAGTTGCATCCATAATTGGAGAATTCAATAATGTTTCAGCTTCACTACCCAATATTGAAGCATATAATCCCGGTGCAACATCAGCGATAAATGATATTGGTAAGTTAATTTCATGAGCCATTCCGTTAGAATTTACAGTTACTTCGCCTGGAACCATTACACCTCTCCAATTCATATCTACTAAACCAGAGTTTCCACCAGATGATTCACGAAGTATGTGGTTTGTTATTTGCATTGTTAGAATAATTTTATAATCAATTGATGTGTTTAATCCACGACCAGTCAATTTAGTATCATAATCTATTTGAACATCAGTTACAGCAGCAGAACTTCCTGATTGAGAAAATTGATAGTTAATTCTGTCACGTAGTTCATTTACTCCAGGATCAGAAGAAGTAACTGTGAATGTTTTGGCAAATTTCTGACCTCTGAGTTCCTCTGTAAGCATTCCACCATCATCATAATTGATAATTACAGTTCTTTGGAATTTTATCTCAACTTCATCAGTTGCACCACCTTCAACCCAAGTCCTAAATTCCATTTGTGCAGCAAATGCAGGACCTACAGTAGATGCTAGCATAATTACAGCAAGTGATGCTACTAAAATTCCTACACGAGACACGTAGCGATTTTTTTACTCTTAATAATAAATCTAACTTAGGCGATTGTTTTTTGCGATCATTTGGAAGAAGTAATATGTAGTCAGCGTTTTGAGACTTTCGGTATAATAATTTATGATAACAATATTGGCTGGCGGCACAGGATCAATTAAGATGGTCAGAGGTTTTGCAGCTCATGATCAAGAAGTAACTGTGATTAGTAATGTGGGAGACAATTACTGGCTTTATGGAATGTATGTTTGCCCAGACATTGACACAATAATTTATGGATTGTCAGGTATTTTAGATGAAGATAAAGGATGGGGCGTAAAAAAAGATACCAATAATTTTCTAAGACAAATGGAAGTTTTTGGAGAAGAAACATGGTTCAGAGTTGGAGATAGGGATGCTGCAACACATCTAATGAGAACCAACATGTTGAAGAATGGAAAAAATCTTTCAGATATCACACAATGGATGTGTGAGAAATTTGCAGTTGAATCAAAAGTTATTCCAATTACAGATAATACAGTTGAAACAAGAATTACAGCAAATGGTGAAGACTTGCATTTACAAGAATTTTGGGTTAAACATAGAGGCAGAGGGACAATTGAGGGAATTCAATATGTTGGTGCAGACAAAGCAAGACCAAATCCAGATGCCATAGCAGCAATTCAAGATGCAGAATTAGTAGTAATTGCACCAGGAAATCCATTAACAAGTATTGGACCAATGATGGGAATAAAAGGAGTTAGAAAAGAATTAACTAAAAATAAAAAGAAAGTAGTTGCAGTTTCACCACTAATTGGAAATAAATCATTTAGTGGACCTGCTGATAAATACATGGAAGCAGCAGGAATTGAAGTTTCAGTATTTGGATTAGCACAATTTTATGCAGATGTGTGTTCAAAAATGATTATAGATACAAAAGATAAATCACTTGCACCAAAAATTGAAGGCTTGGATATACGTGTATTAGATACAAAAATTAAAATGCAAAATAAAATAGCTGAAGAAGCACTTGCAGGATTCATTTTAAAACAATTGAAATTATAGTTGAAAACATCAGTAATAATTCCTGTTAAAACATTTCAAAAATCTAAAACAAGATTACATCTATCTGAAGAAAAAACAAAAAAACTTTGTAGATTGTTATTAGAAGAAGTCATAAAAACAATTGACGAGACAAAGTTAATTGATGAAACGATAATAGTTACAAATGAAGAACAAGTTTCAGATATTATAAAAAAATATGATTGTAAAAAAATTCAAGATGAACATGAGACTAGTGTGAATAATGCTGTAAAACTAGCAGAAGGATATTTGATGGATAATGAATTTACACATTCGATTGTCCTACCGTTGGATATTCCATTTTTCTATCCTGAAGATTTAGAAAGATTATTGAAATTTTCATCAAATAATTCAGTAGTAATAGTTCCATCAAGACATTTTGATGGAACTAACGCATTAGTTAGAACACCAATCAACTCCATGACACCCAGATATGATGAAGGGAGTCATAGGTTTCAGATAGAATCTGCAAAAAATGATGATGTGAGAATTTCAATTGGTTTGATATACAGACTAATGTTAGATATCGATAATACAGAAGATTTAGAATTTGTTCTAAAGCAGAATATCAAACCAGAATTTTGTGATAAGATTAGAGCAATTATTGAAAAATGAATTACTCTGGAATTATTGATGAATTGACAGATTTTTTATAATTGAGAAATAACATTATTGTCGAAATAATACCAGATACAATTAAAATCATTTCAAAAGTACCAATCATTGAATGAGCAGATGCATTTTGTACAGAGATACCATTAATTTCAGATATCAAAAACAAGTATGAATAAATGAAGTAATTAGTAGCCCAATGCAAGATTATTGCAGCAGCTAATCCATATCTAAAATAGACCCAACCAATAATAATTCCACCAATTGATGCTTGGAGAATTTTTCCAGTAGTCCAAGGTTCACCTGAAATAACATGAGCCACTCCAAAAAAGATTCCAACAATTACAATTATCATAACAGCCTTTTTGCTATCATAGATATGCAGAGTTGAATATGGAGTCCATAATGATTTTATGAAAAATTTTAGAGATGATTTGTGTGAATAAATTAAGAACAATGGAATTCCAATTAGAATTAAACGAAATCCAATTTCTTCAGTAATTGGCGCCAAGGATATTTGTAAAAATAGTATTAGATCATTTGCAGTATCAGGTGGCTCAGTAACAATTCCAAAACTTTCTTGAACTATTGTTATTAGGGCAGAAATTAAAACAAGTATTGAAAACCATTTAATGATATTCAGCATGTAATTATCAGAAAGAGCAATTTTTTCATTTGATAAAATATTTGCAATTATTTTTATGAAGTTTTTTTTAGGACCTAAAAATGAAATAACAAATAAAATTATAAAAATGGACCAAAAAATTGTAAATAAATCACCTATCTGGTATTCTAATGGAACTTGAACATTTACACCCGCAATAAAAATATCAAATTTTTCTAAAGGAAAAGTATAATCAATATCATCACCGATGTCTGAATTAAAAACTGCATACATACCTAATGGAAATGATACAATCATCAAACCAAAAATTACAGACATTAGTGCAGAGAAAGGTATTCCAAAACATTGTAAAATATTTTCTAAATAAGACACGATAATTCTAATGAAGTTCTATTTTTTCTTCAGAAAATCCTAGTTTAACAAGTGCTTCTTTAATCGTATCCCGATGATCACCTTGCAAGAAAATGTATCCATCTTTTGCAGTACCACCACAAGCATATTTTCCTTTTAGCTCTTTTGCTACACTTTCTAAATTGTTAATTTTAGGATCTAAACCTTCAATCATTGTTCCTTTTTTCTTGAATCTTCTAGTCTCTAAACGAATAATTATTTGAGAACTATCTTTGTCTAAATCACCACAAGCGCATAAATCATCAGGGAGACCACAAGTATTACAGATTACCGCCATTAGTTCGAAAAGCTTTGAATTATCATATTATTAAGCCTTAGTAGAAGAAATACAATTTTTTTAGGTTGTATAACTAACAAAAGCATGTCAGAAGATGTCAGAAAAAAGGCAATAGAAATGCTGCTGAGTGGGGCCACATTACTTAGTGAACCGTGTCCATATTGTAAAGGAGTCAGAGTGATGAAAGATGGAGATGCATTATGTGTCAGTTGTGGAAAATCACCAGATAAAGAACTTGAAAAAAATAATAATGAACCTCAAAATGACTCACCAATAAAAAAATTGGAGGAAAAATTACAGAGTATGACCGATGAATTATCAAAGGAAAAAGATCCCGAAAAGCAACAAACCATATTAAAATCGATCAATTTACTGATTGATACAATTTCTAAGCTGAAAAAGTAGTCAAAAACTTTTTATTCGTAATTTCTTGGTTTGAGATATGGCAGATAAAAAAGCTCAGCCTCTACCAGCATCAGGTGCAGGTCTTTTAAGATTTTTTGAGGATGAGACAAAAGGTGTAAAAGTAGATCCAAAAATTGTTGTTTCAATTCCAATCAGTCTAATTGTAGTCTCATGGTTACTAGATATACTGTTAATACCTTGATCGAGAAATGCCTGAAAAAGATGACGTTAGTAAAATACACGATAAATATACATTATCATTAATTAATCCATCATCACATTATATTTCTCTAGCAATATCAATTGTAATTGCAGGGTTAATTGGAGCATTTACTGCTGCAACATATTTGGAATCAAGTGATTTACTATTTCCAACAATAGCAGTAGTAGGTGCATTAGTTGGAACACAATTTTTAGATATATTATTTTCAAAACATAAAGAATATTCAAAATCATTACACGTTTCATTATTTGGAAATGGATTATTCTTTGTTAGCACACTGATAGGATTTGGCGCGATGGGATTGTTTGAAAAAGATGGATTAGATTTGTTTTACGTTACAATGGGAATGATTGTGTTTGCAAGCTTTAGAATCGGAATTTTTACAACAATTCTCGGAGCAAGTTTAAAGAAAGCATGGGCAGTTGCATTTATTCAACCTCTAGCAATGTATTTGGTTTTGATACCACCAGAGATGTGGATAAGTTCACTTACAAATCCAATGGCATTATTTTTTGGAGCAATATTTTTAGGATTAGCAACAGCATGGGCTTATCTTACGGACAAGGCAGGACGACCAGGATTGAAAAGTACTCATGAATTGATTCAAGCTTATGTTACATCAATGTCTAGAAAAGACCCAGACCCATTAGAAAAAATTATTGAACAAAGTGCAACAGAATCAACTGTATCTACATCACAATTAAGATTTGAATCATCAGATAAAGAAGAAGATTTTAGAATAGTATTACCAGATATCCATCCAGGTCCATTTCATCCTATAGGTGGAAGTAACATTACAGATTTGATTTACAAGAAAATGGATTCGACTGCAATGGTAATGCATAGTATTTCAAACCATGATCTTAATTTACCAACACAAAAAGAGGTTCAAAATTATCTGAACAGCTTACAAGAAAGTAAGGTACAGCAAGGAGGAGCAGTATGTACAGAACCAGTGGCAGTTACAATAAACAAGGCTAGAGCAGGAGGATTACTATTTGATAGAACTGCATTGTTATTTTTGTCATTATCACCTCACGGAATGGAAGATTTACCACCAAACGTTAGAAGTGAAATTGAGCAATTTGCTGAAAATAGAAATTTTGAGCAAGTTATGATTGTGGACACGCATAATGCCATGGGAAAAGATATTTCAAAAGAAGATTCTGAAGATTTGCTTTTAGCTGCAAAATCTACACTGGACACATTGAAGACTAAAGAGAGTCATCCGTTCAAGTTTGGATTTGCTAATTCCGAAGACATGGAGTTAACTGAAAATGATATTGCAGGAGGAGGAATTGCGATTTTATGTTTGGAGATAAATAATAAAAAATACTTTTTGGGATGGGCAGATGCCAATAACATGGAAAATGGAGTGAGAGAGACTATCGTGAAGCACTTTGCAGATAATGGTTCAGAGTTAATTGAAATTTGTACATCAGATACACACTATACAGCAAGCGGTGCAAGAAATAGAAATGGATATCACCAACTAGGAGTATTATCAAAACCACCAGAATTATCAAACTGGTATTTTGATTTAGCACAAAAAGCTGAATCAAGAATTAAAGAAGGATCATTTGAGGTGTTAGAACATCAAACAAATGTAAAGGTCATGGGACCAACAATATTTTCAGATTATTCAAAGATCATGGATAAGACAATGAATATTACAAAATATTGTCTAATAGCAGATGCAGGATTATTCTTGGCGGCTATTTTTCTATAGATTTTAGAGAATCAAGATTCCCTACAAACTCATCTAGAAATGATGAGAGTTTCATTATAGGTACAATTGGTACATTCTCAATAAATTGAATCTCTTCTTGATGAAGTGTTACAATTACAGGAAGTGCAGACATATTTTCATCAGCTACATATCTTTTTACGCGTTCAACCTGTTTTTTTACGATCTCATTTAATGCTGATTTGCTCATAGTTTTCCAATGTTTGCAATCTATCAATAGCGCAATATCCATTTTTGTTCCAACAACATCAATTTCCATTCTAGGTTTTGTTAAGATGAGATTTTTTGTTACATCAAAATCTTTTTTTTCAAGAATTAATCCAGTGATAGATTCAAAATCTTGCCATGTGAGATATTCAGATACAGATTCTACATCAGCCCCAAGTTTGATAGCAAATAATGCGGTTTGAAGTCTATCATTAGGAATATCAAAATCCACAAGATCATCATTCCATGTACCAATCCCATTTTGAACTAGCGTGTATAGTAGTTCTTTTGCGCTAATTTCATCCAATTCTGTAACAATGGAAAAATCGGTAACGCTCACTCCGCCTTCAAGTATACCGTTAATTCCCTTAACAACCTGTTTTGGATTCATGTATAATTCAGTTCGATTACAATTGTATTAAAATGCTAAAATTTATCCAAGGTGAAGCATTAGTTGAAACAGTTGAAAATTTTTAAAATAATTATCATTATTTGTTTAATATCTATAATTCCACCAGCATTTGCTCAAAAAGGTACGTATGTTGATGAGATAAAGTTCATACAATATCTTGATGAAAATACAGCATTAGAAGAGGTCAAAAATGGAAATCTCGATATGTACTATTATAGAATTTCTTCAGACAGAATAGAAGATTCTGAGTCTAGAGAGAAGTTGAAGGTGTTTGAATCAACTGGAGGATACTACAGTATTTTATTAAATCCTACAGATGAAGGACCATTCAATCCCTTTTCAATTCGAGAGATACGATATGCTGTAAATTTTCTGGTTGATAGAGATTTGATTGTAAATGAATTACTAGGAGGATTTGGAACATCAATGTTTTCAAATTATGGAAGTTTTTCTGCAGAATATTTGAGAGTCTTAGATGTGATTGAGACTTTTCAATTTAGATACAATCCATCATTTGCAGAGAAAGTAATTATAGATGAATTGACGATACGTGGAGCAGAGAAAATTGATGGAGTATGGAATTATGAAAACGAACCAATAGAAATTACATTTTTTATTAGAAGTGATGATCCGGTTAGAAAAGCAATAGGAGAAATTCTATCATCAGAGTTAGAAGAAATTGGATTTAAGGTGAACAAGGAATTTGGAGATTTGAATAAGGCATATGTTGTGGTTTACGGTTCAAATCCTGCTGAACAGAAATGGAGTTTATACACTGAAGGATGGGGTAGTTCAGGCTTTACAAGATATGATTCGGTGACACTTGCTCAGATGTATTCTCCATGGTTTTCAAGCATGCCTGGAAACAATAACCCATCAAACTGGAATTATGAAAATGAAAAATTAGATGAATTGACTCAGAGGATTTACTCTGGAGAGTTTAACGATAAAGATGAAAGAACCAGTATAATCAAAGAGGCCATGAAAGAAGGCGTGAACGAGTCAGTTCGAATATTTCTTGCAAGTAAGATTGATCAATATGTTGTGAATCACGAGGTAGATGGAATTATCAATGCATTAGGAGCGGGAGTTCCAAGTAGATTCACACCGATTAATGTTAGAACGGATTCAGGAACACTGGATGTAGGTGTAAAGCAAATTTATCAAGCAGCATGGAATCCTATTGGAGGATTAGGTGATACATACAGTAATCAAATTTGGCTCTCAATTACAGACCCAATTTTAACAGGACATCCATTTTCAGGAGAGATGATGCCAATACGAAGTTCATGGGAAGTGGAAACAAATGGAATTAACTCATCAGTTCAGGTTCCGAATGATGCAATAAAATGGAATAATGATTTAAAAAAATGGGATAAAGTAGGAACAGAGGTTTCTGCAAAAAGTAAGATTACATATGATTTGGAATTTAATCAATGGCATCATGGGGAAGAGATGAACATGAATGACATAATCTATTCAGTTTACTTTCTATCAGAATGGGGTTCAGAAAGAACTGAAGAGGATAGAACGTATGACGCTGATTTTTCCCCACAAGCATCTCAAGTTTTGAATACATTGAAGGGAATTCGTGTAATTGATGATAATACAATTGAGGTGTATACTGATTTTTGGCATTTTGATTCAGGAGAGATTGCATCGTGGGGAAGTGTTTGGAGCAGTATGCCTTGGGAAATCATGGCATCAATGGAACAAATCGTAATGGATGGAAAAAGCTCATTTTCACGCACAGAATCAATTACAAAAAATATCAATTGGCTTTCATTGATAATTCCAAATGATGCAAATCAGGTAAAAATACAATTAGATATTTTTGAGGAAAATGAACACATACCAAATGCGCTAAAACAATTTAATCCACAAAATGGATTTCAAGATATCAGATATGATTCCAGTCAAGAATGGATTAATGAGAATAATCATGCAGTGATTAGTAATGGTCCATTTTATCTGGACAGATATTCACCAGATTCAAGGACGATAGTTATAAAATCATTTGATTATGGAAATTATGTTTTTGAGCAAGGAAAATGGAAGGAGTTTGAGGATGTAAAATTTCCATCAATCAACTCAGTTGAGTTTGCACAACCATATGTTTTAAACTCAAATGAAGAAATTCTTGTTTCAGCAGAAAATTCATCAGAGATTCATTACTTTATCGTAAATTCAGAAGGTAAAATCATTCTAAATGGAATTAAAGAGATAGTGAATAGTATGACAAGTATCAATTTTGATAGAAATTCAGCAATTAATGAAGGAATTCATACTATCAAAATTTTTGCAGCATCAGATGATGTTCTTAAACCATATGAATACTCAAAAAGTTTCATGGTAATTTTAAATGATAAAGAAATTCCAAAGGTAGACATAATTAATGATATAAAAGAATCAGAAGTAAATTATTGGTACGTATTATCGATTATTCCTATTTTTAGTATTATTGCAGTTTTAGTAATTAGAAAATCAAGGCTTTCTGCCAATAACAAATAGTGTTCCAAATTCACGTTTCCATTTAGATTTATTTTTGGAATCTGTGACATGTTTTGAACGAGTGGTAAAGCCAATTTCTCGGAACATGTGCTTCCATTCTTTTTCAGAACGTAAATCCATTGGAATGTCCATATCTTTCACCCATCTAGTGGTCAAAGTATTATCACTGTAAAAATCAGTTCCGCAGTAGAATATACCACCCTTTTTGAGCAATTTGAATACCTTTTCTAATGCAGGCTCCATCGGTACAGAATAATATAATGATTCCATTGAAAAAATTATATCAAATTTTTCTTTTGTATCCCACGATTCAAGTTCAGTAACAAAATAACTTTCTTTTTTAGATGAGATTTTAGATTTTGCATTTTTAATCATCATATTGCTTTTATCAATCCCAATTGCTTTGATACAAGAGGGTTTTTCAGACATTTTTCGTACCACCCAGCCATTACCACAACCAATATCAAGGAATCTGAAATTTTCTTTTAGAGATAGTTTATCTAAAAATTGATTGACGGTGGTACCATGACCTTTTTCCATTTCTTCAGAGCGACCAGTATTTGCCCATACATCAAATAATTTTGAAGTTTTATCCATTTGAGACGTTAAATTTTACTTAATTATATTTCTCTTGACAAGATGGGTTATCACACATGAATAGGATTACCATTTGAGAGCTAATTGGACAAATATTATGGTAATTCAAAAAAATCAATGTACGATAGGTCAGAATTATTATTCAGTCAAGCGATAAAATCAGAAGCTACTAGACAATCATATCATTATGGTCTTAATGGATTCCTCAAATTTCATAATATCAAAAGTCAAGATGTTCTAGTTTTGGACCATTCTGAGATTCAGATTATGGTTGAGGATTATGTCTTTTCTATGAAAAATAGAGGCGTTGGTAAAAGTACGATTCGGTCTTACCTTGCAGGGCTCAAGCTATTTCTTGACATGAGTGATGTTGTCGTAAATTGGACTAAAATTAGAAAATTCATGCCAGAAGCCTCTAGGAAATCAGGTCAAAAGGCATACACAAATGAAGATGTTAGAGAATTGTTGCATACTACTGTAAATAAAAAATATAGAGCATTAGTTCACGTTCTAGCCTCGTCAGGTATGAGAATAGGGGAAGTTAGGCATTTACGAATTAGAGATTTAGAGGATATGCCTCATGGTTGCAAATCGGTTTTAGTTTCAATAAGTAAATCTAAAGATGAACGTTTTACTTTCATCTCATCAGAAGCTGTCAAGGCATTAGATGAATATCTTGATGAACGGAAATTGAATGGCGATAAGATCAATTCTGAATCATTTTTGTTTGCTACTTCGTACAAGGGATTTCAACAATGTTCTGAAACTGGAATGAAAATGGTTATGGCTAAACAAGTTCAAAAATTAAATCGTAAAGCGATTGATGGTAAAAGATATGATAAAATGATGAATCATGCTTTTAGAAAACGTTTCAATACTATTTTGAAATCAAATCAAAAAATCAATATTGTTTTAGCTGAGAGAATGATGGGTCATAGTGTAACAATTCCTTTAGATAATTCTTACTTAGATGTTTCAAAAGAAAATTTGTTTGCAGAATATCTCAAGGCATTACCAGAATTATACATTGATGAAAAATACAAACTTGAAGCTGAGTTAATTGAAAAGCAACAGCAGATTGAAGAATTAGAATCTAAAGATAATAAAATAAGAAATCTTGAATTACAAATGCAAGAAATGAAAGCACATTTTGAAAATATTATTTCTAAATCTTAAGTTTAGACATCTTCTGATATTGTCCTATCAAAAAATATGTAGGAATTTTCATTCTTATTTGTTCCATAATTGCATGAGATAATCTAGCTGAATGAGGTTTGAAGGCATATTCTAAAATTTCAGTTAACTCGTTGCAGAAATTAATTCTTAGATTTTTGATTACCTTGTCTGTCATATCATTAGCCTCAATGCTATCGTCATAGGTTGCATAACTCATTGAATCAAGATATGAAAAAATAAGATTAACATCTTGACAAAATTGGTCCAAATGATTTTGTCCTATCTTGTCGATTTTACCTGTATGACTTCTAGCCTTTGCAACTTCTTGAGGATTGTTAGGGTCATCAAGAACAGGTAACATTTTGATTGATTTGATAGCTGGTCTATCTCTCATCTTGATTGCTAATTCTCTAATGTTGGCTACTTTGGATTCAATGATTTTTTCAGTATCTAGGAGCATTTCTTTAGATTCGTATAATCTGTCATTTGTTGGAATGAATCTGTCTTGTAATCTGCCATTTTGTTTTGATTTATCGTGTTTTAGTAAGCCTTCAGCAGTCATGGCATGAAGGGTTTTACCTACATCTCTAAGAGACATTTGCAGATTATTGGCTAGTTCCTTTTGAGTGCAAAAATGGTCTGGATTCTTTAATTTCTTAGTACAGCGATTGAAGTGTTTTAGTTCCTCAAGTAGTGCTGGTCTAAAGTCACGAATGTGATTTATCATAGTGGGCTATCCTATTCATACAATTACCATTTGAGGTAATATTACATAAATATGATCATTTTTGATTTTTGACTGTGTTGATTGAAATCAAGCGTAAGATGAAACTCTCAGATTCTCATAAAATATTGAGATGTTCTGTATGTCTCAAGAGAATTGAAGAACATTCTCTTACAGAATCAAAGAAGTGTCTCACTGAATACAAGGTGAATTAACCTTGATGAATAGCCCAAAGTTTAAGCATAATTTTTCTAAAGTCTATACTCGAAATGAAAAATATGTCCTGATAGGTTGTACGGATTGTGAAAAAACAATTACGTTTTTTCTAAAGAGGTTTGATTAATCATGTATCCTGCTAACTCGCAAACTATCCTAGTAGAGAATAAGACAGCATATCAAAATTACATCTATCAAGCTCAAACATCACCATATTGGAAAAATGCAGAATTTGATGGATTTAGTTTAGTTGCACAAGGTCAATCTAAAGAATATTGTAAGAAATGGATCTCTTACGGTTGTGATAATGTAAAGCAACACCCAAACAAACAGCACTATGCAGAACATCAACTAAAGTCTTGCAAGGTTGCCTTTTGTCCAAAATGTTTTGAATCATGGATAGGTCGTCAAGCTAATAGAACCACTAGAAGATTATCTAAATTTTTAGAATCAAGAGAGATACGAAAACATTACAAGTTTAGACATATCATTCTTAGTCCACCTAATGCAGATAAAATGTCTTACAAGAAATTAAAAAGAAATTTAGATTTTGCTTTGAAGGTTGCAAATATTCAAACATCTGCTATTGTATTTCACCCATTTAGATTCAATAAAGATAAATCAATTCCAGTAATCAGTCCACATTTTCATTTATTGGTATATGGTCACGTAACAAACACGACAGAATTTTACAATAAAACAAAATGGACCATTAAAAATAAAGGTGATTTGAAAACAGATAGAGACATTTTTTCATGTGTCAGATATCTCTTATCTCATTGTGGCGTGAGAAAATCTACTCATGCAGTCAGGTATCTAGGCGATATATCATATAGGAAACTAAAAGTCGAA
>JAOMDR010000018.1 GCA_028345575.1 Candidatus Nitrosopelagicus sp.
AAGAAGAGGAAGTTTAGCATATTCTCCTAGAATACGTGCAAAAAGTATGGAAGCGCGAGTTCGAGCATGGCCAAAAGTAAACAGTGATGAACCAAGATTACTTGCACATGCAGGATACAAAGCAGGATGTGTGCAATTAGTCAGCATAGATGACCGAGAACATACACCAAGTCATGGAAAACAACTTGTAACACTAGGAACAGTTATCGCAACACCGCCAATCACCATAGTGGGAATGAGAGGATATTCGGTAGATACCAATCATACTAGAAATGCAGAATTTGATTCATTTGCAAAAGATTTACCAAAAAATGTACAAAATAATTTAAAAATTAAAACAGAAGGAACTCCGGTGGATGAAGCAGAAAAACATTTAAGAAAAATTAAAGAGATTTTTGCAATTGTCACAACAACTCCAGTTGACGTTAATTTAGAAATGAAGAAACCTTACATCTTCGAAGTCAAAGTAGAAGGAGGAGACATTCCAAAACAGTTTGCATTCACAAAAGATCTCTTAGGGAAAACTGTCAAAGTAGATCAAGTATTTGAAAGTGGAACTTATGTGGATACTGCAGCAATTACAAAAGGAAAAGGATGGCAAGGAGTAATTTACAGATGGGGTGCAAAAAGAAAACAGCACAAATCAAGAAAAACTGTCAGAGAAATTGGTTCACTTGGACCTATTTCACCACAGAGCGTCATGTACACAGTTCCAAGAGCAGGACAGACAGGATTCCATCAAAGAGTAGAATATGATAAAAGAATAATGATAATGAGTAATACGGAAAAAGAAGAATTTAAAATAAATCCTGACGGAGGATTCAAGCATTTTGGAAACGTTACAGGAGATTTCATAATTGTAAAAGGTTCAGTTCCAGGAACATATAGAAGATTAATCAAACTTAGAAAACAGATTAGAAATGAACCAAAGAAAGTAGTAAAACCAAACGTATTGGAGGTTGTAATTTAATGAAAAGAACTGTTTTAACCATAAATGGTAAGAAAGACAGCGATATTGAACTTCCAAATGTATTTGAGACAGAAGTTAACCGTACACTAATTCATAGAGCATTCATTAACTTACAAACACATTCTTTCCAAAAACATTCTACAAAACCAACAGCAGGAATGGAAGTAGTTGCAGATTCAAATGATCCGCCAACCGGTAGAGGTGTTGCAAGAATTGCTAAAATCAAAGGTGGCGGAGGAGGTCGATCAGGACAAGCAGGAGAGGTTGCATCAACCAGAGGAGGACGTCAAGCACATCCACCAATTGCGGCTAAAGTTATTTACAAAAAAATTAACAAAAAAGAGAATAAATTAGCATTATGTTCAGCACTATCTGCAACGACATCAAAAGAATTAGTTGAAAAGAGAGGTCACAGAGTAGAAGGAATCGAGGCATTTCCACTAATAGTTTCAGACGATATAGAGAAAATTGCAAAAACATCAGAATTAACTAAAGTTCTAGATGATTTGAAAATTACACAAGATGTTAATAGATTAAAAAACAGAAAAAGAAGAACAGGCAAAGTTGCATTAAGAGGCAGAGTTTCAAAGGTAGGAAAGAGTGCATTATTCGTAGTATCAAAATCAGAAAATATTTCAAAAGCAGCAGGAGCTATAAAGGGAATTGATGTGTGTGAAGCAAAGAACCTAAGTGTTCTCAATTTAGCACCAGGTGGAACTTTGATTAGATTAACAGTATTCTCAAAGAAAGCAATCGAAGAGATTGCAGAGATTAGATCACGACATCTAGAATTAATGGTGACTTTGAAATGAACGTAGAGGCTGCAACAAAAATTATTCTAAGACCATACATTACAGAAAAGACATATGCATTAGTAGAAAATGAACAAAAAATTTGCTTTTTAGTTGAAAAAGAAGCAACAAAATCACAGATAATTGAAGCCGTAAAAGTACTGTACAATGAAGATGCATTAAACGTAAAAACAGCAAGAACAATTTATGGGAAAAAAGCATTTGTTAGATTTAATTCTCCAGATAAAGCAAGAGACTTGGCAAATAAAGTTGGAATGATGTGATTAGTATAAATGACTCATAAAATCAGAATTTTGCAAGGAGATATGTAGAAATGGTTAAAGTAGTAAACAGCTTTAAAGGAAAAACAACAGAAGAGTTACAAAAACTCCCAAATGATGAATTATTCGTATTGCTAAACGCAAGACAAAGAAGATCATTGAAAAGAGGACTTTCAGATAACAAAAAGAAATTGATTGCAGAGATTAAAGAAGCAAAAGAAGGAAAGAACAAAAACCCAATCAAAACACATCAAAGAGATCTAATAATTTTACCTTACATGATAGGAACTACAATCAACGTCTTTGACGGAAAAGAATTCAAACCAATAGGAATCGGAGCAGAGATGGTTGGACATTACATAGGAGAATACGCAATTACAAACAAGAGAGTGAATCACGGAGCACCTGGAGTAGGAGCATCAAGATCTAGTTTGTATGTGCCACTAAAGTGATTAAAATGGGACGATACAATTACGCATTTCAAAATTACGATGCAACAAAGCATGTTAGAGCTGCAATTCGTGAAAAAAAGATTTCACATAAACATGCTAGGGAAACAGCAAAAGCAATCAAAGGACTTACACTTGAAAAGGCTAGAGATTACATGCTAAGTGTTGTTGCAAAAGAAAGAGCAATACCATTTAGAAGATTCAAAAATCAAGTAGGACATAGAAGTGATCCAGGAATGATGTCAGGAAGATATCCAGAGAAGACGGCTGGTGAATTTTTAAAATTATTAGATAATTTAGAATCAAATGCAGAATACAAAGGAATGGATATGGACCGATTAAAGATCATAAATGCAACAACCCACAAAGGTGTCGTGATTAAAAGATTCATTCCAAGAGCCCAAGGTCGTGCAACAGATAAGAACGATGTATTAACACACGTAGAATTGGTGGCACAGGAGTTTTAGAAATGTCTGCAGTAAAGAATGTCATTAAAGATAATTACAACATGATGTTGTTGAAAGATTATCTAAGAGCAAAAATTAAAGATGCAGGGTTTGCAAATGCAGAAGTTTCAAAGACACCAACAGGTACTAGAGTGGTCTTACATGTAACTAGACCTGGAATTGTAATTGGTAGAAAAGGAACAGGGATTAAAGAATTAACTGAGAAACTAGAATCAGACTTTGGATTAAAAAATCCACAAATTGCAGTTGAAGAAATTACAAAACCAGAATTATCGCCAGAAGTCATGTGTAATAGAATGGCATCACATCTTGAAAGAGGTACAGCATTTAGACGTGCAACAATGTGGACAATTCAACAAATTATGGAAGGAGGTGCAATGGGAGTAGAGATTACAATTTCAGGAAAATTAAGAGGAGATAGATCTGCATTTGAAAAACACAGACAGGGAATTTTACCAAGAGCAGGGCATCATGCAGACGTTATAGTATCAGAAGATATCGCACATGTTGAAACAGCTATGGGTTTAATTGGCGTAAGAATAAGAATTGCTAAAAAAGAAAAATTGATTCCAGAATTTGAAATGAAAGGAAAAACACAGGAACAAAAAGATGAAGAAGTTAGAATCAAGAAAGAAGCAGACGATGCAGTTGCAAAGGCAGAATCAGAGTCAGAAATAATTAAAATTGAAGAAGAAAAGATGAAAGAAATGGGAGATACCATGGAGGATGCAGAGGAGGAGATGAAATAATGGGTATGCTAAAAATGAAATCAATCAGAGAATTAAGTGAAAAAGACCTGAGAGATAGAGTAGAGCAAATGAGAACAGAATTATCAAAATTACAGACTGAAAATGCCAAAGGAACACTCAGAAAAGAAACCGGAAAAATTAGAAAAGTTAGAAGAGAGGTTGCAAGGCTTTTAACAAGACTAAATGAGGTAAAAAAAGAATGAATCTAAGTACACAATGTGAGTTTGATTTAATTGGACAAGTAGTAACAATTTCAGATTCAAAAAATAATGAAATTATTGGAATTAATGGTAAAATTACCATGGAAACAAAAAATATGATTGTAATGAATACAAAAAATGGAAAAAGAAGTATTCCAAAAAACATATGTCAATTAAGCAATAATGGAGAAGTAATTCAAACAGATTCAACTAAATTGAACAAAAGACCACATGAAAGACTGGAGATGTTAGCATGACACGAAATATTGGAATTAATGTAAAAGCCCCTAAAGAAGAACCACGTGAAGGAGATAAAAAAAATCCATTCAACGGAACACTTCCTGTTCGCGGTAAATTATTTGAAGGTAAAGTTGTTAAATCAAAAGGAAAAGATACAGTTGTACTTCAAAAAGAGGCTCCAGTTTACTTTAGTAAATTCAAGAGGTATGGAAGAAGTACTAGCAGAATTCATGCACACGTGCCATCAAACTTACAAGTAAACGAAGGAGACATAGTTGTCGCTGCAGAATGTAGACCAATAGCAAAATCCGTATCGTTTGTAGTAGTGGAGGTTAAAGAATAATGGGCGGAGCACGTAGTAAAGGCGGTAAAGGTGTAGAAGATTTCAAACCATACATTACAAGATCAATTCCAGTAGGTGCACGCATCACTTGTGCGGATAACTCAGGCGCAAAAATTATCGAGGTAGTTAACGTACATCAGCATAAAACAAGAACATCAAGACTTCCTGCAGCTTCTGTAGGGGACTTTTGTAATGTCGTAGTAAAAAAAGGACCGGCAGAATTAAGAAAACAAATTCATGGCGCAGTAATTATTAGACAAAAATATGTAGTTCATAGACCAAATGGAGTTCGAGTTCAATTCGAAGATAATGCAGGCGTATTAATCACACCTGAGGGTGAAATGAAAGGAACTGACATCAAAGGTCCAGTTGCATCAGAAGTTACAGAAAAATGGCCAAGAATAGCAAATTTGGCAAAAATGGTGGTATAATATGAACAGATCATCACTTCCAAGAAAAACAAGAAATCATCAAATTTACTATGCAGCTATGCAAACAGCAAGTAAACAATTATCGTGTGCACTTTCAAAAGATTTAAGAAAAAAGTATGGAAAACGCAGTGTACGAATCATAGAAGGAGATACTGCAAGTATTGTAAGAGGGGAATTTGCAGGAGTTGATGGAAAAGTTACCAAAATATCAATTCCAGATAGAGGAGTAAACATAGAAGGAGTGAAAAAAGAGAAATTGAAAGGAGAGAAATTTGACGTGTATGTTCACACAACAAATATCATTTTGACAGGATTAGATTCAGGAGATAAATGGAGAATTAACAAATTAGAAGGAAAGAAGGCAACAGCTGCAAGAGCAGACGATAAACCAAAGACAGAAACGCCAAAAGTGAAAGAAGTAGAGAAAGATACAAAAAAAGCAACAAAAACCAAAACAAAGAAAGGAGCTAATGAAGAATAATGGTACATATTGCAGGCAGTAAGAAACTCAAAAGACAGATGGCTCCACTCTTCTGGGGAATTACCAGAAAGGATAAACGATTTGTAGTTACGGTAAAACCTGGAGCTCAATCAAAACACGCATCGATACCAATCTCAGTATTTTTAAGAGATACATTGAAAATTGTTACCAGTTTAAGAGAGGCAAAATCAGTAATTTATTCAGGAAAAATAAAAGTAGACGGTGTAATTAGAAAATCACTACATCATGGAGCAGGTTTAATGGACGTAGTAGAACTGGAAGGAGCTAACAAAATATACAGATTAGTACCACAAGAAGGAACATTACTAAAACCAATTGAAATCGATGATGCTGAAAAAACAAGAAAATTTGTACAAGTAAAATCAAAAACCACAATTAAGAATGGAAAAACACAACTTGGTTTCCATGATGGAAAAACATTGATAGATGAAACTGCAGTATCAGTTGGAGATACATGCGTATTACAAATACCAGATATAAAAATTCTATCCGTAATTAAACTAGAAAAAGGAATGAACTGTTTAATTACAAAAGGTGTTAATGCAGGAAAAATTGGAAAAGTGGATGAAATAAAAGAAGGAACATTTAGTATTCCAAAAAGTTTAGACATTACATTTGATGAAAGACAAATTGAAATTCCAGCAAGATTGGTAATGCCAATTGGAAAAGACAAACCGGAGATAAAGATTAGGTGATTTTATGGCACAAGAAGTACAAAATGTAATGAAGGAAATTAAATTGGAAAAAGTTGTCCTTAACATGGGACTTGGAAAATCAGGAGACGCCGTAGAGATTGCTAAAAAAGCATTAACTCAGATATCTAATAAAAAAGTAAATGACAGACCTGCTAAAAAAGCAATTAGAGATTGGGGCATTAGAAAAGGCGAACCAATCGGAGCAGCAGTAACAGTAAGAGGTAACGACGGTAGAGAATTATTAAAAAGATTGCTAGAAGCGAAAGGAAATAGGGTAAACGGTCGTTCCTTTGATAATATGGGGAATCTTTCATTTGGAATTTTAGAACATATAGACATTCCAGGAATAAAATACGATCCAAAAATTGGAATTTTAGGATTAAATGTCACAGTAAGATTAGTGAGACCTGGATTTTCAATTGCAACTAGAAGCAAGCATAAAGCAAGTGTTGGAAAACATCACAGAATCACCCCAGATGAGGCAAAAGCATATCTAACAAAAGAATTCGGAGCTAGTGTGGAATAATGGTAAAAAATAGATCATATGGCGACAGAGGAACAGGCTACACACCTAGAAAACAAAGTATTCCAGGAACATCAAATGAAAAACGATATGGTAGAGGTGCAAGATGGTGTAAAAGATGTGGATGTTATGTATCAATTCAAAAATATGACCTACATTTATGCAGACAATGTTTCAGAGAAGTTGCAACTTCCCTAGGATTCAAAAAATTAAGGTGATATGATATGCCGGCAATGAACGTACTAGCAAACCTATTTGTAACAATTTACAATACCGAAGCCAGAAGAAAATCAGAATGTGTTGTACTCCCAACATCAAAAATTGCAAAAGAGGCACTGAGTACTCTAAAAGAACACGGGTACATCAAAGATTATGAACGAACCGAAGATAACAGAGGCGGAAAATTCAAAATAGAATTAATGGCAAAAATTACAAAATGTGGTGCAATCAGTCCTAGATTCAAAGTTAAAAAAGATGAATATTTAGAATGGGAAAAACAATATCTTCCATCATTTAACAGAGGGATGTTAATTGTTACAACAAACCAAGGAGTTATGTCCCATCACGAAGCATCTAACAAAGGGTTAGGAGGATTTTTGATAGGTTATGTCTACTAGTCAGATAGATAAACTAGCAGCCGAATTAGAGATTCCAGAAGGAGTTACGGTCACATATGACAGACCCATGATAACAGTTCAAGGACCATTAGGAAAAACATGGAAAAGCTTCAAAAAAATTCCAGTGACAATTGATGTTACTGATAATAAAGTACTCTTCAAAGCACAAGGTACAAGAGATAAAAGTCGTGCAATTATGAATACATCGAGATCACTTATCAGAAATCTATGTGAAGGAGTTGTAGAAGGATATACAATTAAAATGAAAATTGTATTTTCACACTTTCCTATTACCGTGAAAGTTGATGGTAAAACAGTTCTAATTGAGAATTTTCAAGGTGAACGTGCTGCAAGAAAAACAAAGATTTGGGGCGATACTAAAGTTGTTCCAAAAGGAGATGATGTGATAATTACAGGTCATGTTTTAACTGATGTCTCACAGACAGCAGCAGAAATTGAAAATGGTTCAAGAGTAAAAAATAAAGATCATCGTGTATTTTTAGACGGAGTCTATAAATTCGAAAAGAAAAAAGGCATCGATAATTAATTTTAAAATAATTGACCCTAGATAACGAATTCAAAGAACAAACTGAAAAATTAGTTTCTGAGACATTAGAATTATACAAAAATGCAGGAGCGTCTCCTAGAATAGGAAATGTGTGGAAGTGTGAGAATACAGGAGATTTTTTGTGTGGTTTTTTTGTAGGAGAAATGGTAGGTTCAGCACTAAGTGCATTTCAAGTATATCATAAGAGAGAACCAAGTGCAGAAGAACATATGGAAATTGTTGAAATTGTTGAAAAACATTCAGACGATATTGTTGCTTTTTTCACAAAATTCAATCCAAATTAATTCGTCGGAAGGATTAAATCGCATTTTACTTGAAAAAAATTATGCCGCGTTAGCTCAGCCTGGTAGAGCGTTCGACTGTTAATCGATTGGTCATCAGTTCAAATCTGATACACGGCGCCTTCAATCTTCAAAATTAGTTAGATGGTTTTTTGCACGTTGTTAGTTTAGATCGTTAGACAGGAGCGATCTAATATTGGATCCATTATAGAAAGTATGCAGGAGTGTTACATTGGCCAGAACTAGAAGGGCTAACAGATATTGTGTCGATTGTGGCGCAAGACTAGTTTACTATCCAAGATTATCAAACCCAAAAGCACCAAATGAGCACAGAGTTTTGGTATATGCATGCCCTGATTGTACGGAAGACTTTGAAAAACCAAAGATGTTTTCAATTAAAAGAAACGTTACAGAAGATCCATTAGAAACTGTAGAAATAGAAATTACACAGATACAAAAAAAGCTTGCAAAAAGTAAATAGAGGAAAAAATTTCTGAAAAATAATGTATCCAGAGAAAATTCGTTCACGTGCATGGTATTTGGTCCCAATTTTCTTTGGTCTAATAGGCGGAATAATTGCATACTTTGCAATAAGACGAGATGATCCTCAAAAAGCAAAAAAATGTTTGTGGGTGGGAATTATTCTAACAGCCATCAATGTGATAGTAAATATTTCATTATTTTCAACAGGAAGCTTTGAGCAAAATTACAGCGTAAATATCTAAATGTTTCTAAACTCGAGTTTAGAAATATTCTTTGTTTCAACGTGTTAAACTAGTTATAACATGAATTGTTTTATGTTCTCATGTCACGTCTAAGAGATAATGTAGAAAGATGGTTGATACATGAAAATTATGATTTCAATCAGGCAAAAGCGGATGATGCTACATTCAAAATTGTGATAAATAATTCAGATGGATTAGGAAATGACACAGAAGTATTTGAGCCAAAGACCCAAGAAAATATCCTGGTCATAGGAATTAAGATTGAAATGAAAACTAAACAATTAATTCGATTCAGAGAATTGAATGAAATAGAACAAGAAAACTTTAAGAAAAAAATTGATGATTTTTGTTATTCAATCAAGGCAGTAGGTAAATTTTTAGAAGAAGATGGAAAGAAAAAGGTGGGGGTTTACATCATTTTAGATAAACAAGAACATCTAAACCAGCCATCTTTCTTCAAAGCGCTAGAAGAAATTATTGAAATGAGTGAAAAAACGAATAGATTTTTGATCAAGACATTTTAATTGAAAAAATCTAATTTGTTCGTAAAAGCTAAACCCCCTCCATATCATTATCAATTTACGAATAGACCATATTTTCAAAAACATCAAAAAACATGGGGGGTTGAACATTTGTTCGTAGATATGTGAACCAATGCTCAAAACACCACCATTACCCATTACAACATACCGTGTTAGTTTGAGTTAGTCACGAAAGCTAAACCCCCTAAATTACATCAAAAAATATGAAAAAATTATCCAAATACTGATAATTCCAGCAGTCAAAGGATACCAAAACTTTGGAATGCTTTGTGGTTTTGAATTTGAAAATATTCCGTGCTCATTATTGTTTGGTTTCACGCATACATTATGTCAAAAGTTGCTTTAAGTGATAGCAAAACCTACCGTGTAAGATAAGTAATGTTTCTAAATTCGAATTAAGAAATATTGTTTATTGTTACTCCTCGTTCATAGGGAGATGAGGAAGAACGAATATTTTTTTAGGTTCAATTTTGAGAATGATTCTTTTTTCACCAGGACGCTTGAAAGGATATTTTTCTTTTCCCATGTACTGTTTTGTTAGAAAATCAGCGTGTTTGTATTCATAATCAGGGATTATTTCGACCACTTTGCCTCTAATCGAGGTCATATCAAGCGGATTCTTAGAATCAACTACAGATATTGCAACACGAGGATCACGTAGTATGTTTTTGTGCTTTAATCTACCTTCAGCAGTATTGATTCGTATGTGAGAATCTTCAAAATCCCCCCACACAGGAGTGACTTGAGGTGAACCATCAGGCATGGTTGTGGCCAAAAAAACCAAATTTTTACCATTTAGAAGAACTTCAGCCTTTGAATCCATACTAAAATAACACAAATTGAATATTTATGTCTCAAAAATTTCAAAATATCATGAAGTTGACAATACCATTCACAGGACATGAACAAGTTTTATCACTACATGAGAAAACTTTGGAAATTACCAAAGATGACAGCCTTACACCTCAAGGAGATTGTATTGTTGGCGTAAATTCAGGCATATCATGTATAGATTTACCTGAAAAAATGAAGGAAAAAATACAAAATCCAGAATCAAAAATATCATTCACGCTTAAAGTAGGAAAATTTAGCTTCAAAATTCAAGGTCATGGTTCTGAAAAGCTAACGCTAAAGCATGTAAGCGACATAGTACTGCGTAAGAGCGCATTCACATGCTCACGTACTATCGCTATCAATTGCGACAAGGCATCCAGTGACATACCTAGAGACTTGGTCAGTCTCCTTCAAAACCCGCAAACCAAGGGCAAGATGATCATAGAGGTATTGTAATCAGTGTCTTTTTTCAAAGACCGTTGTAACTGCACGATTTACAATCTCCATCATCAAGTATTGACTATACTCCTGCTTATTTTGAGAGTTTTTCGCCTTACCAGTCTTTTTTGAAAGTCCGTCTAGAAGTTGTTCAATATGCTTTGACGTAGACTTTATGACTGTAGAGTATTTCTTCTCAAAGTCTTTTGGGGTTTCATAGTCAAGAAACTTGGTCGATGTACCGTAGAATTTTATCATAGCACCACGCTTTTCTTCGATTTTCACCACTTCAATTAATTCAGCGCCTTTCAAGATTTCTAGATGATGTCTAGTTGTCGTAAGGGCTTTTTTGAATCCATTTTTTTTTAATTGAGCCGTGATTTGTTCTGCATTAAGATGTTTTCGATATAGCATTTGCAGAATTTTTGCTCGTGCGGGGTCCTCGATAGCTTTTGCATGCTCCAGACTTGTTGCAAGTGTACGATTCACCGATATTGGTTTTTCGAGTATTGTTGACATGTTGTTTTTTCTATAGATCTTAGCTAAAAATTATCTGTATCAGTATTTTTTGTCCAAATCCGTTATTTTTTTTATGCAATTAAAAATCTAGTAGCAGACTGTATAATTATAGTAGCATTAGCATTATTATTGTAACACATACTATAATATTCGTAGTGGTGTCAATAACATTAATACTGTTACAAAAAAATCAGTAGAGGTTCAAAAATCAAGATTTTTGGGGAAAAATCCACAAAATTAGAGCAATGCAGCCAAAATAGGTGGGATGTAGGGAAAATATAGTATTTAGAAATCGAGTTAAAGAGAGTGACCAGTAGTGCGTTCGTATGCTGCAGTATACCTATCAGTCATTTTTTGAATAATTTCGCTAGGGATTGCAGGAGCAACAGGTTCTTGCCCCATCGCTCTTGAATTTTCAAATTGTTTTTGATACCCATGTTCAGTTAACCAGTCACGAAGAAGTTGTTTATCAAATGCTTCTTGGATTTTTCCAGGACTGTAAGAAGATTTGGGCCATAAACGGTACTCATCAGGACCTATAGAGTCACCAAGTGTGATTTTACCATTCAGTCTTCCAAATTCTAACTTTAGATCTGCCAAAATGAATCCCGCAGCATCTGCAATTAAGGACATTTTATTGTAAATTTGAATGGTTTTTTCAGATAACCACTCATAGTCGTCTAATGTTACAAGGTTTTGTCTTATTGCATCATCCTTTGTTATAGGAATATCATGTTCAGACTTTGTCGTAGGATCAAATAATGGAGAAGAAAGTTTTGCAGCAAGAGTTGTATCAGTGTTATCAGGTAAAGTAATCTCTCCAGACTTCCATCTACTAACTAAACTACCATAGAAATAGCCACGTACAACACATTCTATCGGCAACATTTCCATTTTCTTGACAATTATTTCGGTATCTGAATGTGATTTTACAAAATGATTATCAACATCTAGTTGTTCGAACCAAAATTTTGCAAATTTGCATAATACTTTGCCTTTTTTAGGAATTTCATCATTAAATTTAACATCATATGCAGATACACGATTACTAAAATTGAATAATAAAGTATCATCACCCATATCATAAACATCTTTTACTTTACCAGAGTTAAGAAATTTCATATCATCTAAGACCCCATCATCCCAGGCATTGCAATTGGTTCACGATAAACTTTACTTACATACACACCTTCACTGGAAGTTACAATGATAAATTGTAATGAATTTCCTTGAGGCGGAGAAATGATTTCGTATTGTCCAGGTTTTAAAGTTCCAAGATATATTTTATCACCATCACCAAAATTTAGTTCGACATTTGTTAGAGGTTTAGTTCCAGTGTTTTCTAAAGAAACACGTGCCATTATAAACAAGCTCTGTTTTTCTTTTGTTGGATCAACAGACAGGGAATATTCTTCTTGTGTAAGACCATTAGGCGTGAAAAATATGACAAATACAACGCCTGTAACAGCAGCTACAATTCCTCCAATTATAGGAATTTTATTTACCATTAAAAAACAACAAAAAACTAGAATAATAGTTTTGTAAGTATTTGTCGGATTATACAGCAAAAAATCAATACAAACTAGGACTTGGAACATTAACGTCTATCTATTGATCTGAAAATCTTTGTTTCCAATCCCAAGTTTTTACAAATTTTAATACAAGTCCAATCAAAATCAAGAGTATTCCAACAGATATGTGAAGACTGTAATCGAACAATGTTGTCGTATGCAAAAATACACCAGTAACTAATACCAAAAACCCGATTGCAAAACAGGCAATCATACCTGCAAATACAATTTGATTCACGTACTGTCTAACTATTACAATAATTTAAGAAAAACATTGACGTCTATATCCAAATGGATAAGAATAACATGTATCAAGTATACTTTAGAAATTGGAAAAAATACGAAGAAACCAAATCATAGTGGGAATTGTTAGCATTTTGATAATAGTTGCAATTCTTGTAAACATGGATATTGACGAACAAAACAGACTTGATAAAATTGGAGAATGTAGGGCAATCATTAGTGAGCATTTGGATAATCCTTGTGTTGACAATGATCAATGTGAGAAAAGACAAGAAGCTGAAGAACAAAAATGCTTCAATGAATTTGATGAACTGACACATAATGAACGTAAGTATGATAACATGAAGATCATAGCACGTTCGCCATGACCTTGAATTTTGAAGAATAATACAGGATGTTAATCTGAAATAAGTCTAAACCAACACATTATATCATTTGTAGAATAATAGATTTTTCTTATTCAAGTCTCATCATAGAACCAAGAATGCTATTTTGCCAACTTAGATCAATTTTTTGTACGTTCTTGATTTTTTGTTTTGCTAGTACGTCCATTACGTTTGAAAGATAAGAATTTGTGCGGCTGAATGATTTTTTGTGACAGGTACAACTGCACGTTTTTCCATCACAGCAAAACTTTGCACAAGAAGTACATCGTAATTTCATGGCATATCATTACAAAATTACTATTTAACACCCCGAGATGAGAGTGATTCAGCCTAACTTGCAGGAAGGATGAGAATCACTCTCAATCTGGTTGTAAACTACTTGCAAAATCAGTATAAAAGAACAAAAATCAGCTTTGTTGTTTCTTTTTTTCTTTTAATTCCTTTTGTCGTTTTGCAAAATCTTTTGCATTATCGTGTTCTTTGTCTAACTCTTCAAAAAATTTATTTGAAAATCCTTTCTTATCAATAGAACGTGTTTCTTTACTCATTTTTCAAAATCCTGTTCTGGAATTATAGATAACGTAGTAGTTGCAGTAACATGTTCGATATTACGTATTTGTTTTGTAATTATATCTTCAATTTCCGAAGAACTCTCACCTTGAATTTTTGTAAATATATCATAATAACCAAACGTACCTTTTGCTTCTTTTACTAAGTCAATATCTAACAATGCCTTTAGTACTTCCATTTCATGTGCCATTTTACATTGAACTAAAACGTATGCAGTTTCCATTAGACACTTTTCATCTGTTTCATCTTATTAAAATTTGGGGTTATTCCTAATGGTGCATAATCGCCGGTTGCACATGTGAAACACATTGAATCTTTTGGAATGCCAACGGCATTTGCAAGGTTTTCTGCATCGTTGTATCCTAAAAAGTCTGCACCAATATCATTACGAACTTTTTCAATCATTTCTTTATCCGTAAGATCTTTACCGCCATCAAATGTTGCCAATTCTTCTTGTGATGGGAAATCTATTCCAGCATAACATGGGAATTTAATTGGAGGGTAAGTAACCATCATGCTAATTTTTTTAGCTCCTGACCGACGTAATGCTTTGATAATTGCTTTAGAACTAGTACCACGAACCAAACTATCATCAATTACAATGATGTGTTTATCCTCAATAACTTCACGAATTGGAATAATCCATCTGTTAATTTCTACTCTATCACTTTGATGTGGTTCGATAAAACTTCTTAACGGACCTTTCTTACTATAACGATCCTTTAGTAAACCTTCATCAAATTGTATTCCAAGCTCTTGTGCAAAACCAAGTGCAGCAGGTCTTGCAGAATCAGGTACAGGAATTACAACATCAGCATCATGAATTGGATATTTTTTTGCAAGGAATTGACCAATTCTTTTTCTTGCAAGATAGATGTTTGTTCCCTCCATTTTGCTTGAGGGTTGAGCGAAATATGTAAACTCAAATGAACAATGTGCACGATTCTTATCATCAGAAAACATTTCAGTTTCAAAACCACCTTCTTTACTAATTTTAATTAATTCGCCAGGTACAACATCACGAACTAATTTTGCGCCAATTGCAGAAATTGCCGAGGATTCAGAAGTCACAATGTGTACATTACCATCTTCTTTGTGACCTAAAACCATAGGACGAAATCCTTTTGGATCTCTTGCAGCAAACACAGCATCGTCATCAGAAAGAAAGGTGAAACAAAAGGAGCCAACCATTTCATTTTTCAATATTGATAATGCATTTCCAAGTTTTCCATTTTCAGTAATTAATGAAACTAATCTTTGTGCTGCAACAAGTGTGTCACTAGCATTTTGTGGAGTGAAAGTACAACCGCCGACAAGATTGGATAGTTCTTCAACGTTTGAGATTGTTCCATTATGTGCAACACATAGATCCTTAACTTTTAGTGGTTGTGCACTCTCAAGATCACTTTTTCCAACAGTAGAATATCTAACATGTCCAATAGCAGAATGTGATGCATATTCTTCGGTAATTTTTTTAAATTCTCCAGATGAACCAGAAACAAGTCCAAGTCGTTTTAATGGAGCCTTGTTTGGTATTGCCAAGCCCCAAGCCTCCTGACCTCTATGTTGTAGTGCACGTAATGCGTCAATTACCATAGGAATTACATTTACGTCACCTTCACTGTAAATTCCAACTACGCCGCAGTTTTCTTTAACCATTTTGAATTATTTTCCCCAATGAATTTAGATAATTATTTTCTGCTTTATCAACTCTTAGTTCCAAAATTTGGTTAGAACCAGATTCAAAGATAATCTGATCGCCAGAAAAGATTCCAATCTCCGAGAATGAACATTGATCATCAGATAAAATAGATTTGATAGTATCTAAATTATTTTTGTTTGCAACTAAGATGTAACGTGAATGACTTTCAGAAAATAACATTTTTTCATATGAAAGTGATGATTTTAAATCAATTTTGCACCCAATTTTACCGAAGATGCATAATTCAGAAATCCCAATAGCAAGACCGCCTTTAGAACAATCATGAACAGATTTTATAAGATTTTTTGAGATTAATGATAAAACAGATTTCATATTCTTTTTTGATTCTGAAAAATCTACTTTTGGTGCAACGCCTCCAATAAAATTATGAATATATTCATAATATTCAGAACCTCCAAGTTCATCTTTTGTTTCACCAACCAGTAAAATTACATCGTCGTTTGAGGGAGGAGTTGGAAGTAAAGGCGATGTTTCAATTAATCCAAGTACTCCGATTAATGGTGTCGGTTTGATTGGACCCTCAGATGTTTCATTGTAGAAACTAACTTTACCACCCACGCATGGAACATCAAGAAATTTTGCAAAATCAGTTATACCTTCAATGGATTCCATAAATGTCCAGAATATTTCAGGATCTTCAGGATTTCCAAATTGCAAATGATCAACCATTCCAATTGGAGTTGCACCGGTACAAACAACATTTCTACATGCCTCTTCAAAGCATCCAATTGCACCTTGCCTTGGATCAATATAGCAATGTTTTGGATTACCATCAATTTTTACAGATAGGAATTTTCCATTATCCAAACGTAAAACAGAACCATCAAATCCAGGTTTTATGACAGTCCTAATTCCAACTTCATGATCATATTGACGGAAGACCCAATGTTTACTTGCAATATTAGGGGATGAAAGTAATTTTAATAGAATAGCAGAAAATGGCATTTCATTTTTAGATGATGGGAAAGAAGGTAGTTTTAAGAGATATTCTGGTTTTGATTTTTTTCTATCCACCAAAGGACCACGTGCAACAAAATCTGCTGGAAGCAATGCTATAGTCTCATCACCGTTTTTTACATGCATCATTTTATCTTCTTTTACAGTACCAATTACAGAACATTGAATTCTAAATTTATCACATATTTCTTTAATTTTTGAAAGATTATTTGGATCTGATATGATAAGCATTCTTTCTTGAGATTCAGATATCATTATTTCATCAGGAGATAAATCAGATTCACGTAAATGAACATTTTTTACATCAAGTTCAATACCTATTCCCAAACTTTCTGCAGTTTCAGATATTGCACAAGAAAGACCGCCACCCCCCAAATCTTTCATTGCGTTAATACAGTTTGCATCACGACATTCTAAAATTGCTTCAATGATTAATTTTTCAATAAATGGATCTGGGATTTGAACTGCGGAACGATCTTCTCCTTCTAACGCATCAGATGCAAATTGAGAACCACCAACGCCGTCGCGGCCGGTTGAACCACCAATCAATAAAACTAAATCATCAACATTAGCATGATTTTTAATTAATTTTGATTTTTTACCAAAGCCAACTGCAGCAACATCAACTAATGCGTAATTTTTGTAACAGTCGTCAAATTCAACTTCACCGCCAATAGTAGGAATACCAAGACAGTTTCCATAATCTGCAATTCCAGATACCGCATTTTTGAATAACCATCGTGCATGTGCATCATTTTCAATATTTCCAAATCTTAATCCATCAAACAAAGCAATTGGCCGTGTTCCTGCAGACAATATATCACGAATAACACCGCCTACACCGGTTGCAGCACCACCGAATGGTTCAACAGCTGATGGATGATTGTGACTCTCAATATGTACCGTCACGACAAAACCATCACCTACATCTAAAACACCAGAATCATATCCTTTCTCAACGATCACGTTAGGCCCAGTAGTGGGTAACATTCGTAAATGTTTTTTTGATGATTTGTAAGAACAATGTTCAGACCATTCTGCAGCAAGTATTTGTAATTCAGTATCAGTTAGTTTTCGTTTTACATTTTTTTCAATATGCTGCTTTTCATGTTCTTGAAAACTCAATTTTTCATACCCACAGTTTCAATCAAGGATTCAAAAATTAATGAAGAGGGTTTATGATCAATTTGATTAATTGCTTTTTCAGCAGCACGTTCTGGATGAGGCATCATACCAACCACATTTCCATCAGAATTACAAACACCTGCAATTTGAGAAACAGAACCATTAACCTTATTTTCATACGAGAAAACAATTTGGTTATTCTTTTTTAGTTCATTCAAAGATTCATCATCTACAAAATATCTTCCTTCTCCGTTTGCAATAGGAATTGGAATTTTTTGGTTCAATTCTAGTTTATTTGTGAAAGGAGTCTGGTTATTATTTACAATTAGATTTGTCCATTCGCACATAAAATTCAAAGATTCATTTTTCAACAAAACTCCTGGAAGTAATCCAGATTCTACAAGAATTTGGAATCCATTACAGACTCCTAAAATTGGAATTCCTTTTTCAGCTAATTTTTTTACATCAGAAATTATTGGACTATGTGCAGCTATAACTCCGGCACGTAATCTATCACCATATGAGAAGCCTCCAGGAAGAACAACTGCATCAATATCTTGTGGGAGATTTTTTTCATGCCAGAAAAATTCAGCATTTAAGTTAAAAACATCCGTCAATACGTGATGCATGTCACGATCACAATTACTGCCAGGAAAAACAATAACCCCGACTTTCACAATTTATGATTGAATTCGTGGTATAAATTTGATTTCGTGATGACATGTTTTTATTTCAAGAAATTTACATTTCCATTATGGGACAAATTAGAGACATTATGGAGAAAGATGTCATAACAATAGAGAATGATAAGACTGCACAAGATGCAGCCAAGATTATTGCTGAAAAGGACATTAGCTTTCTAGTAATAATGAATGAAGGAAAACCTCAAGGAGTACTAAGCGAAAGTGATTTTGTTCGTAAAATTGCAGCAGAAGATAAGAAAGCAAGTGAGATTAAAATTTCAGAAATCATGTCATACAAATTTCGTTCAGTAGGACCAACTACTACGATAGAAGATGCTATTCAAAAAATGCTGAATAATAACATTCGTCGATTGTTAATTTTAGATAGTGAGAAACTAGTAGGGGTCATAACCCAAACAGATCTTGCAAGTTATTTAAGAGACCAAATTTTAGTTGACGGAACAATAAAGAGCATTGGTGGAAATTAAGTTTCTTCTACAGTAGCAGTGACTTTACTAACCAAAGGATTGTAAATTCTAAGTTCATCACAAGTTTTGACAATTGCATCTTTGGCATCTTGTTCATTTTTTTCAGTTATAGAAAATTTCAAAATAGTGCCGGAACGAATTTTGGTGATGTTTGTGTTTTTATCTTTTAATACAAGATCATTAAGTATAGTGTCACCCTCAGGATCACTAATTCCAGGTTTGTTTTCAATCACAACACTAACTTGAAAATTAGGCATGATGTTTTGTCTGTGTTAAATAATTTAAGTGCTCTATCTAAAGTCAAAAATTAAAAATATTGACTTGGCACTAGTGACTAGTAGTTTGGACGCTTATATTTTCAATAATTTACTTTTAATTATTGAAAATTAAATCCAATATTTACAGATCAATAGTGTTTACTTTGATAGTATCTATAGGAGTAATACCCGCTTTGTCGGCTTCAAGTGTTGCTGAAGAGCGTGAGATTCCAGAGTCACTAAAACATCTTTTTGCATGTGATAAAACAATCTCACTTGATAAAATCGTTCACAAAAATAATCAAGTGGAAGAATCAAAAAATATTGTGATTTCCGGTAAAGTGAATTTTGAAGAAGGAAAGGCTGTAAATTTGGGAATACAAAAAGGATATCCGGCAATCCTGTGGGTTTATCAAATTAATCCATTTCCAACAGATTATAGGATGGTCATGTCAGATGGAGTTCATATTTTGGAAGATGATTCATTTGTATTTACAATTCCAGAAAATAAATTAAAAGAAGGAAAATTTGCAGCATACATCTTTTATGGAATACCAAAAGAAAGTATGCAGAACTCGATGCTTACTGCAAAGGCTGAATTTTACATAGGAATGAGTAGTGATGAATTTGAAAGACAAGAATATGAGATAATGAAAAAATATCTAGGAATAGATGACATCAAGAGATTACAGCTTGAAAGAATAAAAGAATCAAACTCAATTAATTCACAAAGTTTCTGTTCTAACTAGTATGTTTTAGAGTAGACATTGGATGTAAAAGTGAATCAAGATTAATCTCAGTATTTGGAAAATATGTTGCAAGAACAGATAACGAACCAGTAAGTAACAAACCTCCAATTCCTATGAGTAACATTCCACTGCCACGTTCAATCCAACCAATCCAACGCTTTATTCTGTTAAAGAATGTCATGAAACGATCAATTGCTAATGCAGATATGATGAATGGAATTGCCAATCCTGCAGAATATGCAATTAGAAGCGATGTTCCTGCAATCCAGCTTGAACTGGTAGCTGCCATAGTCAGAATTCCTGCAAGAATTGGTCCAATACATGGAGTCCATCCTGCACCAAATGCCATTCCTACAAATAATGAACCGATATTTTTTGTTGAGCGATTTTGAAAATTCATAGATTTTTGCATGTTCAATTTACTTAATTTTAGAATTCCAATCAAATGAAGTCCAAATGCAATAAGTACGATTCCACCAATTCTTTCAATCCATAATGTCGCTTCATCAAACATTGTTCCTGCATAAGAAACAGCAGAACCCAATATGACAAAAATTATTGAAAATCCTAAAACAAACAAAAGTCCTTTTGTTAGTACCATTGTTTGTATTCTAAATTTTGAGGTAGACTGTCCAACGACTTCCTCTCGTCCATTGGTAGATTCTGTTATTTCATCTTGACTGAATTTTCCAGTTTTATCGGAACTTTGCGCAGTAGACAATTCTTTCAGACTCATTCCGGTGATAAATGACGCATATGCAGGAATTAATGGTAAAACGCAAGGAGATAAGAAACTCAACAAACCTGCAGCAAATGCCACACCGATACTAAATTGATCCATTTGAGATAATTCAAAATTCTGTATTTGTTCTTGGGATTCTGCAATTCCTGTTAGTCCTAATGCACTTTCAATTCGCATTTCAACATCAGTTCCTTCAAAAATTGGACCCTTCCATTCATGAATCAGTTCACCGTTTCCGTTGATCAGAAGTGTGATAGGAGGACCCATCATTCTAAATTCACGAGTTGCATTGTTTCGAGGGTCGTACCAGATGTCAGTGGTCATATCCATATCGTCAGCAAATTCTTTTACGATATCAGGAGATAATGTGTCAATACTTACACTTAATGTTTTAAGACCAGATGGAGAATATTCTTTGTTAAGTTCGTTAAGGTACGGCATTTCTTCTAAACATTCTATACACCAGGTTGCCCACACATTTAGCAGTACAACTTGACCTTCAAGATCAGTAAGTCTTACAGTATTTCCGTCATAATCATATGCACGATAATTTGGGTATGTTTTTGGTTCATCTTGTGCATATGCAACGCTTACGCTAGACGTGAATAAGAGAATAGAAAAAGTGAGAAATAGGATTTTCCTATAGTCGGTCATCCCAGATTCTAACAAAGATTTCACCTTTAGTCTGTTTATCCTTGACATTTCCACCAGAGTATTGACCATCCTTCCAGTCTTCAAAAACGCCATCTTCATCTAGTTTGTCTACATCTACCCAAACGCTTGAACTATTCCAAGTCATTGCGGTAACACCGCCTACAGAACTAATCCAAGCATTATCACCAACACCAACTTCTTGTGCTTCAGTGAGTTTTCCAGTATCTGGATTAACTGCAGCAGTATAGACTGCTCCTCCATCAACGGTTCTATCAGACCATGCCATTCTTGGGACATCATCGGTTCCAACAGTGATTTTGATGTGAGCAGGAGGGAAGAATGTTTCACCCCAAACTTTTAGTGGATAAGACCATGTTTCAGCATCATCTTTGCTTACTGCATAATAAAGACCAGGTCCTTCTGCATTAGAACGACCACCGGTATACCATGCGGCATGCAAGTAACCATTACTATCAAGCGCCATAGAGGAGACTGTGTGAGCACAACCATTAGTCTCATATCCGTCATCACCTACAAGTTCTGGAGGATTCCAGATTGCACCGTGGTCATCAGATTTTGAGACAACAATATCACGATAGTTTGGTTCACCATAATTTCCAACTACATTTCTGTATTGGACAAATGTTTCACCTGTAGTTTTTGAACAAATATCAGTTGCACAACATGGACAAACTTTATTTTTGACTATAACGGATTTTGAAAATGATTCTCCGTTAGTGTCAGAGTGCTGCATACGTACTTGTCCGGTTGTATAACCGCCATTTTGTTGACCTCTAGAGTCTAGCCATGCGACATAAACACGTCCGTCATCACGAATAGAAAAGCTTTCAAATGTTTTTGAATGCATCATTCCATTTGCAGCATCATGATAGTGAGTATTTGGATCACCAATCAATGTGTGCATTGGCCATGTTTTTCCACCATCATCAGAACGTGCAAGAATTGAATATGAATAACCATGTCCAAATCCTTCATCCATGACTTTTTTGTCTTTGATAGAGTGACCATATAGTGCATAAATTTCACCATTTGGTCCTACTTGCAACATTGCACCACCGGCCATGTGAGGTCGGCTTGCTTCACCAGGTTCGTTAACAATTGTTGGGGCACTCCAAGTGTTTCCACCATCATATGTTGATGTAAATAAAATATTGGTATCGCCGTTGACAGTATCAGCATAAGTAACATGTACTGCACTTCTTTCACCGTCAATTACGACACCAGGGTATGCCATTCCATCACCATGTTTTTTTGCAAACTGATAATCATCTTCATCGTAAAAATCCATTTCTTTTTCATCAAAGTTTGTTCCTTCAGGAGACTTCGCAAGAGTTATGGTTTTGCCGATTGATGTTGGCATTTTAATTTCATTTAATGCATCAACTTGTACGGAAATAATATTCTCAGCAACTAGAAACTCTACCGCTCTAACAAATTCAGCATCAGAGATTGCATCTTCTGCCCACCAACCTGCGGTATTTTTAATCCAATCAGGTACGGTTTCTGATTTTTCACCAGAAACTTTTTGGACAGGAACTGAGATAATTCCTTGGTTAACCAAATATTCAATTCCTTGAATAAACGATTGTTGATCAATATCACCACTTGCCCACCAACCTGCGTTAGTTTTAACCCAGTTTGGAACAGATTCTGCATTTGCAAGACCTGAACTTGGGACAGATAGTAGTATTGCTGCGAATAAACCTAGTATTGCATACTTTCGTATTTGCATAAAATTTCTCTAAAAATGTGTTATTAAAAAGAAGTACAAGATTTGGTTTTCGAATTAGTACAAGGTTAGAACACGTTACTCAGATTTCGTCCAATCTATAACAGCGCTACATTCGTAGAATGGTTCAGATAATTCCACATATCCATCAAATTCACGTATTTCAAATGGTTCAACATCTAAAATTTCAGAATCACCTTGTGCTAATTTTGTCCCATCATATGACTTTAGAATTATACTGAAAACAATCCTATCAAAGAATTTTTCAGAATTTGCAAATTCACCATTTATCTCAATCATGCCAAAATCATCTTTTATACAGGTAAAATTTTGAATGCCTAGTTTAGCGCCAGACAATTCAGAATCATTTTGAGGTGAGGGAGTATTTGATTCAGGGGAAGAAGATTCATTTTTTGATTCAGGTTTAACTTCAAAACTATTTTGCTTCATAATTTTTTCTAACTTCGGCGTTTCATTTCCATTATGGATTTTTTCAAACATCATATCTGCGATTTGGAATACTAAAGATGAATTAACATTTGGGTAATCCTCGTACACAGTAATTAATAATGCAAGATCATCATAGATACAGATCACCATATGTACTTCATCCATACTTGCCTCAACAAAATTTTGTTGGTTGTTATACATACAATCTCCAGTTAAATCAGATGTTCCACTCATATCAGATTGATCAAAAAATGCATTGTATACACGTGGGTATTTATCAACAAATGATTTTGCATCGTCGTTTGATGCATATTGATATAATTCCATCAGGATGTATGGAACTTGATTCTCATTGTATATTGGATCATAGGGCCTAGATACATCATATAGTATTTTTCCTACAGAAGTTTCCATAGACAAAGATTGTTGAGCTCGATATTGAAATATTCCGCGTGAATAATCTTCAAAATATTTCCAAGTGAATGGTTCAAATTTATTTTTTTGATCTTCATCTGGAAAATATGATAAAAGAATTTCTTTTTGAGTTAAAGGAGTGATGGCTTCAGGAATTATGAATTCAGAAGGTTCGATATCAATGAACTTTTCTTGAATTAAGAAATTCAGTATATCTTTAAAATTTTGAATTGATGTTTCATCTATTGACCATTTCTTTGCATCATTTTTTGCCCAAAATGGTAATTTTGGAATTTCATTTTCTACTAACATAAATGAAGGAGCGTTAAATTTTTCATTTGCGAATATTATATCAACATCATAAATTCCAGGAGCAAATTCATTTGTAATTTCATAAGAAAGAAAATCAGCACTTGTAGTACTAAGATTAGTAACTACATCATCAGGAGTTTGAATCAATATTTGAGGATTGGCACCTTTTTTTGCAAGTTCATCAGGTATTACCCATCTGAGATGAATCAATTTACTTTCAACACAATTAGTACATTCAGGGTCTAAAGGAATACTGATGGTCTGAGGTTTGTATGTATCATCAAATAATGCATAATTAGAAAGAGGCGTTGCAAGAATATCTTGTTTGATCAAATATTCAATAATTTGAAAGAATTGTTTATCAGATAATATGGAATCAGACCATAACCCTGCAGGAAATTTTAGCCATTCAGGAATTGAATTCTTTTTTAGAGTTTCAAGTTTTTTGTTTTCATTGTCAATATTTGAACGGTTTTGTTTATCAAACAATTCTTTTAGTCGTTCATCAAATGTTTTCATTTCGTCTAGTTCTTTTTCATCAAAATTTTTAGTCACATATCGTTTATTATTATAAAATTCAATATCATCAATAGTTCCAACAATTATTCCATCAGAAGTGTTTGTTTCAATCAAGGGGAATAACCTAAAATATTTTAGATCATCTGCATTAGCCCAGCCTTCCGTATGTTTTTTTTCAATTAGTGTTTCTCGTTCAAAAGAACTGTCATCAAAAATACTTACAGTCAAGAAATTTCCCATTTTTCTATATTCAACCCAATATGTTTTATTTTCACCAGGAAGTGCATTTTCGTTTTCAAAGGTTCCTTTTTCCGGTTGAGAATGCCATTCCACATAAAATCCCAAATCATACATCAACATTGTACGTTTCATTTCGACACCAGTCATAAATGCAGTTCCTAAGCCCCATTGTTTTGCATCTCCATGTGTAATATCAGATGTAGTTCCAGATGCAGGTTTTGAAAAAAGTCCAATTAACAATTGTGACCAAGAAGAGTCACTACCTAATTGGAATTCATCAATGGTTAGCTTATATCTCAACACCCAGTCTTCACCAATCTTTCGATTTAGAAGATTTTCAAAATCAATAGATGCAGAATCTAATTGTCTTTTTCCAGGGTCAAGAGTTCCAGGTTGTATGGAAAATTTTCCAACCCCATCTTCAATTTTCCAATATGGGGTTTGACCGGATTTTAA
>JAOMDR010000019.1 GCA_028345575.1 Candidatus Nitrosopelagicus sp.
ATCTTTTTGGTATCAGAAAGTTATCACTGATACAAAAGAAATGGCTCCTCCATGGCTACAAGATAAAATCAATGTAAAACAAGATCCAATTTTACCAATGAAATTCAATCTTGATATTTCCAAAAGAGCAGTTCGATATTTTATGATTGCAGTTGAAAATAATTTGCCACAAATGCCTTATTCCACTCAGCTTTATTTCTTGAAGGTTCAGGAAATATTAGGTTTTGAAATGGATAAATCGTTAGTTTAGATTTTCTTTAACAATTTCTACAAATTCCTCATTTGTTGAGGTATCAATAATTTTGGCTTTTTTTTCAATAACTGATTGCATGAAATCTGTAAATCTAGAAACTTGTTCTTTATCTTTTAACACTAAACTGTGTACGGATTTATCTTTTATAGAAATTACAACCTCTGTTTCAAAAACATCAATTATTTCTGTAATGAAGGTTTCATTTCCTTCTTTCACAAAAATTAAGCTAGCTAACTTCAATGCTTCATACTTGTCTTGTGTGACAATCTCTACTTTATTCATCTGATAGTAGGAATTTTGATAAATTCTTTTTTGCCTCTTCTCGTTTTTGTTGATGTATTTTCAAAAATGAATTAATTTTTTCAATTAAAATTGATTTCAATTCTCCAGTTAGCATTTTACCTGATTTATAATCTTCATAAATTTTCTTTAATTTTTCATCATTTGGTTCAAAGAATATTCTTAGATATTGAAAAGAGACATCGATATCTGGATTTCCACCCAGTTCTCTATGTTTTTCAATATCCACTTGTCCACCTGAAAATCCATATTTGTTAATCTTCTTTTTTACTACTTCTGGAGAATCTGTTGTATAGATAGTACTTTTTTCATCTGATGCTGACATTTTTCCACCAGGTCCTGTTAGAGATGGAATCATAATGTTATGTATTAAAGCTGGTTTTGGTTTGTTTATTTTTGGTGCAACATCTCTGGTAATTCTGAAATGAGGATCTTGATCTACTCCAAGTGGAATTAACACTGGTAAATCTTCAATGAAACATGGTGCTGATTGTAATGATGTATAGAAAATCATCCCAACATTAGTATCATTTGTAAAACCAAATACGGCTTTTGTATTTGAAAAATTAATTTTCTTTGCAACTTGAGCTGCAATAGGATATAATCTTTTAATATTTCTAGTATTGATTATTATTTTTGTTTTCTCTGGATTAAACCCAAGTGCAATAAAGTCTAAGGCATTTTCTAATGCAAATTTACCAGTATCTTCCAACGTCAAGTCAGATTTTGTATAAAATTTCTCATCATCTGTTAATTGAAAGTAAATATTTACATCAAATTTTTCCTGTAACCATTTTGCAAAAACCCATGGAACCAAGTGACCAATGTGGGTATTACCTGATGGACCTCGTCCTGTATACAAGAAGAACTTTTTTCCTTTTTCAAAATTTTCTAAAATAACATTTAGATCTCTATGAGAAAAGAAAATCCCTCGTCTTAACATGAAATGATCTTCTCCTGTAATTTGCTTTATTTTTGATAGAATTTCCGGTGAAATTTTTTGAGTTCCAAATTGTTTAGTTAATTTATCATAATCTATGTCTCCTTCCACGTTCCATGGAGTTACGACAAATTCATCTGATGACATTCAAGTTTGACTTAGGTTAAGCTTTAAAAAGTCTTTTTGGGACGTTGTACTGTGTCACAAGTTTTTCATGATATAGAAAAAAAAATTTTAGAAACACTACAAAAAGTTCCAAATCAAACTCCTGAGCAATTATCAACAAATACTGAACTTTCAATTGATCAAGTTCGTAGAGGAATTGAATGGTTACGATTGAAGGACTTGGCGATAGTGGATGAATCTCAAAAAGTAACCTTCTCCTTAGGTCCAAATGGACTTGATTCTCTAAAAAATGGATTGCCTGAACGAAAGCTCATCAATATGCTAAAAGATGAACCTAAAACATTTGATCAAATTCGTTCTGCATTATCTGGTGCTGGATTTAATGTGGCAATTGCCAATGCTAAAAAAAATGGTTGGATAAAAATTGAAAAAAATAATTCTGAATCTTTAGTATCAATCAAAGAAAAACCAATAGAAACACCTGAAGAAAAACTTCTTTCATTCATAGGACAAAAAACTATCTCACAAGAACAAGTTTCCAATCCTTTAGCTATGAAAATTTTACTTTCTAGACCAAATTACATTATAGAAACTTCGGAAAAAACAAAAACCATATCATTAACCGACGCCGCACTTTCTCTTGATACTAGTGCGTCTTCAAGTGGGGCGATTGATGTTGAAGCCGATGTACCTTCTGTCTTTGCAGCCAGAACTCATCCATTACAAGATACTATTGATGAAATACGCGAAATTTTTGTCAATCTTGGTTTCTCTGAAATCTTAGGAAACATGACACAATCCAGTTTCTGGAATTTTGATGCTTTGTTTACTCCTCAAGATCATCCTGCAAGAGAACTTCAAGATACTTTCTACCTAGAAAATCTAGAATCAAAAAATCCTGCTACTTCATCTCAAATAAAAAATGTATCTTCATCTCATAATAAAAACTGGAAATATGACTGGAAATTATCTGAATCACAAAAAATGGTTTTACGAACACATACTACCTGTGTCACTATAAAACATCTTGCAGAACAAAAACCTGAAAATGCAAGAATATTTTCATTAGGTCGAGTATTTAGAAATGAGAAAGTTAGTTACAAACATCTTGTTGAATTTAATCAAATTGAAGGAATTGTTATTGGAAACAATACTACATTACGAGATTTAATGGGAATACAAAAAGAATTTTATAAAAAATTAGGGTTAACAAAAATTAAATTTTGGCCAACATTTTTTCCATACACTGAACCATCTTTACAAACAATGGTGTACAATGAAAAATTAGGAAAATGGATTGAACTTTTTGGTATGGGAATTTTTAGACCTGAAGTAACAAAGCCACTTGGTATTGACAAACCTGTTTTAGCTTGGGGAGGAGGAATTGAAAGAATTGCAATGCTAAAGTATGAACTAGATGATGTCAGAGAATTTTACAACAATAATCTAAGTTGGTTGAGGAGTGTATAATTGCCTGTTGTTGAATTAAACATTAATCGAATTAGAAAATTAGTTTCTGGAAATGTTACGCGTAAACAAATTCTTGATGTGTTACCATTTCTTGGTTTGGATATTGAATCTGAAGAAGGAGATGAAATTAGAATTGAATATAGTCCAAATAGACCTGATTACTCTACAGATTATGGAATTGCAACTGGTTTACAAGGTCTATTAGGAATAAAAAAAGGAATTCAAAAAACTCCCATCAAGAAAAAAGGAAATTATTCAATTAAGGTTGAATCAACTGTAACAAAGATTCGACCATATGTAACTGGAATTATAGCAAGTAATGGAAAACTAGATGATGTTGCAATAAAACAATTGATGAACATGCAAGAAGATCTGCATGATGGAATAGGAAGGAAAAGAAAAAAATCATCTATTGGATTACATGATGCGGATAAGATCTCTTTTCCTTTAACATACACAACAGTATCAAGAGAGCACAAATTTGTCCCGTTAAACGGTAGTACTGAACAAACAATTAATGAAATTTTAGCCAATACTGAGGTAGGACAAAATTATGGTTCAGTAATTGAAAATACCAAAAATGTGCCTATAATTTTTGATTCAGACCAAAACACTATCTCCTTTCCTCCGATAATTAATTCTGCATTAACAACTGTCACATCAAACACCAAAAATATTCTAATTGAAGTAACCGGAATTGATAAGGAGGCAGCCGAAGACATGCTTTCTGTAGTAGTATCCATTTTACAAACTGCTGGATTTGAATTTAATGAATTAAAAATAACTGGAAACAAAAATTCTACGCCTCAACTAAAGGAAAAAACCATGATCTATGATCCAAAATTCACTTCTGAAATAATTGGAATAGAAATGAGTCCATCAAACATGGTGACATGTCTAAAAAAATGTAGATTAGATGCATCAGTAAAAGGTAAAAAAATTACTTGTATTATTCCTCGATACAGATTTGATATATTCAGTCCCATGGATTTGACAGAAGAAATTGCACTTGGATATGGAATTGCAAACATCGAACCAAAATTATCACCATCTACAACAATTGGTCAAAAAAATGATGTAACAATTAAAACAAAACTGATTAGTCAAACTGCAGTTGGTCTTGGATTCCTTGAAGCAATGAATTCTAGTCTTACAAGTAAAAAAGTTCTATACGAAATGACAAAAAGGGATTCATCTCAAATAATTTCTGTACTGGATTCAAAAAGTCAAGAGCACACAATTCTTCGTGATTCTCTTTTACCTAGCTTGTTAGATAATCTTTCAAAAAATATTCATGAATCATATCCACAAAAATTATTTGAAACTGGTGTGGTATTTTCCAAAGGAAAACCTATTGACGAATCAATCAATTTGGCAATAATAATTGCGTACAAGGATACAAGTTATTCTGAAATTAAAGCAATAATGCAGTCTCTTCTTAGAACCAATTTCAAAATTAATTCAGAAACAAAAACTTCCAAAAATAATGAATTATTTTCAAAAGGTAGGCATGCTGATATTTTTGTAAATGAGAAGAAAGTTGGAGAGATTGGAGAAATTGATTCTAATATATTAGAAAATTTCAGAATCAGAACTTCTGTAGTAGGTTTTGAGATAAAATTATCTGGATTAATATTTGACTAGCTGAAATTAGTAATGCCCAAAGAGCACGCATTCAGACGGATTAGGATGACGAGATCGTAATGATTACAATGATTTCTAATTCACCCAGGTTTGCGACATATCGGGCAACCCCGGTTTCAGATCTGAAATGAGGATTTGGCTAAAACCAATGATTTTTTGCGAGTCAGGACCGGGGAACATTTTTTAAAATTTTAAATGTGGATTTCTAAAAATAATTTTGACTGAAATGGTAAATTATTGGCTTGCAAAACAGGAACCAAGTGGACCACGTGGTTATCATATTCTTGATCTAAAAAAAGACAAAACAACTGTTTGGGATGGCATCCATAACAATCAAGCACTAAAGTTTATGCGTGATGCAAAAAAAGGTGATGAAATTATCTATTATCATACGGGTGTTGAAAGACAGGCAGTTGGAATAATGACAATTACTTCTGATCCATACCCTAACCCAAAAGAGGATAACAAACGATTCATTGTTGTAGATGTAAAATTTAAAAAATTATTCAAAACTCCTATCACACTTGACGAAATGAAACTTCAAAAAAGTTTCAAAAATTGGGAACTATTGAGAATAATGAGATTATCTTTCATGCCTGTCCCTCCAAATATTTGGAAAACCATTTTAAAATTATCTGATAAATAATTTTCCCAATAGGATAATTGATATACATGAACCTTGTAGTTTTACTATGGCAACAGCATATGTACTCATTAACTGTGAGCTTGGTTCTGAGGAAGCAATTATCGGTCAGTTAAAAAATCTAGAAGGAGTAATAGAAGTTCACGGCACATTCGGTGCTTACGACATTTTGGCAAAAATTGAATCGTCAACAGTTGAAGCATTACGTGAAACAATTACTTGGAAGATTAGAAAAATAGAAAAGATTAGATCAACCCTAACCCTAATGGGAATAGAAGGTCAAACCTAATCACTACTCTTTTTGTTAAAATGCTCTTACACTTTATTTTTGTAATCAAAGAAGAGGATCTTCCACATCGTAAAGAGGAATTTGAATATGTAAAATCCATGGCAAAATTCTTCCAAAAATGGATTAAAGAAAATTTTTCAATATCGTATGAAATTCAATGTGATGAAATGATTACAGAACCTCGCAGTATACTTCAAAAACTGGATTCTCATACTTTGTTAGATGATCACCGTCAACGTGGAAAAGAAATTTATCATTTCTATCTAACACATTTTAGACCTTTTTGGACTGATTGTACCTGTGAAGGGTTTCACGCTGAAAATTTTGGAATGGCTCTCTGGCAAAAACCAAAAAATGGTTATGATGAATTATTTCTTGCAGAAAAAAATTGTACTACTGTATGTCATGAAATCTTACATGAAATGTTAAGACAGAAAAAACATAAGCGTTACATCGAAGATGTTCATGATTTACAGACGCAGCATCTTTTCAATGATTTACCTTTCATTCAATATGATGAAAATTTTCAAGTTACTGAAGATAAACCAAAATTTCTTTCAATGGATATATCGACAATAAAATATTAACATTTTACAACTGAATAAATTCTATTTTCAAAATTTGCAGTTTTGAATTCCAGTTTATTTTCTACATCATCTTTTCTTGATTTACTAAGATTTCCTAATTCAATTAATGCATCCCCTTTGAAACCTACCGATGAACCATAAATTGCATCAATGAGTTGTGTTCCATGTTCTCCACTTTTTACATCATCAGCAATTTCATAAAATTTTTCAACATCTTTTTTGTTTATGGCATTTCCTGTTCCTTTGTTAAATGCAATCGCCATATACATCCCATTACTTTTTATTGAAATTGGAATTTTGTGTTCCTTTCCAGATTTTCCTGGAATACTTTCATTGATCAAAACTTCACATTTATGATACATACTAGAAACGTATGCAAAAAATCTATACTGTGCATATTTCCCTTTTTTATCTTCTTCACAATCGACAAAAATTCTGTTCAATAATTCTAATGCTGTGTCATTCATACTTTGTAATCTATCATCTATTCGTCCTCTCTCTAAAAGTTCAGAGTCTGTATCTTTTGCGACTAATTTTAGAATGAAATCTGGTAAATTATAATTTTTCAATGCTGTAACATATGCCCCAGCTTGTGACATTCCAAATTTTGGAAAACCCTTCTTAACCATGGATGTTACATCTCCTAGTTGATTGGCATTTTAATAATAAAAACACAAAGCAAATATTCCATTTTCTCTTATAACTGTATGTTAAAATTCTAAAAAATCTATCACTGACCGTTTATAAACTGAAAATTCCATTATGAAATATTGTCTAAAATTGCGATAGAAACCACTCCTGAAATGGTCAAAAACGTATATGATAAATTAGAAAAAAACATTTCAAAATTTAGAACTACACTAAAAAGACCACTAACCCTTACCGAAAAAATTCTTTCTGGACATCTTGAAGATGAATTTTTAGATAAACTCCTAGATGAAAAAAAGAATTATGTATTTCTCCGACCTGATCGTGTAGCATTACAAGATGTTACTGGTCAAATGGTCATGTTACAGTTCATGCAAGCTGGTTTGAAATCCGTTACATTGCCAACAACTGTTCATTGTGATCATCTAATTCAAGCAAGAACTGAAGGAAAGTCTGACACAAAATTAGCAATGTATGAAAATAATGAAGTTTACAAATTTCTTGAAACCGCATCTAGCAAATATGGTGCTGGATTTTGGAATCCAGGTGCTGGAATAATTCATCAAGTAGTTTTAGAAAATTATGCTTTTCCAGGCGGTCTAATGATTGGAACTGATTCTCATACTCCAAATGCTGGTGGTTTAGGAATGATAGCTGTTGGTGTTGGAGGTCTTGATGCAGCAGAAACTATGGCTGGGATGCCATGGGAATTACTTTATCCAAAACGTATTGGTGTTTATCTAAAAGGTGAACTTAGTGGGTGGACTGCACCTAAAGATGTTATACTCTACGTTGCAGGAAAACTTTCAGTATCCGGAGGTACAAATTCAATTATTGAATATTTTGGTCCTGGTGTAGAATCAATTAGTTGTACTGGTAAAGCAACAATTACCAATATGGGTGCTGAAATTGGTGCAACATGTTCTATATTTCCTTATGATAAAAGAATGGAAACATATCTGAATTCAACAAATCGAAAAGAAATTGCATCTCTTGCTAATGATCATATGACATTACTTCAAGCTGATCCTGAAGTAGAAAAGAACCCTGAACAATTCTTTGATAAAGTAATTGAAATTGATCTTTCAACTCTTGAGCCACATGTGGTTGGACCACACACTCCTGATCTTGCAAGACCAATTTCAAAATTATCTGATGAAGTAGACTCAAAAGAGTATATTGATAAAATATCTGTTGCGTTAATCGGAAGTTGTACAAATTCATCTTATGAAGATATGTCTAGATCATCAAGTGTTGCCAAACAGGCTGAAAAACATGGAATCAAGGCAAAGATTCCATTATTAGTAACTCCTGGTTCTGAACAAATTCGTTCTACAATTGAGAGAGATGGACAAATTGATACATTGAAGTCAATTGGTGCAACAGTTCTTGCTAATGCATGTGGTCCATGTATTGGACAATGGCAAAGACCAGAACTTAAAGAAGGAGAAAAAAATTCAATCGTTACATCATTTAATCGAAATTTTCCTGGACGTAATGACGGAAAACGTGATACAATGAATTTCATAGCAAGTCCTGAAATTATAACTGCACTTGCACTTGGAGGAAGTTTATCATTTAACCCACTAGAGGATTCACTTGAAGGAAAAGATGGTAAAAAAATTAAACTATCTCCACCAGAAATTGCTCCTGAAGTACCTGCAAATGGATTTGTAAATACTCAGGGAGTTTATGTTTCTCCATCCGAGAATCCTGAAAATGTTGATGTAATGATAGATCCTAAAAGCGACCGATTACAAAAACTTGAACCATTTTCCTCTTGGGATGGAAACGATTTTACTAAATTAAATTTAATTTTAAAAGCAAAAGGAAAATGTACTACTGATCATATTTCACCTGCAGGTCCTTGGCTTCGTCTTCGAGGTCATCTTGATAACTTGAGTGATAATTTACTGCTAGGTGCTGTAAATGCATTCAATGATGAGGTTGGTAAAGCAAAAAGTGTTCTTTCGAATAATATTGAAAGTTGTTCAGATATTGCAAGAAGTTACAAAGAAAAAAATATGCGTTGGGTTATAGTTGGTGATAATAATTATGGTGAAGGCAGCAGCCGTGAACATGCTGCAATGACTCCTCGGTTTTTGGGATGTGCTGTAGTGATTGCAAAATCTTTCGCACGAATACATGAAACAAATCTAAAAAAACAAGGCATTCTTGCATTAACATTTGAAGACTCTAATGACTATGATAAAATTAATGAAGATGATAAAATTAGTATTTCAGGTTTAACTGATTTTAAACCTGACACATCATTTGAATGTGAATTACAACACTCGGATGGAAATTCTGAAAAAATTATTCTTAACCATTCTTACAATTCTTCTCAAATAGAATGGTTCACAGCTGGTTCTGCTTTGAATGTTTTAAAAAATAAAACATCGTAAGTGGGCCCGATCGGATTTGAACCGACGATCGACGGTTTTGGAGACCGTCGCCCTACCAGGCTAGGCTACGAACCCACAAGAATTCAAATATTGAGCGGGAATTTTAACTATTACCAAGGTTTATTTGCAAATTAGCAATATTTGCAGTAAAATGGTAAAACCTATTCTTCTTGTTGGTGGTGCAATTCCAATAATTTTTGCAATAATAATTGTAGTTCCTTTGGTCACCGCACCAGAAATAGCAAGAACTGCAGTAGATCCCTCTGATAAATCAGAAATAGAATTCACCACGCATCATCTTAGAAATGTTTCACCAGGTATAACTGATAGAATCACTGCAGACCAAACAGAAATTATTGTAATAAAAAATGATGGCACAGTTACTTACTCTATTACTAAAGATGGAAAAGTTAGCTCACCAAAAATCATTAAAATTGATAACTCACAAAGAATCAAACTTGTCGCAATGATTAAAGAAACTGGTTTTTTGTCATTGCCATTTGAATCATTTTCTATAAAAGAAGGAATTGAAACCTATCAAAAATTTGGTCTTAAAATTACATTAAATGATGATACTAATCAATTGTACTGGCCTGAACCTAACGCAACAGAAAAAATGATTCCTCCAATTATTACAATGGTTCAAGAAGAATTGGAATTAATAATGGAGATCATAAGGGAATAAATATCGATGAGGCACAGATAGTCTATGATTCCACTTTCTGGAGATATTCCTGATTCAAAGGGTGCAATATGTGGAAAAATTGATTCTAATTCAGTTGTTCGTGGTACTTCCACACTCAAACGTGGTTTTGCACATATGCTAAAAAACGGTGTTGTTATGGATGTTACAAATGTTGAACAAGCCCAAATAGCTGAAGAAGCTGGTGCAGTATCTGTAATGGTGTTGGACAAATTACCTTCTGATGTACGAAAAGCAGGCGGCGTAGCACGAACTGCAAGTATTAGAATTATAGAAGAAATTATGGATAACGTAACAATACCTGTTATGGCAAAATGTAGAATTGGTCATATGTATGAAGCAAATGTTCTAGATGAAACTAATGTTGACATGATAGATGAATCTGAAGTTTTAACTCCTGCTGATGAATATCATCACATTTGGAAATGGGATTTCACTACTCCATTTGTAAATGGTGCCCGATCTTTAGGTGAAGCATTAAGAAGAGTTGAAGAAGGTGCAGCAATGATTAGAACTAAAGGTGAACCTGGAACTGGAAATGTTGCAGAAGCAATTTATCATATTAAAAAAGTCAATGAAGAACTACGTACTATCAAAAGCATGTATGATTCTGATGACAAGCAAGAACTTGTTAAGATGGCTAGAGAATTCAAAGTATCTTATGATTTAGTTGAAGAAACAGCAAAAATTGGAAGATTACCTGTAGTAAATTTTGCCGCCGGAGGAATTGCAACTCCTGCCGATGCTGCTTATCTCATGTCATTAGGTTGTGATGGAATCTTTGTAGGATCGGGAATATTCAAAGCTGAAGATGCTCAAGAACGTGCTCGTGCTGTTGTTTTAGCCACAACCTTCTGGGAAGAACCAGATAAAGTAAAAGAAGCACAAAAAATGATTGATGAAAGACAATCATTACTTGGTTTGGATGTAAAAAATTTAGATTTGAAAATGCAAGAAAGAGGTAGTACTGTATGAGTAAAATTCAGATTGGCATACTCGCAGTACAAGGTGATGTAACCGAAAATTTTTTAGCTACTATGGCTTCTATGAGTGAATTAGGTATTGATGGAACTGTTGTACAAGTTAAAACAATTGAACAAATATCTGAACTTGATGGTTTGATAATTCCTGGAGGCGAAAGTACTGTAATTGGTCAAATGTCTCTTGTAAACGGTGGACTAAAAAAAATTAAAGAAAAAATTGAATCTGGAATGCCAGTATTTGGAATATGTGCTGGAATGATCTTTCTATCAAAAAACTCCAAAGATAAGGTTGTAGGCAAAGTTGAACAACCTCTTTTAGATGTCTTAGATGTAAAAATTGAAAGAAATTCTTTTGGACGTCAAAAAGATTCCTTTGAAGCAAATATTTCAATGGAACCTATTGGGATATCTTCTTTTAATGGTGTGTTTATTCGTGCACCCTCTGTATCTGAAACTGGCTCTGATGTTGAAATATTAGCAAAATTCAATGAAAAAATTGTTGCAGTAAAACAAGGAAATATTTTTGCAACCGCATTTCATCCTGAACTTACAAGGGATATTTCATTACACAAATCATTTGTAAAATTAGTTGATAATCTTAATTAGATTCTAAATTGTGCATTGCGATTAAATCTTTTTTAAACTGACTTAATGTTTCTGGAACATCTATTTTTATTGAATCTTTTAATGAAAGTTCCTTCTGTTTCTTTTCATTCCATACTTTTGAATTAAATTCTGAAAGTAATTGTGTCATTTCTGACATATCATCTACATTTTCTATGTCTGGTAAATTTTCTTTATGTATGCTGTCTTGTGAGTATAATGTTTGCCAGAGATGTTCTGTAATGAATGGTGTAATTGGTGCTAAAAGTTTCAATATTGTGGATAAAACTTTATGTAATGTAAAAATTGCACCATCTCTTTCTTCATCTGTAAAACCAATTCCATATGCTCTTGCTTTTGCTATCTCTATGTATTGTGCAGCAAAAATATTCCATGTAAATTCTCTAATTGCAGTAGATGGAATAAAGAAATTATATTTTGAATATCCTTCTTTACAAACTGAAATTAATTTATCAAGTTCAGATAATATCCATTTGTCTGATTCTGATATTTGACCTGATTTGATTACTGGAAAGCTAGATAGAAATCTTGAAACGTTCCATAATTTACTTAAAAATTTCCTTGTAGATTCAATTTTTTGTTCTGAGCATCTAAAGTCATAACCTTGATTTATTTCACTTGCGCTCCAAAATCTAAAAGTATCTGCACCTGATTTTTCAATCACTGGTAAAGGATCAATTGCATTACCTTTACTTTTACTCATTTTCATTCCCTTTTCATCTAATCCGTAACCCATTATCCATGCTTCAGACCATGGTTTTTCTCCAGTTAATTTTTCACATCGTAATAATGTATAGTACAACCATGTTCTGACAATATCTTTTGCTTGTGGTCTAATTGCAGTAGGATATGTTTTCTTAAAGAATTCTTCATCTCTGTTGAATTTTGTAACAAATAATGGTGATACACTAGAATCCATCCAAGTATCAAAAGTTCTTTCTTCTCCAGTAAATTCAGTATTACCACATTTTTCACATTTTCCTGCCGGACATTTATCTTTCCATGGACGATAATACTTTCCAGGTTCTGGAACAAATGGTTCTGAACATTCGTTACAATACCAGATTGGTATCTCCGTACCATAGAATCTTCTTCTGGAAATTGGCCAGTCAATAGAGATTGATTCTAACCAATTCATCAAAATTTGTTTGTGCATATTTGGATAGAACTCTATTTCTTCTCCTAATTTCTTCATTTTCTCTAGTGAATCTTTCTGTTTTAGATAATATTCTTCCATAGGAACAATCTCGATTGGAGTTTTACTTCTTTCAGATAATGGAGTTCTATGTGATATATCTTCAATTTTTTCTACAAGATTTGCATTTTTCAAATCTTCAATAATTTTGGTTCTAGCCTGCTTTGGTTTCAATCCTTGATATTCTCCGGCTACTTCTGTCATCCTACCATCAAGTCCAATTGCAATAACTTCGCCTAATTGTAATTCTCTAAATAATGCAACATCATTTTGATCACCATAACTACAAACCATTACTGCACCTGAACCAAATTCAATTTTTGCAGAATGATGTGGTGTAATTTTCACTTCTCTATTGGTAAGTGGAACAATCAACTCTTTCCCAATTAAATCTGAATATCTTTCATCATTTGGATTAACTATGACTGTTTTACATGCACATAGTAATTCTGGTCTTGTACTTGCTATGATTATTTCTTTCTTAGTTTCCTTAGTGATAAATTTCATGTAAACTAGCTTTGTTGGAATTTCTTCATACACAATTTCTGCATCTGCAATCGTTGTACCAGAAACCCAATCATAATTATTTGGTCTTGTTGCAAGATAGATTACTCCTTTCTTCCAAAGATCAATGAATGTCTCTTGTGTAAATTTTCTATAATCTTCTGAATCAGTTCGGTAATAATTTTTAAAATCTCCACTTAATCCTAGACTTTTCATTATCTGAATCATCTCAGCTTCTAAATCATCCAATGCATTTTTACATAACTCTAAAAATTCACCTCTTTCTGTTTCTCTCATTCGTATTCCGTGTTTTTTTTCTGTGTACAACTCAACTGGTAACCCGTTTCTATCTATTCCAATTGGAAAATACACATTCTTTCCAGACATTCTTGCAGTTCTTGCAATCATATCTATCTGTGCATAGTGTGATGCTGCTCCTATGTGCCATGGTCTTCCTGATGGATATGGTGGTGGAGTATCTATTGTATAATTATTATCGCTTAATTGAAAGTCATAGAGTTTTTCTTTTTCCCATTTTTTTAAAATTGCATTTTCAAGTTTTGGGTCCCATGCTTTTTCTGCAATTTTTGGTTCCATGTCTAAAATCTTGTTCTTTGTCTATAAATCTCTAAAGTGCTGAAATTACCTAATCTTATCTAAAAATTTTGCAAGGCTCATATCATTTTCAGAAATTCCTCCTACATCATGTGTCATAAGATCAATTACGAGTTTATTGTAGACGTTAAACCATTCTGGATGGTGGTTCATCTTTTGAATCTCTACAACCGCTATTGTCATAAATTTCCATGCCTCATCAAAATCCACAAATTCCATCTCTTTGTGCAATTTTCCATTTAGAATCGTCCACCCACTCAATTCTTTCAGTCCATTTTCAATCTCACTATCTGAAAGTTTTACCAATCCCATACTATGGTCTAACATATGAACAATAATAAATTATACAATCCAATTCACAAAATTATGAATCAACTATTAGATGAGATACAACGTGCTATCAAAAACACTGTTTTAGATAATTCTGTTGGTGTTGCATTTTCAGGTGGTGTTGATAGTACATTAATTGCAAAATTATTACACGATAATGGATATGATATTCATCTTTTGACTATTGGTTTTCATGATTCACATGATATCAATTTTGCAAAAGAAGTAAATGAAATTTTGAAATATAAACATGATATTTTAGAAATAGAACCTGAATTTTTCCAAGAAACTAGTGAAAAAGTTAATGGTATAATTCAAACAGACAATCTTTCTTGGAATGAAAACTCAATTGCATTTTACTATGTTTCAAAATTAGCAAAGGATCTAGGAATTTCTACAGTTGTAACTGCAAATGGAATTGATGAATTATTTTGTGGTTATAATGCATATCGTGAAGCAATAGGCATTGGTGTTGATGAAGTAATGACTCTCATGGATACAAAATTAGAAAATGAGAAAAAAATGATGATTGCAGTAAATAAGGTCACTTCTAATTTCAATGTAAAAATATTACAACCATTGTTAAATGAAGAATTTATCTCATTTGCAAAAACCATTCCTATATCTGAAAAAATCATTGATCCTGATGATTTACAAAGGAAACATGCTATACGTAAACTTGCCATATCCTGTGGTGTACCTGAAATATCTGCTCATAAACAAAAAAAGGCATTACAGTATGGTTCTAAAATCCACAAACAGCTTTTAAAACTTAGATAATTTTTTTACATCTGATTTTACGTGCTTATCTACGTTGTTTATGATAATTTGTGATGCGCCGAGATGTTTTTCAGGAATAAAAATACCTCTAACTTCTTTTTCTGTAAGTGATTTTGAAATAGCCTTATCTTCAATCAATGCATCCATGTAATTCATTTTTTTATCGTGAGCTTCAAATGCAACTCTTTGTACATCTCTATATGCTATGAATCTGGGAATACCTTTTTTGATTAATGCTTCTAGAACAAATTCTGCAAAAATTTGACCCTTTGTAATATACAAATTTTCTTGAACTCGCTTATCATTAATTTTTAAATTAGTAATTATTCTAATCATTGTTTCAATCATCTCATCGAGTAATATGGATGCCATTGGTAAAGTGAATCTCTCATTAGCTGAATTTGATAAATCTCTTTCATGCCATAATGGAATGTTTTCAAATGATGTGTTAATTTGACTACGCAAAAGTTTTGACAATGAAGAAATTCTTTCACTTTTTATTGGATTTCTTTTAACGGGAACTGCACTACTGCCCATCTGACCTTTCTTGAAATATTCTGATACCTCACCAATTTCAGTTCTTTGTAGATTTCTTATCTCAATTGAAATTTTTTCTAATGTTGCCCCTAAAAGTGATAGTTGAAAAATATATTCTGCATACCTCTCACGTGGAATAATTTGTGTGGTAACCTTGGCAGGAAATAATGATAATTTTTTTGCTACCCGTTCTTGGACTCTTACTGCATCTTTACCCATCAATGAACCGGTTCCTACAACTCCAAGTGTTTTACAAATGAGAATCCGTTTTTTTATCTCATCTAATCGCTCTAGATGTGTTGCCATTTCTGATGCCCAGTTAGCAAATTTCAAGCCAAATGAAATTATACTTGCGTGTTGACCATGTGTTCTACCTACTGCTGGAAGTACTTTGTATTTGACAGCATTTTTTGATAATAGTAATGCAAGTTTTCCAACCTTTGGTAGAATTATCTTAATTGCATCTCTCATCTGCATAGAATTACTAGTGTCTACAAGATCATTACTTGTTAATCCATAATGTATCCATGGTCTTGATTCTTTTCTACATCTCTCCGCTAATGATTCTACTAATGCTGCGGTATCGTGATCACTTTTTGCCTCTAATTGTTTAATCCGCTTGGCAGTAATCTTTCCTGAACGTGCTGCCTTTGCAATATCTTTTGCAATTGACTTTGGAATTAGATTTATTTCACTTTGTGATAATGCAGCCGCAGCTTCTATCTGTAATTGATAATCAACTTTTTTTTGTTCTCCAAAAATCTCTAGCATCTCTTTTGTGCCGTATCTTCCACTGTCTATAGGTAAAATTGCCACTATTTGGTGTAGATTTTTTACAAAAATAAACTTATGTCTAGTCAGAAAATAAAATTAGAATTTGAACCATCAAAGTTGATTACTACTCCTGAGAGATATTTTATCTCTTTTTCCACTATGGAACTGACGAAATTACCAATCTCTTCAGGTTCTCCTAATCTTTGCATTGGTAAACTATCTGCATATTCTCCTACATTATCAACTAATTCTTTTGTTCTATCTGTGTTGATTGGACCTGGTGCTATGTTGATCATGCTGATATTTCTAGATGCAAAATCTTTACTCAAAATTTTAAACACACTGGAAAAAGCAGCTCTGTATGCACTTGATATGATTAATTTTGTATTTGGTTCTTTTATTACATTTGATGTTATCGCAAAAATATATCCTCCATCGTTAACTTTAATTTTTTGTAATAGCATACAAAATCCAACAAATAATTGATTATGATATTTATTCCAATCTTCATTAGTAATTTTCCCAAATTCAATTATTGGGGGACCTCCTGTGTTTAACACTAGAATATCCGTTACATCATTTTTTTCTGCAAATTTATTGACACTCTCTAAATCTGAAGTATCGATATCTGTTCTTGATGCTGAAAGAACTTCCAAATCAAGTTTTTTTAATGAATCTGAAATAGCTTTTCCAATTCCTCGACTACCTCCTAAAATGATAGCTTTTTTCATTATCTAGTAGAAATTGTTATTTAATTTAAATTGCCTGAAGAGATTTTTATCATAGGAAATGACTGATTTAAAACCAAAAAAAATTGGTGAAAATGAATATCAAATTGACGCAGATTCTTCTTTAGGAATGCGAGTGCCAGTTACAATTTATGCTGATGAAACATTATTGCAAAAAATGATGACTGATAGAACATTAAAACAAGCTATCAATGTATCTACCTTACCTGGAATTCAAGAACATGCAGTAGTTTTACCTGACGGTCATGAAGGATATGGTTTTCCTGTTGGTGGTGTAGCTGCTATGGATGCTGAAGAAGGAATGATCAGTCCTGGTGGTGTTGGTTATGATATCAATTGTGGTGTTAGATTATTACGAACAAATCTCACTGAAGAACAAGTACGTCCAAAACTTGGAGAATTAGTTAATGATCTTTTCAAATCAATTCCGTCAGGTGTGGGTTCTAAAGGAGCTGTAAGATTAACTCAATCTGAATTAGATGAAGTTTTAGTTAAAGGCGTTTCATGGGCAATTGATAATGGGTATGGAAAAACTGATGATGCAAATGTTTGTGAAGAAAATGGCCAAATAGCAAACGCTGATCCAAATAAAGTATCTGACAAAGCAAGGAAACGAGGACTTCCACAGTTAGGAAGTTTAGGATCTGGAAATCATTTTCTTGAAGTTCAACGTGTAGAAGAAATTCATGATGAAGAAGCTGCAAAAAGAATGGGAATACAAGAAGGTACTATTACTGTTTTGATTCATTGTGGTTCTAGAGGATTCGGTCATCAAGTTTGTAGTGATTATCTCAGAATCTCTGAACAGGTACAAGAAAAATATGATATTGATTTAGCGGATAGAGAACTTGCATGTGTTCCAAATACATCTGAAGAAGGTGAATCTTATAGAAAAGCAATGTTTGCCGCATTAAATTTTGCATGGAGTAATAGGCAAATGATAACTCATTGGACTAGAAAATCATTTGAACGAGTTTTTTCACAATCTGAATCTGATTTAGATATGAAATTAGTCTATGATGTAGCACATAATATTGCTAAAGTTGAAAAACATAAAATTAATGGAGAGCAAAAAAATCTTGTAGTGCACAGAAAAGGTGCAACACGTGCTTTTCCTGCAAACATGGATGATGTTCCTTCAAAATATCGTGATCTTGGTCAACCTGTTTTAGTTCCTGGTTCTATGGGGACTGGAAGTTGGATTCTTTTAGGTAGCGAAAATTCAATGTCAGCCAGTTTTGGTTCTACAGCCCATGGTGCTGGTAGAATGATGTCAAGATCAAAAGCAAGGCGTGATTTTACGGAATCTGAAGTAAAAAAATCACTTAACGATAAAGGCATTTTTATAAAATCATTAACAAGAGATGGAGTGGTTGAAGAAACACCTCAAGCATACAAGGATGTTGATGCTGTTGTTAATGTATCTCATAATCTTGGAATAGCAACTAAAGTTGCTAAACTAGTTCCAATTGGAGTGATTAAGGGATGAGCGATGAAGATAAGGAGTTAGAGTTGTTAAAGGCTAAAAGATTAGCTGAAATGCAAAAAAATCTATCCATACAGGATCAATCATCTGAAAATAAAACTGAAGAAAGTCAAAAACCAAAATTTTCGTTACGTGATTATGTAGTAAATAGTTTAGGTCATCGTGGTATGGAAGTATTACAAAATGCTGAATATCAATTTCCAAATGAATCTAAAATTATTATTGAAAAATTAGGAGAATTGATTTCATCAGGTGATATCAATGAAACATTGGATGGTGGAAAATTATTGGTGTTGTTTAGATCTGTGGGACTTGGTATTAGAATGGAAAATAAAATTAATGTTGAAAAAGATGGAAAATTCATTTCTATTGCAGATAAATTTAAAAAAACAACCAATGACGATGAATTATGACCTATTATATTCAGATTAGCACAATTGATTGGCCTAAAGACCGAGTCCTTTTTGAAGATACTTTGAATACATTGGAAAAATTATGTGATACTCAAAATGGGTATATTCTCAATGAACCTGTATCAAAATTTGGCTGGACATTCATTGACATGATCTTAAAGGCAGATTTGCATATGCCTATGGAACAAGAATTTGCTGAACAAATTAAAAAATCTAAAGGATCTAAACCTGAAGAAAAATTTACAAATTTTCTTGTAAAATATTTAGAAAATAATAACTGTAAGATAAAATTAAAGTTAATGCAATCTAACTAAACTCTTCTTCCACGTTTTCCACCTTTCTTTCTTGTTGTGTCGTGTGGAATAGGTGTGACGTCATCAATTTTTCCAATTCTAAATCCTCCTCTTGCAAGTGCACGAATTGCTGCTTGTGCTCCCGGTCCTGGAACTCTAGAACCAACTCCTCCTACTGCACGTACTCTAATATGCAATCCTGTGAATCCTTTGGTTTTTGCAGATTCTGTTACCACATTTGCTGCTTTCATTGCTGCAAAAGGTGATGACTCGTATCTGTCTGCATTGACATGGTGACCTCCAGAACTAATTGAAACTGTTTCTGCACCTGTTAAGTCAGTAATGTGAATGATAGTATTGTTATAACTGCTAAAGATGTGTGCAATCCCCCATTTTTCAACTACTT
>JAOMDR010000002.1 GCA_028345575.1 Candidatus Nitrosopelagicus sp.
ACATATGCATTAGCGTATAGGGGTAGTGATTTTGATGGCTTCATTTCAACATTTACCATCTCAGCTGATGGCTCTACCATTACTGAAGTAGATAGTTTAGAGCATGACACGGAACGTGGTGCATACCCCTCCATAGTACAAGTGGATTCAGTTACATATGCAGTAGCGTATTCTGGTTCAGGAGCTGATGGCTTCATCTCGACATTTACAATTGACAGTGATGGTGATATCACCGCAGTAAAGACACAGTCTGAGGGAAATAATTTAGAGCATGACACGAATAAGGCTGAATACAACTCCCTAGTACAAGTGGATTCAGATACATATGCAGTAGCGTATGAGGGCTGGGGTGATGACGGTTTTATCTCGACATTTACCATCTCAGCTGATGACTCAACTGATGACTCAACTGATGACTCAACATCTACTGAGAGTAAGAAACCAAGTGGAGCATGTGGTTTTGACAGAGACTGTACTGCCCCTAGAATTACAAAGCATGGAATTTCAGAGACACCTGATGGATTTTCAATAAACAGTGTAATTTTCGAAGAAAATCAGAAATTTTACAATGAAAATCCAACTGTCGAGATAGGCATAGGAGAATTAACAACAATCAAGGCAAGAGCATGGGAAAACATGGGACCTGAGAAAATTTTCTTGGCAATAGCATACCTTGACATGCAGGAAGCAAAGCCGAACTGGCAAGACAGTGAGGCGTACATTGAATATGACATCAGAAATGACAGTATCACCATACATGACGAAAACAAGTTGTTTCTAGCGCAAGCATCAACTGAGATAGTAAAAGATCCGTATGGCGATAATCAAGGTTTAGAATTTTTAGACATAACATTTAGTCTAATGTTTACAAAACCGATGGAGACATCACATGTTGCAATACAGGTAGTTGATCATATTAGAAATTATGAGTTGGTTTACTTTAAAGACGCATTAAAGGTAGTAGACAGACCAATTTCTGAAATGCCAGAATTTCCAGGTAAAATAGAAAAGGTAGATACCATGCCAAAACAAGATGAAGACATTCATTTCGTATTTGCAGTAAATGGAACCGAAGATACAGTTTTTGCAGCAGTAGATGGCAATGCGATTCCAATTGAAGAGATGAATAAAGAAGAACCAAAAATAGAAACACCAGAAGAAAGAGATGCCAGATATCATCTCAAAGTAAAACAATCAGATCAATATGAGAAACTTTTAGAATACATAGCAGAGTCACAAGCGCTCCACCCTGAGGCATGGGATAAAATTGTAGGTACAGACAATGTTTCAAACCAGATGGAACATGTCACTGATGGAACAAAGACAAATGTCATCAAAAATGACAGAAGAAGATAGTCAGTTTTTGCCTGTCCCTAACATATATTGAATACAATTGTACAACATTCAGTATGGAATTTGCTAAAGAATTTTCAGCATTTCTTTATGAAAAAAAGATCATCAGATTTGGAGATTTCACATTAGCAAGCGGGAAAAAAAGCCCTTACTATATCGATCTTAGACTAGTTCCAAGCTTTCCCATATATTATAGAAAAATGATCAAGGGATTACAAAACTTGATTGCAGAAGACATAGGATTTGAAAATTTTCACTCACTAGTTTCTGTTCCAACAGGCGGACTAGTAGTTGCAGCATCACTTGCAACTGAAATTCTAAAACCACTCATCTATGTTAGAGATAAACCAAAAGAACATGGAACAGGAAAAGCAGTTGAAGGTGTAATTTGTCACGACATGAAACTGTTAATGATTGAAGATGTTGTAACAAGTGGTGGCTCTGTAATTAATGCAGTAAAATCAATCAAAGAAGAAAAGATGATAGTGACTGATGCGTATGCAATAGTTGATAGAATGGAGGGTGCAACAGAAGCATTACAAAATGAAGGTGTCAAACTTCACAGTCTTTTGACTATCAAGGATATTGCAGAAAATCTATTTGAGCAAAAATTAATCTCAGAAGACGTACTAAAGCAGGTTCAAGACAGAATAAAGTAAAAGGGGCAGCTCAGTCAAATGCCTTTACATCATTAATCAGGTATAACTCTGATTCTTCATTGCAGCCATTTCGATAACAATTAGCTGGAATTAAAATTTTAGTGGGCCCGATGGGCTTCGATCCCATGGCTCCTCGGTTATGAGCCGAGTACTCTACTAGGCTGAGTTACGGGCCCTAGGAAAAAATAATTTCAACTTAGTAAAAAGTGTTAGATTAGCAGTAAGACTCGTAACAACTGTCTAACAAGAGATTTTGTGCTGCAACAGATTTTTCGGCTGTTGATAGCATCACTGAGTCATCTACAGATGTATTATCGATGATTTTTTGCCAGGATGCTGCGTGTCTAATGTCAGCAGTCATGTGTTCTTCAAAGTATTCAATTGCATCTTTTGTATCAATGCCATAGAATTCTTTCAATCCTTCTAATTTGGTTTGACTTACTTTAGGAATTTCTTTTTCAAATGCATACATTGCACATGCACCATTATCAAAGGAGTCCATAAGTGAGCCTAAATTGGATACTGCTCTTTTGGTTTTTTCAAGACCTTCATAGCCTTGTAGTTCGGATTCAGAAATTCCCATAGAACCTGCAAATTTCTCCCATAGAGGAATGTGCTCTGATTCTTCGTTCATGTTCTGAATTAACTCATCTTTCATATCAGAAGATGCATCATTTACCATTGGTTGCATGAATTGCGGGACCTGTTTCACTAGTTGGTAGTACTCTTTAGAGTAGCCTTTGAGTGAATCTAGTTCCAGTTTTCCATCAGACCACATTTCGTAAAATGGATGTTTGAGTAAACTTTTGTCTTCAATGATTTGATCGATTCGTTTGATTAGAGAACCCATGAATGATATTCTTGGAATTAGGATAAAAAAGCTTGTGATTACAAAAAGTTTTATGGATTAGAAGAGCCGGAATTTTAAGCTCCTGTAGTGTAGTCCGGTCAAGCATTTAGGCCTTTCACGCCTGAGACTCGGGTTCGAATCCCGACGGGAGCATTCAATTCTAAAGTTTAATATGTTATTTCAGAAAATTTTGATTAGATAATTTTTGGACAGAAAAAATATAGAGATTAATCCACTTTTGGAAGTGTACAGCAAGTACATCGAGAAGATTGATTCAGCTTTACAAAATGAGTTAGAACTATACTCAGAATCAGAATTTTGTGAACCTCTAAAATATGCATTAGACGGCGGAAAACGAATCAGACCAATAATCTCACTTTTGGCAGCCGAATGTGTAGGAGAGATTGATGAGAATGTGTATGCAGGAGCATGTGCAATTGAACTGCTCCATACAGAATCAGTCATACATGACGATATTATTGATAATGAAACTCAGAGAAGACATAAAGATCCATTCCATATCAAATATGGGTATAACACTAGTGTTCTAACAGGAGACTTTGTTTTAGGATTAATTCTAAACATTTCATCTAGATTAGATAAAGCACGAGTTACCAAAGATTTGGCAACAGCTGCAATGCTCATGAGTGAAGGAGAAGTTTTAGAAGGAAAATTAGAAGAAAGCGAAGATGTAACATTTGAAGATTACATCAAGGTGATGGATTACAAGACCGCAACTGCCTTTGAGATGGCAGCCAAACTAGGAGCAGTGATTGGAGGCGGAAGTGAGGAAGAGATTTCAGGATTAGCAGAATATGGAAAAAACATTGGAATTGCATATCAAATTAAAGATGATTTGATGGATTGGAAAAATGAAGATAAATTATTTAATTTACTAGTTAAGAAGAGTTCAGATCCTAGAGTTGTATTCAATAAAATGGAAGAGTTATTGAAATCTTATTCGCAAAAAGCTCTTGAGAGTCTAAGAAAAGTAAAAGATTCTGATTCAAAGCACAACTTGGAAGAATTAGTAAGTTTCACAGAGTTTAAGGCATAACTGCAGTCATTGAAGGCGTAATCATTTCTACAAATTGTATTATTGGTTCTGGGTATACACCAATTGTTACCATAAAGATTACAGAGAATATCATTACACCTACAATTGATGCAGGTTCTTTGACTCGTTTTTCTGTTTCACCTTCAAAGTACATCTTTCTTATAATCCAACCATAGTATGCTAGAGATAATGCACTGTTCAATACTCCAGCTATTGCAAGCCATGGAGCCCACCAAACAACGCTTGTTGCATCAATGGCAGAACCAAACAGCATAAGTTTACTCCAGAATCCATTAAGTGGCGGTACACCAGCTAAAGCAAGTAATGAGATAACAAGACCAAATGCAGTAATTGGCATTTTTCTACCAAGTCCCTTGATTTTATCTAAATGTACAATTCCAAGTGTTGTGACAATTCCTGCTATTGCGATAAATGCTGCACCTTTCATCACAGCATGATTTAGAATATGGAATAATGATGCCTGTAATCCTAATCCGCTGAACGGCGCAAGTGAGATACCAATTAAGATGTAACCTGCATGACCAATACTCGAATATGCAAGCATTCTTGTGAGATTCTTTTGCATGATTGCTGCAATATTACCAATAGTCATCGTCATTATGGCAATTACTCCTAGCGCTAATGTCCAGTCAAGGTTTAGCGCCGCAGCACCCATAATTACAACTCTTAATGCAGCAGCAAATCCTGCTTTTTTGGTTCCTGCAGCAAGTAATGCTGTGATTGGTGTTGGTGCACCTTCGTATGTATCTGGTAGCCACATGTGGAATGGAACAAGTCCCATTTTGAATCCAAATCCAGCAATAAACATACCAACTGCAAGTAAGCCAATCGGAAGCATGTCTGGAGATAGATTTGAGAATCCGTAAATGACATCACCGATGTTTGTAGAACCGGTAATTCCGTATGCAAGTGAGATACCGTATATGATAATTCCAGAAGATAATGCTCCAAACAAAAAGTACTTGATGGCAGCTTCGTTTGATGACGGGTCTTTCTTGTTATATCCTGCAAGGATGTATGTTGGAATACTCATCAACTCCCATGCTACAAATAACATAACCAGGTCTGTTGAAAATGCAATCAAGACCATACCAATACTTGAAAGTAAAATTAATGAGAAGTAAATTGCCGGATTTGATTTATCTCTCATGTAATTGAAAGAACCGGCAACGGCCATTATTGATACAATGAGCATTGCAATTGCAAAGAAGGAACCAAATCCATCATCGACTAAAACATCACTGGAGAAGATAGCGGCATCTGCAACAGAGTCTGTATAGAATCGGTAGATTACATAACCAAGAGATAAGAGTAATGCACCAAATGCAATTAATCCATAAAATGTTGAACTACCCTGTTCTTTTCTTACAACATTGATTACAGGAATTATCATTCCTGCGATACCAAGAATTACCATTATGATTATTGGAGTAGAAGTTAGTTCGATCATCATAAACACCTATAGTAACAATATCAGAACTACGAAAAGTAGTCCAGCTCCAAATATGTAAAGATAAGATTGCGATACTCCGGTCTGTGTTCCTTGAACAACTCTAGCACTCCAACCAACAGCTTTCTCGAATCCAATGTTCATTCCAGTATCAATTGCTGTGCGTTCAAAGTATCTCCAGATTCCGCGTGCCATCCACAATGGTGCGACAACAAAGCCCCAATAAACAAAGGCATTGAGATACCATCTGTTCAAGAATAGTTTATGCATTGAGTAAAAGAAAATGTTAGAGTTTACAAATTTGGCCGGATCCACCCATCGTCCAATGTAGAAGATATATCCTAATCCAAATCCAGTGGCAAATGCAACTAGTGATGCGCCAAGTGCTACAGGGTTGAGTCCACCTAAGAATTCGGTACTTGCAGCTTCATGTGATACATAAATTCCAAAGGAATGTTCTAGATATTCACCAAATAGATGATGAATTCCTTCTTCAGCAGATAATCCAATTAATCCAATTCCTATTGTTAGTACTGCAAGAATTCCATATGGAATCCACATTGATCTTGGTGCTTCGTGTATATGATTGCCTTCGCTTTCCATCTTTTCAATATGTTTACTGTTCTTTCCAAAGAATACCATTCCAATCATTCTTGTGGTGTAAAATGCTGTAATAACTGCAGTCAAAACTGCGATAAGGAATAACGGTAATGCCCAAGAACTGTCAGCCTCATAAACTGCTGCAAATATTGCATCCTTACTCCAGAATCCTGTTGTGATAAATGGAGCACCCATTAGCCCAAGACCTGCAGCCCACATGAACGCATACGTCTTTTTCATCTGTTTCTTCAATCCACCCATGTCGGTCATGAACCGAGAACCAACCACATGTAGGAGTGACCCTGCCGCCATGAATAGTGATGCTTTGAACATTGCGTGAGATATTAAGTGGAAGAATCCAGCTGTGTAACCATCAACATAGTGTTGTGAAAGACCTGCGACACCAAGGGCTAACATCATGTAACCAATTTGTGAACCAGTAGAATACGCCAAGACTTTCTTAATTTCAGGATTAACCATTCCCTGAGTTGCAAGTAATAATGCAGTGATTGCACCAACCCATGCAATGATTTCGAAGAATTGGTCTGCAAGAATTCCTGCAGCTGCTAATGCAAATACAATTGGTCCAATTCTTGCAACTAAAAATACACCAGCCTTGACCATTGTTGCTGCATGGATTAATGCAGATACAGCGGTAGGGCCGGTCATTGCTTCTAAGAGCCATTCGTTAAGTGGGAATTGTGCAGATTTACCCATTGCACCACCAAATAGTAAAACAAATGCAGGAACTAATAATCCCTGAGCAGACATTTCTACCGCCCAAGCAGTATCAGAAACTAATTCTTTAAATCCAAATGTTCCAGCAAACAAGAAAAGAAGTAACATTCCTGAAAGCATCATTACATCACCAACTTTGGTCATGATGAAAGCCTTCATTCCAGCATGTGTTGGAGAGAAATATTCCATAACACCAAGTGCAGAACGACCTTCTTGGCCAACGTGATCTTTCTTCTTATCACGATACCAGAAGCTGATCAAAGCATACGACGCAAGACCCACTCCTTCCCAACCAAAGAAGACTTGTAATAGATTATCAGAAAGTATGATCAGTTGCATGGAACCAATAAAGAACATCATCCAGAACCAGAATCGAGTGATGTCTTTGTCGCCTTTCATGTAACCTGTACTGTAAACCATGATTAGGAAAGAAATCCATCCGACTACATTTGCCATTATGATTGATAGAGGATCAGCGAGAACACCTGCTTTGAGACCGATTGCATCAATCCACATAACTTGGTGATGAATCTCATGTGCTTCCAATGCCATTGGGAACAATGTTGCAGCGGAAATTGCACTCATTAAAGCAAATGCAACTGCAACTCTACCGGTAGATAATTTTGAGAATTTACCAACTGCAGGAATTATCATGGCTGCTGCAAATGGAAGTATCCAGATTAACCAGACGTTAATTTCACTTACAGGGATTCCAAAGAAGTCTGCCATTTACTATCCCCCCATCACTCCTTGCATGTATGGCATGATGTGTCCTAGGAATATGTCAGGATAAATTCCAACGACGATAGTAAATCCTGCTAAAACCATCATTGGCGCAAGCATATACCAGCTTCCGTCTTTTACATTTTGTAAGTTCTCAGGTAATTTTCCAAAGAAGACTCGTTTTAGCATCCAAAGAATGTAAGACATTGTAAGTGCAGTAGCAATCAAACCTAATGCAAACATGAGGCTTCGTAAATCGTTTCCTTCTTCTATTGCAGTTTCTAATGCACCATAGAAGACCATCCATTCTCCCATGAATCCGCTTGTTGGAGGAATACCCATGATTGTTAATGCACCAATTACAGCACATACTGCGGTAATTGGCATTTTACTTGCAAGACCACCAAGTTTAGAGAAACTTCTTGTTCCAACTTGAACTATAATTACACCAGCGGTCATGAAGAGTAATCCTTTACCTAAACCGTGTGAAACATACATCATTTCCGCACCGGCTAGACCATAAGTAGAAAATGAACCAATTGCAAACAGCAGGTAACCCATCTGACTGATACTAGAGTATGCAAGCATTCGTTTGAAATCATCTTGCATTAGCGCCATAGCGCCACCATAGAACATTGTTACAACACCCCAAATGTTCAACATTATTGAAATGTCGCCGTACGTTTGTGGCATGAACTCTACAATTAACCTGAATAATCCATATGCACCAATTCCAATCATAGCTGGAGAAAGTAAAGCACTGATTGGTGTCGGAGCTGCACCGTGAGCATAAGGCAGCCAAACATGGAATACAAAGGCTGCAAGTTTTACACCCAATCCTAAGATTATAGCAACAGCAGATACCACCAGGATATCAGGATCAATTGCTGCTTCATTGATATCTACAAAATCAAAGCTTCCAACACTTAGACCGATTGCTAGGAAACCAAGTAATAGAACGACTGCACCAACGTGAGTCCAGAATAAGAATTGTAAAGCAATTCTACGTCTATTTCCATCTCCATAGAAAGCAACTAGGAAAAATGATGGTATGAGCATAACTTCGAAAAATATGTAAAATTCAATGAGATTTGTAGATAAAACGGTTCCAAGCATTCCCATTGCAAAGACTAGGAACATTGCAAAGTAGAGACCAGATTGACGGTTGACATAGGTCTGTAGTGCAACAGATTCAACTACTGCAGTTGTCTGACCATCAGTTGTTGCATTTTGATGATAATGTTCTTTGAATAATTCTTCAAATTTATGAACCATATATGGTTTTGAATATAGTGCAAGAACTGTACACAATACGTAAATGATTATTGCAAATGGAGTAGCAAGTCCATCAAGCATGAAACCAAATTCACCGAACATGGTAGTCCATGGATAATGTTCTTCGTATGTTCCGCCTAATGCTGCATTAATCAGGATAACAGAACAGTATAGAAGTAAACCAAAGGTAAACCATGTTGCATATGTAGGACCATAATTTCTTCCGATTAGATATGCAACCGGAGACAGTAACAGTGGTAAAAATACCGCCTGTAAAAGTACAAACTCCATTAGCCTTTCAAGCTCCTGAAGTCTGCAATATCGATATTTTTGTACATACGATATGCTACAATAATTAATGCAAGTCCGACTGCAACTTCTGCTGCAGCAATTGCAATTGAGAATAATGCAAGTGTTTGTCCACCGCTGTGTGGCATAAATCTAGCAAATGCAACAAGATTGAGGTTTGCAGCGTTGACAATAATTTCAACTGCAAATAACATTCGGATTGCGTTTCTTTTTACCGCTAAACCATAAATTCCAATACCTAACAAAGCAACGGATACTAATACAAATTCGATTAGCTCATTGCTCATTTTCTATTGTATCCTCCCTTCGTGCTAGAACTAATGCACCCATAACAGAACCTGCTAAAATTAGGGCCATCAAGATTAATGCAGGCCAGTAGTATGTGAGAAAGTCACCACCAATTTCTCTAAAGTCAACAGGATCAGAGTCGGTACTGATTGTTTTAATTCCAGAATCCATAATGACTGCACCTAGTGCAAGAATTACAATTAACATTAAGCCAATTCCAGCAAATTTTCTTTTCGGGTCTTCAATTTTTTTGAATATGAGTTCTCTTTTTACAAGCATAACAGTGAATAAGATAAGAACAGCGATAGAGCCAACATAAACTGCTAATTGGAACATTGCAACAAATGGAGAATCTAACATTACGTAAAATCCTGCAACACCACCTAGTGTTCCCATTAATGCAATTGAACCATAAACAAGTGAACGCATTTCAAGTGCTGCAATTGCAGAGCCGATTGTTAATACAGAGATAGCTAAGAACAGAGCATCAGCCATGTCTGGCGCCCCGTTTATCAATAATTAATTCTGAATCTTGTTGAACTTGTGGTTTAACCTGTAATTGTGCAGGTGTGTAAATTAAGCCCTCTTTGGTAAATGATGATAATTCATAGTCATTTGACATGTATAATGCATAAAATGGACATGCGTCAACACATAATCCACAAAAGACACATTTTCCATAGTCAATTTGTGGCATGATTGATTTTGCGTTTTGCCCCCACTTGTCAGGAACTTTTACCATTGCAATTGCTTCTGCAACACCTTCACATGCAATTGAACATAATTGACATCCAGTACAATGATCATGGAATAGCATGTGTCTACCTTTCAGACCTGCAATAGCAACACCAGATGCTGGATCAAATTGGTAACCATCTCCAACAAATTTCAATTTTTGTTCAGGATATCTTAAAGTAAAACGTTTTACTGCCAGATGTTTAATTCCGGAGTTTAATGCTTTGATAATTCCAGTTGCAGTTCCCATTACAAAATTCCTCCAGGTCCTATTACTCCAGCATACACCAATCCGAGTGCAATAAAGATGTTAACGAAGGACAAACCAATTAGTTTGTACCAACCAATGTGCAACAGCATATCGAGTCTGATTCTTGGGAATACACCTCTTGGTAATAGTATAAAGAAAATTACTCCAACTGTTTTTAGTACAAACCAAATAACGCCGCTAACTAATAGCTGCCCGCTCGTATACTGTAGTTCGCCCTGCTGCTGCAGGACCCATTCATTTGGATCTTGATCAAGTAGTGGCAAACCAGGTGCGTTAACTGTGAGAATTGGGTCACCGGCATAGTTTGGAATTGGAATACCTTCAGTGATTATTTCAGTCTCTAATGGAGGCCAAAATACAGGACCGGTCCATCCGCCTAAGAAAATTATTACAAATAATGCTGCAAATGCATAAAGTTTGAGATATGAACCTAATTGAACTAATCCATACATCATTCCAGAAAATTCAGTCAACCATCCTGCTACAATTTCACTTTCTGCTTCTGGAAGATCAAATGGAATTCTTTCTAGTTCAGCTAACATTGTAGTAAAGAAGACAATTGCACCAATTGGCATGAAAATAATCCAAGGGAAACTACTTTGTGATTCTACAATTTCACTAAGATTAAGCGTTCCAGTTAAAATTACAACTCCCAATAGAGATAAGATCAATGGAATTTCAAACGATACCATTTGGTGAAGTGCTCTAATTCCACCAATGAATGGGAATTTACTGTTAGCAGACCATGCTGATAAAATCGTAATGATTGGGAAAAATCCAATTACTGCAAATACTGCAAGTAAACCTACATCCAAGTCTGCAACAACCCATCCACCAGGTGCAACAGGAATTAATGCGACAAATGCAGCAGCAGTGCCAACAAACAATACCGGTGCTGCCCAGAATAATGGTTTATCAGCTTTTGCGGGAATAATAATTTCTTTTGAGATTAATTTTAAACCATCACCTGCTAGTTGTAAAATACCTTCAACTTTGCCACAGTAAAATGGACCAACACGAAGTTGTAGTTTTGCTAACATTTTTCTTTCAACAAAAATTGTTCCTGCAGCTATCAATGCAGCAAAACCAAATCCAGGGAAGGCTACAATTCGGAATAAATCAGAATAGATAAGCGCCTTGATTAATGGAACCTGCATCGTCGGGTTAAACAACCATGTAAATGCCAAGAAAGCGGTTAGAAGTTCACCGTCAATTACCGGTAATTCTAGATAAAATAATACAATTTGAATTGCTGGAATTCCTGCAAGTGTTACAATTGTTAGAATCCAAAATGCATTATCAAAAATTCCTTTTAGGAAATATCCAAGACGGAATTTTGGTGCAATAACAGACATTTATCGGTCAGCCTCCACTGGCCAATAGTTTAGACTCCAATAAACTGCTGGCATGTTTCCAAGTTTTTCTCCTTTTAGTAAGTATGGTAATGCAATTAAGTTTCTGAAAGAACTTACACTAAGTTTTAGACGATATGGTTCAGGTTTTCCTCTTGAAATGATGTGACAGCCTGCTGAACCTCTTCCACTTTCAACTCTACGATAAACTTCATCTTCTCTACCTTTTGGATTTGGTTTGAGTTTTGTTCTAATAGAACCTGATTTTGGCATTTTCTCTAATGCTTGTCTAATAATATTACAACTCTCTAACATATCAAGCCAAGGGATTTTAGAACGTGCGTATGAATCACCAGATTTTAGTACATTGGTATGTACATCAAGTTCATCATAGACATCATATGGTTCTTTGATTCTTAGATCATAATCAACGCCACTTGCACGAAGAACTGAACCTGTAGTTCCTAAACGAATTGCATCTTCTCTAGATAATACTCCAGTGTCTTCAGTTCGTGCTTTTAGAATTGGATTATCATAAAAGATATCGGCATATTCTTTGATACGTTTTTCAAAGTAATTTACTTGACGTAAACACACATCTTCAAAGTTTGCAGGAACATCATTTCTAACACCACCTGGGATAAAGTATGCATGTGTTACTCTAGCGCCAGTAATTTTTTCCATTAAATCAATTAAAAGTTCCCTATCACCTGCAGGCCACATAAACATTGTAGAATGTCCAAGAAATATTCCATAGATTGCAAGCCAGTATTGAATATAGATACATCTGTTTAGTTCTGCTGCAATTACACGAACATACTTTGCACGTTCTGGAACTTCAATTCCTACTAAATCTTCAACTCCTAAAACGTAAGGATACAAGATATTACAAGAATCATGAATTACAGGTCGCTCTAGATGAGGAATATTTGTAATGTAGTTTCTAGATTCAGCCATTTTTTCTTCACCACGATGAACGTAACCAGGATCAGGATCTGCATCGACAATGTAATCACCGTCAATCTTTACAATAATTCTCATGTGTCCAGAACCAGGATGTTGTGGACCGACATTTAGTGTCATAATCCTATCATCTACATTTTCTACCTGTAGACCTGGAGGCATTTTTTTAGTTGGAATTACTTGTTCAGTCATTTTATCTTCCTTTATTCCTAAAGTCCTTTCTTAGCGGAGGTAGATCTGCCCAATCTTCAGGCAATAGTAAACGTCGATTATCAGGATGGCTTTCAAAGTAAACTCCAAGCATTTCAAATATTTCACGTTCATGAAACTCAACACTGTAAAACATATCTCTTAGACTTGGTAATTTTGTAGAATCATTTCCAGGATTAGGATTTTCCTCACGTGGAACTCGGGTTGCGAGTGCCAAGACTTGTTTTGAATAAGTAGGATCGGTGTAGGAACCCAAGTGGTATACAACCCCAATTTCATTATCTTCAGGAAAATCAACTCCAGTAACAGATTCTGCATGATCGAAAGGTAAGTTATCTTTGATAAATTGTGCAACTTCGAGAATTTTCTCTTTTTTTACATTTACTCTAGTTCTATTTTCTTTGATATAGCCAACTTCTACATCATCAGTAAATTGACTTGAAATCTTATCAACGAAAGATTTTTCAAATTCAGGTAGAGATTCTTCTTCAGTATCTGTTTTTGAAGGAGGTGCTGCTTTTGGTTTTTCTTCTTTAGGTTTTGATTCCGTTGGTTTTTCTTCTTTAGGTTTTGATTCCTTTGGTTTTTCTTCTTTAGGTTTTGATTCCGTTGGTTTTTCTTCTTTAGGTTTTTCTTTAACCTCTTTTGGTAAAGTTTTGTTAGAACGTGTCGCTAAAGCTTCTTTTGCAAGTTCTTCTCGTCTTGCATTTGCTGCTGCAATAATTGCATCACCAATAGCTTTTTCGTCAGATTTTTTCTTATCTTCATCTTTTGAAGTTACTTTTTTTTCAGACTTACTCATAATTTTTTACCTATCTAGCCTTCATCCTTTTGATTTTCTCTTGCAACAACATGCATCCTTGAATCAAGGTTTCAGGTCTAGGAGGGCAACCAGGAACATAAACATCAACTGGAAGAATTCCGTCGATGCCAGGCAACACATTGTATGAATCAAAGTACAGACCGCCAGTAATTGCACATGCACCCATGGCAATTACATATTTTGGTTCTGGCATTTGATCATAGACTAATCTAAGTCTTGGTGCCATTTTTCTTGTGATTGTTCCTTGTACTACGACAAGATCACACTGTCGTAATGATCCAAAAGCTTCGATGATACCGAATCTTTCTACGTCGTATCTTGGACTCGATGCTGCTCCAAACTCAACACTACAACATGCTGTTTCAATGTGTACTGGCCATAAAGACCACATTCTTCCCCAGTTGATTGCCATACCTAATGGTTGATCAACTGCTTTGTACAAAATGTCGCCGAGTTTTCCAACAAACACATTTGCGTTTTGTGGTGTAACGAGTTCTTTTAGCAACTTAGTCCCTCACCTTGATAGTTGTAACTAGTATATAGAATTACCATATGTCTTTCCTCTTTGATTGGTATAACGCGTATGCCATTGCGGCAAACATAATTCCTAAGAAGGCAATAATTGGTAAAGTTGCAGTTCGTGGAAGGTCTAAAAGAGAGCTACCCCAAGCATACAGGAAAATTGCCATAACATCAAAAATAACGAACATTAGAACATATGCATAATATTGCATCATGAAATGAGTTCGACCAGCACCAGATGGGACTTGGCCACATTCCATAGGAAGTGTCTTTACAGGATTTGGTTGTTTCTTGTTTTCAGGAGATATCATTCTAGATACCAAAAGGGCAGGTGCCATTGCGGCACATGCAAAGCCAAACATGAGTAATACATTACTGTATGATGCTACACTCTCGCCAACCAAGTTAAACCGACTCCCTTCGGTCAAAATATAAAGCTATAGAGAATTTTTTCGATCAAAATTTGGTTTTTACAAAGTCCTCTAAATTGATATACGACAATAAATGAGGATTCCTATGGCAGTCAATGTTGGAGATCAAGCACCAAAATTCGAACTAGTTGATGGAGATCTAAAATTTAGATCCCTAGATGAATTTAAAGGCAAAAAAGTTGTTATCTCATTTTTCGTTGCAGCCAGTTCTCCAGTATGTGAAGTTGAACTTTGTAAATTCAGAGATTCATTAAATGATATTTCAGCTCTAGGAGCACAGGTAATTGCAATTAGTAATGACGGACCATTTGCAAATAAGGCATTTGCAGAAAAGAATAATTATAATTTTCCAGTACTAGGAGATTATACAAGTCAAACAATCAAAGACTATGATATTTTGTTAAAAGATCTGTTACACGTTAAAGATTACAATGCAGCAAAACGTTCAGTTTTCATTTTAGATGAAGAACATAAAGTGATTTGGAAATGGGTTTCAGAAGATCCATTGAAAGAACCAGATTACAGTGAAATTATGAACGTTCTAAAATAAAATTAGTTATTCAATTTCAGCGATAATATCATTTTTGTTTACAGAATTACCTTCTTTAATTTTGATACCTTTGACTGTACCATCTTTTTGTGCTTTGACAGCAACTTGCATCTTCATGGATTCTAAGGTACAAACGGTGTCACCTTTCTTGACTTCAGAACCTTCACCTGCATTTATTGATACAACTTTACCAGGTATTTGACTACGCAAAGTGGATTGACCTGCACCAGAATCAGATCCGCCGGAGTTTTTGTAAACAATGTCATCAAGATGTGAATTCATGTTTACAGACATTGATGAACCATCAACAATGAAATTCATCTCAGAAGTTTGACTATCAACATATCTAACTGAATGGAATTCATTGTTCAAAACAAATTCCATAACATTTGAATCCATGTTAAGAATTTTTACAACATATTCATTGTCTTTGATCTTAATTTTGTATTCATCCTGTGATAATTTCTCTAAGATTTCACCATCTACAATTTCATCAGTATCTTGAACTTTGTATTTCATTTTTACACGCTATCCATCTTATTTTTCCAGTTTTGATTTCTAGAATTTTGTGATTGTACTTTACTTTTATAAAATTCAGAATGCATTATTGCAGAAGCAATAGCAGGAATTTGTTTATCTTTTCTATCTTGAATTAGATCTTTTTCTAATTTTTCAATCATTTCAAATCGTTTCAAAAAGTCAGTTGACAAGTTTCCGGTCTTGTATTCTTCAGAATTTAGAATGGTTTTGTATAAAGGAATTGAAGTTTCTACACCTTGAATATCAAAGTCATCTAATGCGTTTAGCATTCTTAATCTAGATTCATCAAATGTTTTTCCCCAAGTGCACAGTTTTGCCATCAAAGAATCATAAAATGGAGATACAGTACATCCAGGGTATAGATATGTGTCACATCTAACACTAGGACCTGAAGGAATTGTAACGTAAGGGACAGGACCAGTTGATGGTGCAAAGTCTAAGAAAGTATCCTCAGCATTTATTCTACATTCAATTGCATAACCATTCATTTTCAAATCAGATTGTTTGAATGGTAATGTTTCTCCATTTGCAATATCTAGTTGAAGTTTAACAAAGTCTAATCCAGATACCATTTCAGAGATTGGGTGTTCTACTTGTAATCTTGCATTGATTTCAATGAAATAAAATTCTCCAGAATCTGCTCTGAGAAATTCTGCAGTGCCCAAGTTAGTATAATCAACGGCTTGTGCTGCTTTAACAACTAATTCACCAATTTCTTCCCTTTTCGCTTCATCGACTACAGGAGATGGAGTTTGTTCAATTAATTTTTGATTTCGTCTCTGAATGGAACATTCTCTCTCAAAGAGATGTACGGTATTACCATGTTTGTCTCTACACATTTGATATTCAATGTGTCGTGTTTTTTCTAGGAATTTTTCAACAATAATTGCAGATTTTCCAACAGCAGCTATGGATTCGGATGTAACAGTTTCAAAACCTTCCTGTAATTCTTTATCATTAGTAACTAATCTAATTCCACGACCTCCACCACCATAAACTGATTTCAAAAGTACAGGATAACCAATATCATTTGCAATTTTTTCTGCTTCATCTGCATCTTTTACTAAACCTGGACTTCCAGGTACGGTTGGGACATTAGCATCAAGCATTGCGGCTTTACAACGCATCTTATCTCCACAAAGATTCATTGAATCAGCAGAAGGACCGATAAAGTTAATTTTATTTTTTTCACATAATCGTGCAAAATCATCATTTTCTGAAAGAAAACCATAACCAGGATGTACAGCATCGGTACCAGACGATAGCATGACGTCAAGAATTTTTTCTTGATTAAGATAGCTCTTTGCAGGAGCAGCTTCACCAATGTAATATGACTCGTCAGCAGTTTTTACATGAAGGGAGTTTACATCTTCATCAGAATAGACTGCCACAGTCTTTATTCCTAAAGCCTTACAAGTTTTCATTACACGAAGGGCGATTTCTCCTCTGTTGGCTATCAGTACTTTTTCAATCATATCTAATCACAGGTTGATATTTCCATGTTTTCTAGGAAGTTGTTTTTCACGTTTATTGCTGAGCATTTCTAGTGCTTTGATAAGCATTGGTCGAGTCTCTGCCGGGTCAATAACGGTATCTACTGTTCCATTTGATGCTGCAACGTAAGGATTTGCAAATTTTTCGGTAAATTCATCGACTAATTTCTTTTTTAATTCATCAGGATTATCGGAACTTGCTAATTCTTTTCTATTCATAATTTTTACAGCGCCCTCAGATCCAAGTACAGCAATTTGTGCAGTTGGCCATGCATAATTCACATCAGTTCCCAGATTTTTACTGGACATTGCAATGTATGCACCACCATATGCTTTTCCAATGACCACTGTAATTTTTGGAACAGTAGCTTCACAGTAAGAGTATAGTAATTTACTTCCATGACGAATTATTCCATTATGTTCTTGATTTGAACCTGGCATGTAACCAGGAGTATCAACTAAAGTAATTAATGGAATACCATAACAATCACAGAAACGAATGAAACGTGATGCTTTGTTTGATGAATCAATATCTAATGCACCTGCCAAAAACATTGGTTGATTTGCTACAATTCCAACGGTTTTACCATTCATTCTACCAAAGCCAACAATAACATTTTGTGCAAATAGTTCATGGATTTCAAAGAATTTGTTATCATCTAAAATTGAATGAATAATTTCTTTCATATCATAAGGTTGTAAAGCATCATCAGGTAGAATGTTTATTAAATTATTATCTAGTCTGTTAGGATCATCAGATGTTGTAACAGAAGGTGGAGCTTCAGCATTATTTTGTGGAATGTAAGAAAGTAATGTTTTGATGTAATCCATACATTCGTATTCATTTTTAGCTACAAAGTGAGCAACACCACTCTTTGTTCCATGAGTCATTGCACCACCTAATTCATCAAAGGATATTTCTTCTCCAAGAACTGTTTTTACAACATCAGGACCAGTTACAAACATAGTTCCAGCTTTTTCAACCATTATAACAAAATCAGTCATTGCAGGAGAATAAACAGCGCCACCAGCAGAAGGACCGATACTTGCAGTAATTTGTGGAACTACACCAGATGCTAATTGATTATGATAGAAAATATCTGCAAAACCATCGAGGCTTAAGATTCCCTCTTGAATTCTTGCACCACCAGAATCAGCAATTCCAACTATTGGACAACCATTTCTAGTTGCATGATCCATTAATTTAGTAATTTTTTTAGCTCCCATCTGACTTAAGGTTCCACCTAAAACAGTGAAATCATATGCAAAAACATAGACTTGACGACCATTGATTTTTCCATAACCACCAACTACACCATCAGTGAAAAATTTCTTTTTCTGCATATCGTAATCAAAATAGTGATGTGTAGTCATTGCATCAAGTTCAACGAAAGTTCCATCATCACAGAGTAGATCAATACGTTCTCTAGCAGTCAGTTTACCCTTTTCATGTTGAGCCTTAATTCTATCCTGACCGCCACCTTGAAGTGAGGTTTTTTTGTTATTCAGATATTCATTTAGTTTATCAGAATGCATGTCCGCGATTTCTCGCCCCAGATATCATATATTAATTTAAGTTAAACAAAACAAAAATTGCTAATTTTTGAGATTTAATAACGAAAATTTCTTTTTAAGAGAATTTTGATATGTTTCATAAGAATTTCCTAATCCTTCACATTTTTTACATATACATAGTTGAGAAACAACTGAACGATCACAATCATCTTGAAATTCACATTGGGAGCACCCAGCAGAGCCATCACATATCATGCATTTGAGATCTTCAGTTTCGACACATTTTTCGTGTTTGACTCCTAGACCTTTTGACCATAAGCCAATTTCATTTACATTGATTTTTTCATTACATACTATGCATGTGCCATCAAATTTCATTGCAATTTTTCGCCAGCTCATTGTAAAAGTTCAATCTCCTTTTCAATTAATTCTTCATACGTTTCTTCAAATTCAAGTTCAATAGAATCATTTTTCTTTAATGATAAAATGATTGGAAAGAAAAATGTTGCAAAGGTACTATTCGATACATGAAGTTTTTTAGATAATGTTGAACCAATAGCTTTGATTTTTGCACCATCCCATCGTAGTCTATTCAATAATGGCCAAGATAGATTATACTGAGTGTATCTAGCAGAAGAATCTTTTTCATAAAGGGATAACAAAATTGAATCAAGGTAACGTAGTAATCTCCAATTTTGTGTTTTCATTATTTTTCCATAAAGTAAATCAGCTTCTGAAATAATTTCTAGTGCTTTAGACATTTTGTCTGAAGATAGATTACTAGTAATGATACTTGAATAAAATGCATTAATTTTTTCTCTAGGATCAATTCTTAAAGAGAATAAAACAACTCTTGCTTCCTCAAGTGACTGTGATTTGAAAAATGCATTTAATCCATCTTCAATGTTTAGAGATTCAAATGATTTTTCAGTATTGGGTTCAAATCCAGTAACTAATACTTGTGCAGAGTTTATCATAGAACGAATATCACCTTTCGAATCAGTAATTAATTTTATCAATCTTCCAGGATTAATTTTTGCTTTTTCTTTTTCTAATATCATATCAAGATATAATTTAAGAAATCTAGGCGACAACGGACTAATCTGCAAAGTTTTTACAACTTTTTTTATTTTCTTCATTTTATCAGAAGAACCATAATTACCTGCAAGTACAATTGGAACAGTTGGTTCTTTTAAGATGTTAATGAGAGCCTCAACTCCTCCATAATCAGAACGTCCATGTATTCCATCTACTTCATCAATGAAAATCATGGGTTCCCCAAGAACAGTTTGATTTCCAAGTACAGGAGTTAGTATTTCTTGAATATTTTTTTTGTTTCTAACATCACTTGCGTTAAGACTAATCATGTCATACCCAAATTGTTTTCCTGCGAGAAAACACATTGTTGTTTTTCCAATTCCAGGAGGACCAATCAATAATAGTGGTTTTGTTCCTTTTTTCCATTTTCCAAACCATTCAACAAATTGTTTTCTAGCATCTTCATTTCCAACCATATCAAAAATATTTTGAGGTCGGTATTTTTCAGACCACATCATTTGTATCACTTAGGAAGGTTTTGAGTCAAATCTGACCAGATATTCTCTTCTTGGAGTTTTTTATACCAAAATAGATTATAGTGTTCGACAGTTAGGAACAAAAATTCTAAGAATTTTCGATGTGAGAAACTATTTGGGAGTTTTTCAAGAGCGGCTCTAGCATCATTAAGATATGATTCGCTGTGATTCATGGTCTCTTCAAATCCACTCTTTACATCATTCATTTTTAGAGAATAGAACAGTGGCCATGATGGTATTTTTGCTGCTTTATCTCTAATGCTGTCTTCAATTTCATTTCCACATCCAACAGATTCTGCTGCTTTTGCCATTCCAGTGTAAAAGATATCAGCTAACGGTGCACGATTTAATGCCATGTTTCGACCAGCCGTACCCATAACAGAACGATATTTCTTGTAACTCTCAACTAATTCTTCTTCTGTAATTGATGTAGGTTTATCTTTTAATTTCGTATCAAGGTATTGTCCAATTCTTGCCTGCTTGAATCCTTCTTCAAATTCTTTTAGTACATCCTCGCCACCTTTTGAAATTTTTTCTCTTGCAAGTTTTAGAATATATGGATTCATTAGTTTGTAATCATCAAGATATTCCAAATCCTCATCTTTGTCTACAATTCTATCCATTGGTTCACTAAGATCTATTGCAATTATGTGACCATCTACAATATCCTCGCGCATATTGGTACTTGGATCATCTTTAAAGTAATCAGTTGACGCATCAAAAAGACCATTGAATACAGGAAATGTCATTTTTACAAAATTTGAGTTTAGAATTCTAAGAACTCTGTCGTGTAGAGTATCAAAATCAGATAGTTTCGATTTAATAGGATCTATTTCAGAAGCATTAAGAATAATTTCTGTTGAACCCACTTCTTCTGCAAATTTTTGTTGTGTGGTGTTAGGAGATTCATCAGATTTTATTTGATCAAATAAATTTTTTGCAAATCTTTTAGCAAATTCTGGAAATGTATTTTCTGCTTCTTCCTTATAATGATTAAATTGTTTGAATCCTTTTGATTTGAATAAACCTTGTTTTATGATTTGTTTTCCAGGTTTAGTTCCCATTAATGCACTTTTACTGAAAATTGATTCGTCTTTTCCACTCACAAAAGATTGTTAACAAATTGCTATTTATGCCTTCAAAGATCTAATTACATTCGTCTAAACTCTGCAGCGCCTTTTTCTGTAATTCTCAGTTGTATTGATTTTCCAAATGGACCACTTTTTTCTACAGGTCTCATTAGGCCTTTTTTCTCAAGATCTTGAAGAATGGTATCTAGATTGTTTGTCGATATGTTTCCTTTCTTCTGAAGTTCTTCAAATTTTGATATGTTAGTCATCAATAAACCAAGTACAATTTTTTCTTTAGACCAGTTTTTTGTTGAAAATTCTTCTCGACGTGGAGATTCTTGAAAATTATCAGATGATGATGATTCTCTAAAATTATCCGCAGATGGTGATTCTTGGAAAAAATTTCCACGTGGGGTTTCAGGACGAGGTGATATGTCTTGTTTAAGACCAGCACGTCTCAATAATCTTGGGAGTATTCTAGCAAGTGGTATGATCATGAATATGAGCAAATAGATCCAAGAGTAATTTTCTTCCATGTTATATGATAATGATTCGAAATTAATAATGTATATGTTGGGTTTCTATTGTGGCTGTGAGAAAACACGATATTCGCCGATGGTAGAACTACATTTGTGACAGGTGTACTGACCTCTCTCAATTAAGATTAATCCATTAGCAACCTCTTCATTTGGTTTTTCTTCTATTTGAAAACCAGTTGGTCCATCAAACTCAGAATTACATGCTTTACAGAAATGTTTCAGCATTTTTGAAGGATCTAATTTTTCAAGTGAAGCTAGGAAGTGTTTGTCTATGTTTGGTACAAGTTTTGATTTTTGTACTTCTTCATCAGTAAGTTCAGCATTAACCCATCCACCTGAGCCTTGTAATTCTATTGCCGTCATAATTGATTAATTTCAAGCATGAATAAAGAGGTTTTCAAATTAGGTGAAAAAATTATTCAATTAAATTATCCACAAATTTGAAAATCATAATGGAAACTAATCAAGTTCTCAAAGAAGCATCAAGAAGAATTTATGAGGCGGTGAAAGACATGGCAGGAACAGAAAAAGCCGCTGGTGATTTTGGAAGAGGTGCAGGAGGAGATATTTCTAGAAATATCGACATTACTGCAGAAACCACTGTTTTAGATTATCTAAAAGAGATTAATTTTGAGTGTGTAGTTTTAGGAGAAGAATGTGGTCGAGTAGAACTATCAGAAAATCCAAAAGGATTTGTTATCATGGATGCAATCGATGGTTCTGCAAATGCGGTTAGAGGTGTGCCATTTTTCTGTTCATCATTAGCATTTGCAACAGAAAATAGGCTCAGTTCCATAACAGACGGAGTGATTACAAATCTTTCAACAGGTGAAATGTATTCTGCGTCAGAAGGAAAAGGTGCATTTCTAGATGACAAACAAATTTCAGTTTACAAAGGTACCCCATTGTACAAAATAGTCGGAGTCAATACTTCAGGTGCATCACAAGAAATAATGAAAAAATTACAACCTGTTTTTGAACATCATAGTCATACCAGACATTTTGGTGCAAATGCATTAGAAATGGCAATGTTTGCACAAGGTTTGATGGATGTCTTTATTGATTTAAGAGATAAAATTCGAATCCAAGATATTGCAGCAGGATACATAATTGTTAAAGAAGCAGGAGGTTTGCTTTTAGATTCAGAATTCAATCCTCTTGATGCAGATTTGAGTTATGATACAAGAGTTTCTTTTATTGCAGCTGCAAATCAGGAAATTTTAGACGAGATACTTCCAAGAGAAAAATAAATTTTATCCGTATGATTCGTATTTGACTTCAAAAGTTCCATCTTCATGCGGATTATCTCTATTGACAAATCCTCTATCATCAACATAATCCATTACTCCATCGATGGTTCCTTGATAACCACAAATGTAAATTCTAGTATTCTCAGGAGTAACTTTTTCTCCAACTAATTCATCTAACGGAGAAACACCTTGTGCGTTTGCTTTGAAAAATGATTCAACTCTTCCTACTTGACCATTCCATGATCTATTGTATTGTTCTTTTGGTCTACTAATTGCAGCCCTGTAAAGAAAGTTCCATTCATCAGTTCCTCTCTCTTTACTTTCATTTTCAAAGTCAGTGAGAAGACGTTTGTAACTTAATTCATCAACATAACTTGCACCATGTAAAACTACAAGTTGTCTTTTATCATTAGTATCGTGAAAATGATGTGCAAATGCGATGAACGGTGCAAGACCAGTTCCGCCACCTACGCAGACTACTCTTCTATTATCTGGTTCTCCATTTCGATATTTATCTTCGATTATCAAGTCGTCACCAGTTGGATCACCAAGTAATACTTCATCACCAACACTAAGATAGAATAATTCAGTGGTTACACGACCAGGTAATGGTTTTCTTACCCATCTAATTACAAATTCAAAATAATCTCTATTTTCAGCATGTGATGCAATTGAATATGCACGTTTTACAATTTTATTTTCCGCAGCTACCGGTAAACCAATAGTTAGAAATTGTCCAGTTTTGTATTTTGGCATACCAGTTATTGGAACTAGACGAATTACAACTAGATCTTCTTTTAATAATTCAGTATAGATGATCTTTGCTTTTGTATCTGCCATGTGAGGAAAGTTTCTTGATTTGGATAAATGTATTTCTCTTCAAAATTTGACAGAATTACTTATATTTAGAAAATTAACCAGCCAAAATTAGTCACATGACAAAAATTACATGTAGAGATTACGGATTTGAATGTCAATACGAAATTGAGGGCGAAGTAGAAAATGTGATCGATGCATATAGAAAACATAGTGATGAAGAACACGGAATAGAGTATTCTGTAGAGACACTAACACAAGTAATTCTAAGACAACAAGGCTAATCGTAAAAAATTAAACTCTTTTCATTGAAGCAGATAAGACGGGTAATTCCTTATCAATGATTTTCTCAACAGCAGGTACAATTCCAGCTCTTAATTTTGCATTTTCTTCATAAATTTCTGCAACCTGATCTCTAAATAATAATTTTATTCGAGGTAACTCCATAATGGTTTCTTCTACGGCTCTTGGCTCAGATATGTCTAAAATTAGAGTTCCTTTTTTCTTTTCTTTCATAACAAGTTTGATTCGTTCAAGATCAATCAAAAAGTAATCAGCAGTAGTAGCAACTATGACAATATCAAATTTATCAAATCCTGAAAGTGCATCAACAAACTCCATTGGGGTACCGCACAAAAGTTGTGAGAAATTCGTAGCACGTTGCATATCTTTACTAGTAACTGTGAATGAAATTTCTTTTTGTCCTAGTGTTTTTGCAACCATAGCAGCAGATTCACCAGTTCCAATGAGTAAGACCTTCTTTTTTGCATCCAAACCAACTTTTTCTTCTACCAAGTTTAATGCAACATCTCCTAATGATAAAACTTCTTTACTTATTTCAGTTGAATCTCGAATTGAATTAGCAAGTCGAATTATACTATCAAATAATTTATTGAGAATTTTTCCTGAGGCACCAGATTTTTTTGCAAGTTCTAATGATTTTTTAATTTCGTCAAAGACTTCTTCTTTTCCAACAACTATAGAATCTAATCCACAAGCTAATCGTAAAAGATGAAGGTAAACATCATCATCTTTGAAGACTTCCAAGGTTTGATCAAAATGATCAATATCAATTTGCTCTATACTAGAATTTTGTTCCCAAGTTTCTTTCATTTGATTAATTACCAAACCTTTTCCTTCAGGTCTTCTTGCATCAGTAGAATCATCTGTTTCAAGATTACTTACGGTAAAAATTTCTACTCTACTAGAAGTTTGAATTATAATACATTCTTCAACACCAGGAATTTTTTTGAAGGCCTCTGTTGCAGCGTTTACATCTTTGAATGCAAATCTAGCAAGAGAATGAAGAGGAACATTTTTGAAAGTTACTCTTGCATTTAAAACATCAAATTTTAGTTCGCTCACATCATTCACCAAAATTAATTTAATTTTTTCTTCCACCTTTTGCAGTTCTGAAAACATTCATTCCAAGATAATAATTTTCATGTAGTGAATCCAAATATGCAAGATTTTGTTCAACTTGTGCAATATCATCAGGCAGTGCTTCAGGATCATTTCTAAGACGATCTAATTTTGCTTGCAATTCATCACCAAGAACAGTTATTCCAGTTTCATAATTGGAGGTTCCTCCAAAACGTTCGTCTAAAATATTTTGAGGATTGTATTCAGGTGTAGTATCTTCATAATTGAGAGCTTTACGTGTAATGTCATCTTTTTCATCTTCAGATAAAATAGGTTTTGGAAATCTATCTACCTTATCTAAGAAAAATTCAGGTTCACCCATCTCTCTTCTAAATATAATTTCATTTTTTCTTTTGTTAGTTACATCAGGTGCTTTTGGAGCTTCTGCTTTAATTTCTTCAGCAATTGCTTTGAATTCATCTTCTGATGCTTTTGATGCAGCTTCTTTCAATTCTTTGGCTTTTGCAATTGCAGCTTCTGCTGCAGCTTCTGCTTCTTCTGCTGCCTTCATTGCTTTTTGAGCATCTTTAGATGCCTTGATAGATTTTTGACCATCCTGTTTTTTTGATTCTGCATCTACTTTTGGAGCATCCTTTACTTCAGAATCTTTTTTGTCGTCAGACATCAATTTTTCACTGAAATTGCCCGGATTTTAAGATTATTGTGACAAACAAGGTAGAACGTCATGCGATCACATAATGTTAATTTGAAAAATAAAAGCGCCCTCGGCGGGATTTGAACCCGCGTCTCAGCCGTGACAGGGCCGAATTCTAGACCGGGCTATACTACAAGGGCAGTATTTACAAGAAAAAGAACTGCTGGTTTTAAAGTTTCCATTTTTAATTTTAGACTGGTAAAAGACTAAATTGTACAATAATGGAAAAACTCGCATGGGTCTATAGCGCAGCCAGGTAGCGCACCGCCCTTTTAAGGCGGCTGTCGTGGGTTCGAATCCCACTAGACCCGCATCTATTTTGTAAGTGTTTTAACTCGTTTTTCTAATAATGTTAATGATTTTTTCACATTATCATTTTGAATTTTAATAGAATTTTTTAGAGTTACAAGTTTTCTGTTTCTTTGTCCAATCATTCGTGTTTGTTCTGAAGTGCCAGAAGATCCTTTTGATTTTCTTTGTTTAAGAGATGATGAGATGGTGGTTTTTTGAATTAACTCAAAAAGTTTTTGTAATTTAATCTCTTTAATTTGAAGAGATTCAATTTCATCTAATTCTAGATCGGAGAGTAGTTTTTTTGAATTATGTGATAGTTGGACAAGGTTACCAACAATGTTATGTGCAGTACGAAATGGTATTTTTTCAAGAACTAAATTTTCTGCCAAATCTAAAGCAACTAGAAATCCTTCTTCTGTTGCTTGTTGCATTTTTTCCTGATTAACGATAAGATCAGACAACATTGATTTGATAATAATTAATGCAGTGATTGATGTTTTTGATGTTGACCAGATTGAAGATTTTATTTGTTGTAAATCCCTACTATAGCCAGAAGGCAAACCTTTGGTGGTAGTTAAGATAGATGTCAAATAGCCTATAACCTGAGATGTTTTTCCTCGTGTGAGTTCTAAGATATCAGGATTTTTCTTTTGTGGCATTACACTTGATGGTGATGTAAAATCATCAGAAAGTTCTATGAATGAAAATTCAGCTGAAGACCAAATGATAAAGTCTTCAGATAATCTACTTAGATTTGTCATCATGATTGCAGAGTTTGCAACATATTCTGCTACAAAGTCACGCGTACTTGTTGCATCAATTGAATTTTCTACAAGAGATGTAAATCCAAGCATTTTTGCAGTACTATCTCTATCAATAGGAAGACTAGTTCCCCCTACAGGACCAGCACCTAATGGACTTTGATTAACTCGTGTATACAATGACATGAATCTATCTAAATCACGGAATAGTGAATCGGCGTATGACAATAAGTAATGTGAGAATACTCCAACTTGAGCTTGTTGAAGATGTGTATAAAGTGGCATTATTGTTTTAGTATTTTCTTGTGCTGTTTTTAGTAAAGTGGAGATTGTTTCAATTAGACATTGTAATAATATGTTAATATCATCACGGATTTTTAGTCGAATATCAAGTGCCACTTGATCATTTCGTGAACGAGCAGTGTGCATTTTTCCACCATTTTCAATTCCAGTTTTCTTGATAACAAGAGATTCTATTAATTCATGAATATCTTCAGGTTCAAAATCAGGCTGGGAGATGTTTCCGCCTTTTAGTTCTTCTAATGCAGTTAAAATTTTTTTTACCTCAATTTTTGACAAGAGTTTATTTTCATATAACATGATGGCGTGTGCTTCGCTTCCGATGATATCATAAAATGCAATATCAGAATCGTCTTTTATGGATGAGACATAACTTAGTGTAATATCATCAAGATCTTTTCCTAATCGAGAACGATACATCAACATGGATTCAAAATCGCTATATATAGCAACTACGGATTCAATTCAATGACACAAGATGTGAAACAGCTACGAGTGAAAATTTTTGACGAATTATCACAAATTGTAGATCCTGAAATAAACACAACAATTACAGAATTAGAATTGATTGACGAAGTAGACATCAGTGATGCAAATGTCAAAGTTGATTTACATCTAACAAGTCCATTTTGCCCAGCAGTTTTTGGATTTAAAATTTGTCAAGATATTCATGATAATTTATTGAGTATACATGGAATTGATGATGTGAAGGTAAATGTCTCAAATCACTTTATGGCTGAACAGATTAACAATCAAGTAAATAACAGTCCAAATCCTCACAAAAAGGAAGATACAGTATCACATGGAGATAACACAAGTGGTGATTCCGTAAGTGACAAAAAAACCGAACCAGAAGAAAAGAAAGATTAATCTCTAATTCCTAAAAGATATCCTCTCAAAAGTTGAATTCCCATTGCAGGATCAACTCCTTTTGGACAAACTTGACTACATGAGCCAGCAAAGTGACATCTCCAAATTCCATGAGATTCATCTATAACTTTGAGTCGTTTGTTTTTGCCTTTATCACGGTCATCAGCAATGTATCTGTAGGCCTGTGCTAATGCTTGAGGACCAACAAATGTCTTATCCATCGCCATAGTTGGGCATGCAGAATTACATAAACCACATTTGATACAACTTGAAAATTGAATATATTTTTCAACATTTTCAGGACTCTGTAAAAATTCTCTTATACCGCTTTCAGCATCAATTTCAGAATCTTCTCTAATAACATATGGCATTACTTTTTTGTGATTGTTTATCATTCGATCCATGTTTACAGCCAAATCTCGAACTACAGGATAGTTATCCATTGGCTCTACAGTTACAGTGTCAGAATCTAATTCAGATATTTTTGTGAAACATGCTAAACCAGGTTTGCCATTAATTTTCATTCCACAAGAACCACATGATGCTTGTCTACACGAATAACGAACTCCAACAGAATGATCAAGATGTGATTTAACATCTAGTAGGACATCTAGAACAGTTGTCCATTTTTCAATTGGAACAACAAAGTCATCAAATTTTTGTTCAGAGTTTACATTCGGATTACTTCGTTTAATTTTTATTTTTACAGATTTCGTAGAAGAAACTACTGTTTGAGATAGTTCGTCTGATAATTTAGGATGGATTGTTGCCATTATAGCATCCCCATGTTTGTCATAATTATAGTTCGCGAACCATATGCAATTAATGCTGCCATTCCTGCAAGACATCCAATTGTTACAAGTTTTTCATATGTTGGACCTTGATTCATTTCTAACAGAATTACTCTCAAGCCATTAAATCCATGAACAGAAATCAAGATTAACAATAATTCAAGTAATATCGCATAACCTACACTTTCATAATTCGCAATTACGTTTTCATATTCTAATGATTCGTGAAAGTCTTGAGTCAGTCTCATCATTATGTGTATGACCGTTAAGAACAGTGCACCTAGGGCAGTGCCATAGTGTATCTTCATTATGATACTTTCTCTTAATACCATCATGCGAACATCACCGCCATTCCATACCACATTGCAAGGGCTGCCATACCTAATGTTGCATAGATACATGCTTTACCTTTCATGTTAATTGATTGAGGTTTGTATGGATAATCAGGCCTCTCTGCTTTTCCAATACCATAACCCATTTGTGCAATCATTAATCGAATTCCGTTTCCAGTGTGAAAAACACACATTCCAATTACTAACGCTAAGAACAGATGACCTTCAGTTGTTTGAGTCATTTCTAATGACTTGTCCCAAACCGCTTTTCCGTCTAAGATATGACTTGTTTCATAAATATGACCAATGAAATATGCCAAGAGACCAAGACCGGTTAATCGCATCAAAAGCCATGCTAATCTTTCGATACCAAATTTTCCAATTTTACTAGGATTTAGCCATCCCTTCAGTCCTTCTCTTGCTCCAGTTTCTCTTTCCATTAGTATTTTCTCTCCACAGGTTTGTATTTAGTTATAGTAACTGGATGCTTCTTCATAATTGGTTCGTTTGGATCATAATATGCCAGTGTGTGGTGAAGGAAATTTGCATCATCACGTGTTGGGAAATCTGTTCTTGAATGAGCTCCACGAGATTCTTTTCTATTTATAGCACCAACTAACACTACCTCAGCAACACGAAACATAGAATCTAACTCCATTACATTTTGGAAATTAGTGTTATACTCTTTAGCAGAATCATCAACATGTTTCCAGGTTTTTTCTTTAAGTTCTCGCACCTTTTTTAGACCTTCGGCTAAATCATTATGATTTCTATAGACGTATGCTTTTGCATTGAGAATTTCTGCAACTTCTTGTTTTACTTCATAGGGATTTACATCTCCACGTCCACGGAATATTCCATCAAAAATTCGAGTTTCTTCAGCAGCCACTAAATGAGTAGGAAATTGTGCAGAAGTATGTTCTTTTTCAATATAATCAACAGCTAATGACCCTGTGATTTTTCCCCAAACAATACATTCAGAAGTAGAGTTTGCTCCAAGACGATTTGCACCATGAACGCTGTTACATGCAGCTTCTCCTGCAGCCCAAACACCTTGAAGTTCAGCTGCACCGTCAATATTTGTATGAATTCCACCCATCATGTAATGGCAAACAGGTCTGATGTCAATTGGTTCATCCGCAGGATCAATTCCTGAGAATTTAATTGAAATTTCTCTAATACCGCCTAGTTTAGCTTTAATCTTTTCATCACCTAAATGTCGTAAATCTAATTTCATGCAATCTTCTCCAGTTTCATGTTTGAATCCACGACCTTCATTAATCTCAGTCATAATAGAACGTGAAACAATATCACGTGGAGCTAATTCCATTTTACCAGCCGCATAATTTTTCATAAATCGGTCACCATCTTTGTTTAGTAAATAACCACCTTCACCTCGTGCACCTTCAGTAATCAGAATTCCAGAAGGTAAAATTCCAGTAGGATGAAATTGTACAAACTCCATATCTTTTAGTCCCATTCCTGCACGATAAGCCATATCCAAACCATCAGGTGTCGATGATAATGCATATGTAGAATAACTAAAAATTCTTCCAGCACCGCCGGTTGCAATTATAAGCGCTTTACCTTTGATTGTGTAAAATGATCCAGATGATGTTTCTATTGCAGTTATTCCACAAAATTGTTTTCCGTCATGAACGATTGATGTTATGTACCATTCATTTAGAAATTCAATATTGTCAAATTTTTGACAAGTATCGTATAAAGTCTGCATTTCAAAAAATCCGACTTTGTCAATAGCATAAGTTGCACGTGGGAAACTATATCCACCAAAATTACGTTGATCAATTTTTCCGTTTTCTTGTCTAGACCAAGGCATTCCCCAATGTTCAAGTTGAAAAATTTCATTTGGCATCATGTGACATAATTTTTCAGCTGTATCTTGGTCTGCCAAAAAATCACTTCCTTTTACAGTATCATAAATGTGAGATTCTATTGTATCACCTTTTTCTTCTTGTATTACAGCAGCAGTTCCTCCTTCTGCAGATACTGAATGGGAACGCATTACCTGTGTTTTTGCAATAACACCAATCTTGATTTTTTGATTCTTCTTTGCGGCCTCAATAGCAGCACGTAATCCTGCCAAACCAGAACCTGCAATTATTAGATCAAATTCAATAGAATCCGTCATTAATGAATAAAATTAGAAGAGGTTACTTATGTATTATAACAAAATATCATGGATCGAATCATTAATATATATCGCTAGCGATATCGCTAGTGATGTTTAAGGAATGGACACAACGAGTTGGAAGCATGGTTCCAAGAGGATTCTCTAGATACTACATTTTACAACAATTGATGGAAAATCCACATACAGGAAAAGAAATTATTGATTCTGCAGTTGAAGCAAGTGCTGGAAACTGGAAACCATCACCCGGACTAATTTACCCACTACTCGGCAGATTGCTAGATGAAGGTTTGATTGAAGAAAGTGAAAATGGAAAGTATCAGATTACAAATAACGGGAAAACAATACTAATGGATCTGGAAAACTGGAAAATGAATATGCAGCAACAAATGAGTACAATGATGCGACTGATGGATATGGGAAAATTCATGGGAATGGATATGTTAGAGAGAGTAACCATACTAGGTAATTTATTGAGTTCAAATGCAAGTAATATGACAAATCATGAAATTGAAAAATATAAGAAATTTCTCCAAGATGAATTAGAAAAAATCAAAGAGATGGATTCTAAAAAATAGACACCTGTAGACTAATCATAAATAAAACAAGATTAGATAGATTTTATGAAAAAACTTCGTAAACTAATTAATGATAAATCAAAACCATTGGTAGTTCCAGGAGTTTATGATGCAATAGGAGCGAAAATTGCTCAAAAAGTAGGTTTTGATGCAATGTTTCAAACAGGTTATGGCACATCTGCAACATTGTTAGGAATGCCAGACTATGGATTCATCGGGTTATCTGAAACAACAGATAATGCAAGACGTATAGCAAATGCAATTTCAGTACCATTAATTGTAGATGTAGATACTGGTTATGGGAACGCATTAACTGTAAAAAAATTACTTCAAGATTTACAAGTTGCAGGAGTATCAGGTATATTTCTTGAAGATCAAAAATGGCCAAAAAGATGTGGTCATATGAAAGGAAAGGAGGTAGTTCAAAAAGAAGAGTATGGGGAGAAATTAGCAGCCGCAGTAGACGCAAAAGAGAACAAAGATTTCATCATAGTAGCTAGAACAGATGCTAGAGCCACAGAAGGATTAGATGATGCAATCGAGAGAGGAAAATATTATAAAAAAATTGGAGCAGACTTGATTTTTGTTGAAGCCCCAAAATCAATAGAAGAAATGAAAAAAATTGGTAAATCAATAAACGCTCCATTAGTTGCAAATATGATTGAAGGAGGAGCAACCCCAATCAGTTCAACAACAACATTGCATAAGATGGGATATCAGCTAATACTATATCCATTATCCATATTGTATGCAAATACATTCGCAACAATGAAAATACTAAAAGAATTAAAAGATAAAGGTACCACTAAAAGACTCAAAAAAGATTTGGTTAATTTTGATCAGTTTAATGATATTGTTGAATTATCAAAATTTAGAAAATTGGAGAATAGATATTCAAAATAAAAAAGAAAAACTAGTAAAGAGTTTATTGAGTAGTTCTCTTTACTTCAATTTCTATTGTGGAAACATTTCTTGTCTTACCGTCTTGTGACTCTAAACTTTCAGAGCCTATGGATATATTTCCAATGCTATATCCGGAGTTCTCGGTCTTTCTTGAAATTATTTGTGCAACATCTACGGCTCTACCGATACTCATTCCTCGAGCTTTGATGTTGACAGAAGGCAAGTTAGCCAATTGGATTAACGTTGAAGTAACGTATGCCATAATTGGTTTCTTACCTATGAATACAGTGTCTCGTTGTTCGGTTGACATGCGACTAAAATATTACGAGGATAATTTAAATCAAGATAGGTTGGGTAGAGAGGAAATATTAGAATCATTCAAAAATGATGCTTCAAAGAAAAGTATTGTATCTAGATTAAGTCAGAATAAAGATCCAGAAATTATCCAAAAAATGATTGAATTATTTGACGATGATGATATTGAGATAAGAGGAGAAGTATTCAGTACTTTACTTCTTAATCAAAATGAAATTTTTGAGGATTTGATTTTAGGATTAGGACATGAAAGTAAAAATGTACGAGCATATGTGACCTTAGTTTTAGCAAATAGAAATGAAAAAAATGGAATTAAAGAAATTAGAAAATTAACTAATGATCCAAGTGGTTTAGTTAGAACTTGCGCATATGGAGCATTAGGACATTTAGAAGTAAAAGAATCTGCTAAGGAACTACACCAAGGTGTTTTTGATTCAAATTTAGAGGCTGTAAAAAGTGCAGCATATGCATTAGCAAGAATTGGTGAAAAAATTTCAGACAAAGAAATCGAAGTATTACATAAATTAGATGAATCAGAATTAAGAAAAATTTTAAAGTTTTTTAATTAAATGGTGGACCGAAAGGGATTTGAACCCTTGACCCCACGCATGCCATGCGCGTATTCTACCAGGCTGAACTATCGGCCCATGAACCTAATGATTCGTTTTCTTAAAAAATCACCAACATTTAACTTAATTTGACTTAGGCTAATCTAACAGAAGATATTTAAACATAAATTCGTATTTTTAAGAAATGGTTCAAGATAATAAAGCAAAATTAACTTATACACAATTACTAAAAGAAGACCTTGGCATATTTCGTCTTGTTCCAGAAGATGGGGTTATTCCAGATTTCAAAGCAGGTCAATTTTTAACACTTGGAATGCCGGTACCCGGAGAAGATAATAAAATTGTTCGACGTGCATATTCAATTGCATCACATCCAGAAAATAAAAAATTTTTTGAGTTTGTAATTAGATGGGTAAGAAAACCATTTCCAGGAAGATTGACAACTGAATTATTTAATGCAAAAGAAGGTGCAGATGTAAGCTGGATTAAACCAACAGGTCATCTAACAATTAATGATGAATTACCAAACGGTGATCCAGATACTAGAAGAATTGTTTGTATCGGAGGAGGAACAGGCTTAGCGCCATTTGTGAGTTTTGCTCAACATCTTCATGACATAGGAGATAAAAGAGAAATTGTTGTTTTACATGGAGCCAGTTATGTAGACGAATTAAGTTACAAACAATTACTTACAGATTTAGAAAATGAAAGTTTGGATAGAGGTACAGACAAATGGAATTTCAAATATAGAGCAGCAATTAGTAGACCACAAGAGTGGTTTAATCGTGCATGGACAGGTCAAACAGGAAGAGTAGAACAATTCCTAAGAACAAAATCTGGAGAAAAATCACCATTAGAAGAATTAGTTGGAGAAAATATTACAAAAGATAACACCATGTTTTACATCTGTGGATGGCAAGGAACAATCGATGGTACATTAGATTATCTTGGAAGTAATGAGTTTGTAACAGAGAGAAATAAACGAGAAGATGGTAGTTATGAAGTCAAATTCGAATCATATGGATAAGAAAAGATCGGCAGAGCAGCTCAGTTATTAAAATACAAGATAAACAGCAAACTATTATGACAATTGCAATTTACTTGGCACATCTAAATCCAGTTACGAATGCACATGCAGAAATTATTAGAGATTTATCAAAAACAGATAAGGTAGTTGTTATGCCGGTTAGATTTCTAAATGAAGAAAAAGAAATTAACAGCAAAAGCTTTCCATTTAGCTTCGAACTTAGAAAAGAAATGTTAGAATCAGTTTTTGGAGAATCAATTACGGTTTCATCAAATTATACATTTCATGCACCTTTCAAGAAATATTTTCCACCACTTGTTTCCAAAGGTTCATGGAAATTAAGGAAAGAAATTCTCAGTGAAATTGAAGGAAAATACTACACATACACAGGCGATAAAGCAGAGGGAATAATGTTGAAACTATACAGATTAAAACCAAAAATTGGTCAAAGAAAAGAACTCTCTGCAACATCGGTGAAAAATGAAATGTATGAGTCAGTTTCAGGAGGAAAAAAAGAGTGGGAAAAACAAGTTCCAGAATCGGTGGCAGAAATTATTAACAAAAATTGGGATATTGTCGAAAAATTTGCATCATCAGAAGATAATACAACGAGAGTGCTAGGTATGAAGTTCCCAAGAGAAGGCTATACCTAGTTATAAAATAAATATACAAAATTCTAGAATTTTTTGTGAGTTCCATATCTGAATTAATTTGGTTTGATGGGAAATTTGTAAAACACAGTAATGCAAAGATTCCAGTAACAACTCACGCAATTCATTATGGAACTTCAATTTTTGAAGGAATTAGAGCGTATTGGAATGGAGAAAAATTAAACATATTCAGATTAGATGAACATGTTACAAGATTTAGAAATTCAGGAAAATTTTATGATATTAGATTAAGATTTACAAATAAGGAAATTAAAGATGCAATAATTAATTTATGTAAAAAAAATAAAATTAAAACTTCATGTTATATCAGACCATTTTATTTTGTGGGACAATATGGAATTAATTTACACGTAACAAAAAAAGCACCAACACATGCAGTTGTTTTTTGTTTTCCATTTGGAGATTTGTTTAATAAAAACGGAATTACGGCATGTATTTCAAAATGGAGGAAGTTTAATGACAGTTCAACCCCTACGCAAGCAAAGATGGGTGGAAATTATCTAAATTCAATTTTAGCTACACAAGATGCGAAAAAAAGAAAATTTGATGAAGCAATTCTATTAGATAAGAATGATAAAGTTAGTGAAGCACCTGGAGAAAATATCTTTATTGTAAAAAATAACATATTGATCACACCACCACTTTCATCATCAGCGTTAGATGGTATAACAAGAAAATCAATTTTAGAATTTGCAAAAAGTATGAAAGTTAAAACCAAGATTAGAGAAATTACAAAAGATGAACTAAAAAAAGCAGAAGAAGTGTTCCTAACTGGAACTGCGGCAGAAATAACTCCGGTAATTAAAATTGAATCTAAAAAAATCGGGAATGGAAATGTTGGAAATATAACAAAACAGGTTATGAATACATACACCGAGATAGTAATGAATAATAACAAAAAATTTTCTAAATGGTTAACAAACGTGTATTAAAAATGAAAGTAATTCAAATTGGAACAGGTGGATGGGGTAAAAATCACAGTAGAGTTTTATCAGAATTTGGTGTGTTATCAGCTATTTGTGATATGAATTATGAAAGAGCAAAGGAGTTTGGAGAAAAATATAACGTCAATTATTATAAAACACTAGAAGAGTTGTTTGAAAATGAAGAATTTGATGCAGCATTCATTTGTACACCTACATCAACTCATTCAGAATTAGCATTACAATTAATTGAAAAAAAGAAACATGTTTTTGTAGAAAAACCAATGACATATCTTTCAGAAGATGGTGAAAAATTAGTAGAAAAGGCTAGAAAAAATAAAGTTATTTTGACATGCGGATATATTGAGAGGTTTAATCCCGCAGTAGCTCATGTCAAAGAATATCTAAAATCAAAGAAATTTGGAGATTTGATTAGATTAGAATTTTATCGAGAGCACCGAATGCCACTACACATCAAAGACGTCGGAATAATTTATGATACAAGCGTACATGATATAGATACAGCAATGTGGCTTTTTGATGAAACACCACAAGTTGTGTTTGCAAAGTCAGGACAGATTAATCATGAACACGAAGATTTTGCAACAATAATGCTTGGTTTCAAAGATAATAGAATAGCCACCATTTCTTCAAATTGGATTACCCCAACCAGAGTGAGAAACTTTAACGCAGTATGTACTGATGGGCGAATTTTTTCAGATTTCATCACACAGGAAATACGAATTGAGACCGATAAAGGAACAGAAACACCATCAAAACAAAAAGAGGAACCATTATCATTAGAGATTAGAAACTTTCTTGATGCAATTGAGAGTAAAAATGAGTTAAGAGTAAAGCCCGAACATGCAGTAAATGTAACAAGAATTGCAGAAGCAGCTCTTTTATCTAGTCAAAAAGGGATTCCAATTTATCTGGATATAAAATGAAGAGAAAATTATTAGATATTTTGGCATGTCCAATGTGTAAAAAACATCCTTTGGAATTAATAGAAATTAAAACAAAAAATGATGAGATAGTAGAAGGAGCAATTTATTGTGATACGTGTGAAAGATATTTCCTCATCATTGAGGAGATTCCTGTAATGTTGCCAGATGAATTAAGAGATAAAAAACAAGAAAATGAATTTCTTCAAAAAAACAAAGACACACTTCCAGAAAAAATAACTAAACAAGGAAAACCCTGGCACTTGTGATGGAATTGGTTCAAAATTTTATTTCAGAGAAAGCAAAAATTGGTGAAAATGTGAAAATATGGCATTTTGCATATGTTGGAGATAATACAGAAATTGGAAATAATGTGAAAATTGGTTCACTTGCGCATGTTGATTATAATGTGAAAATTGGAAATAATACAATGATTGAGGGACTAGTTTACATTCCACCATTATCAAGAATTGGGAATAATGTTTTCATTGGACCATCAGCATCATTAACAAACGATCCATTCCCACCAAGTGGAAAATTAATTGGAGTTACAATAAAAGATAATGCAATAATTGGTAGTCGAGCAGTAATCAAAGCAGGAGTAACTGTTGGGGAAAATAGTGTAGTCGCAATGGGTGCAGTAGTAACTAAAGATGTACCACCAAATACAGTTGTTGGGGGCGTTCCTGCAAAAGAAATGTATTCAAAAGAAGAGTATGATAAAAAACAACTAGATTGGAAAAATTCTAATTAATTTTCTGCATCACTTGCAGGAGTGTTTGCTAGTCCACCAAGTAATTTATCAATTTCATAGATTGCAAGTTTGTCACGACCTATAAGATTGAATTTTTGAAGTATGTCTTCAAATTGTTGCTCTTCTTCTATCTGTTCGTTAACAAAATACTGCAAGAATGTGATTGTGTTATGATCTTTGTCCTTTTGAGCTAAATCAACCATGTGGTTTATTGATTTTGTAACTGCTTGTTCATTTGATAACGCAGTCTTGCATATTGATTCTAAAGATTTGTAAGTTTTTGGTGGTTGTTTGACGCCAGGAATTATTGCGCCAAGGCATTGACCATTAACAAAATTTACAAATTTTAGCATGTGTTGGTGCTCTTCTTGTGCTTGAGAATGGAAAAATTTTGCGGCTCCATCGTAGCCAGTAATGTCACACCATGATGCTGCAGAAAGGTATGCGTTAGCAGCATTTGCTTCCATTGAAATTTGATTATTTAGTGCTTTAACTAAAGGTCCAGATATTTTCATAGTATAACTTAGTGTCTGGAGTTAAAATACTTCTCGAAAATTACCCTTACCTAATTACGCTAAGCTAATTGCAAAAGTTCTAAATTGAACCTCAATTATGCAATCATATGTCGGACAATGCATTAATGGAAAAATTTGAACAAGAAGTATGGTCCAAAGTTCCTCATAGAGAAGAAAAGGACGGTAAAGTTGAGATTGTTAATGCAACACCGTTAACTGATCTTACTGAAGATTTGAAAGAATGTGCAAAGACAGTTTACGATGTAGATATTAGTGGAAAAGATTTCAAAGTTTATGGTAAATTTGATGGAACATTACTAACAGGTTCAATCAAGGTAAGACCCGCAGTTAACATTATTCATGATGCAATAACTACAGGCAAAATTACTTCAGGAACAACTGTAATTGAAGCAACATCAGGAAACTTTGGAATTGCATTAGGATTATTATCAAAAATTGGTGTAACTGCAATTGCACTTGTTTCAAGAAAACTTCAGGAAGGAGTTTTCAAAGAATTAAGAAACGGAAATATTCGAATAATGGATTTAGATATGGATATTTGTCCTGCACCTGGAATGGAAAGTAAACAAGATGAGTTAGTTGCTAAAGCTACAGCAGCAAATGTTCGTTCACAGATGATTGAGCTTGGATTTGAAGCTGAAACTTTTGATAATAATATTGTAGACATTGAAACACTTTTAGCTAAAAAAGACATAATCAATCTAGCAAAATTTCTTGCAAAAATTTACAATTTATTCTGTCCAGAACAATACGATAATGATCTAAATGTCGACGCACATAGAACTGTAACAGGCGTTGAAATTGATCAGCAATTACAAGAAAATGGCGAATCATTAGAAAATTTCAATATTGTCTGTACTTTTGGAACTGGTGGAACTTCTGGCGGACTAAGCAGATACTTTGATGAGACATATAGTAGAAAAGGAGTTCATGTTATATTTCCACCAGACCAACAAGATGTCGCAGGAATAAGAACAGTCGGTAATGCAGACGGTTTAAAATATTATGATCCAGAAAAATATGCAGGTAAACATCAAGTAGATTTTGAACAAGCAAAACCATTACTCAAATTTTTTGTTGATAAAGGACACGATATGGGAGAGAGTAGTGCACTTGAACTTTATGCAGCATTACAAATGATATACAAAAATGGAGGAAATTATGTAGTTATGATTTGTGATGGAATTGGAAAATATAAAAAGAACTTTGAAAAGATTGGAAATAGCATAACACCTAACCAAGTTTCACAACAAGATGTTTCATCAAATGCAAATGACTATGATAAAGTAATTTGGATTCATACTCAATATACTCCACGTGAAGAAGGAATTGAATTACTTGCAAAATCACTAGGAATTGATAAGAGTAAGATTGTAGTACCAAACGCCAGAACTGCACAAGAACTGCTTTCAGGACAACAAGTTCCAGAAGAAATTGATAAAGCATTACAAGAATCTAACGGAAAATCATTAATGGTGTGTATGGCCGGAAGAACATCATTAATGGCAGCTAACGTTTTAGCTGAAAAGGGTGTTCAAACAGATAGTTTAACTGGAGGAATTACAGGTCTGCCTGAAAGCCAGACTAAGGATCTATCAACGATAATTGAGCAAGCCTCACAATTTTGATATTTATTAACAGTCTCTAAATGATAGAAGTTTATGAAGTGTCTTTCAGTCTGTCAACCATTTGCAGAACTAATTGTACAAGGTAAAAAAACAATTGAATTAAGAAAATGGAATACAAAATTTCGAGGTGAGTTTTTAGTTCATGCTGCAAAAAAAATTCTCATCAAAGATTGTAAACGAATGAAGATAGTACCATCAACAATTGTAACAGGTGCAATAATTGGAAAAGTCAATTTAATTGATGTAAAAAAATATGACTCCGATAGAGAATTGAAAACTGATAAGAAAAAACATCATTCAGTATCAGATCATACAAAAAATAAGTATGGATTTATCTTAGAAGAACCAAAAAAATTACTAGTGCCTATCCCATATTTAGGAAAACAAAATTTCTTTGAGTTTCATCCAGAGAAAATAAAAAACAATGATGTTAAGATAGATCTTTTTGAAGAAGAATATCGATATATGTGGATTAACCGTCATTAATCGGAATATTCCATTAAAATCAAACCATGTATATATAAAGGGAGTATTTAAAAGAGTAGAAATGCCACAGACAAAACCAATAGTTAGTGTAGAAAACGTGGTTGCTTCAGCATCAGTTGATCAGAAAGTAGATCTTAATGATATTACAAAAAAATTTCCTGATACAGAATACCACCCAGACCAATTTCCAGGTTTAGTATTCAGATTGGAGAGTCCAAGAACTGCTACACTAATCTTTAGAACAGGTAAAATGGTATGTACCGGCGCAAAATCTGAAGAGATGGCAGTTAAAGCTGTTCAGACAGTTGTAAAACAATTACGTAAAGGAGGCATCAAGATTAAGAAAGATGCAGTCATTACTGTACAAAATATTGTTGCAGCAATTAATCTAGGTGGTAAAATTCATTTAGAAGAAGCAGCAAGAAAATTACCAAGAAGTATGTATGAACCTGAACAATTTCCAGGTTTGATTCACAGAATGCTTGATCCAAAAACTGTAATTCTTTTGTTTGCATCAGGCAAGCTTGTATGCACAGGAGCCAAAAAAGAGGCTGATGTGTATAGATCCGTACATAACCTACATTCTACATTAGAAGAAAAAGAATTAATGATCTACGACGCGTAGATTTTCCAATTCTATTTATTATTTTTAAATTTTCTTTAATTCATCTTCAATCTCAAGTAGAGATTTGTTTTTTGGATCTAATTCTTTAATTTTATTACAACATTCAATCACTTTATCTTTATTTTTTAGATTAAGATATACACTGGCTTTAATTGCTAAAGCATCAAGATCAAATATGCCAATTTCTAGAGTTTTATTCATATACTCTAATGTTTTTTCAGAATCACCTTTGATATAATAGATAGTTCCAATAATGAATGCAATGTCAGGATCATGTTCAAGTTTTTTTTCAATTCCATGTCCATAATCTAATGCTTCACCATATTTTTTCTCTCTTTCAATAGGATCTTTCTCTTTTCTTGCTTGTTTGATGAGAGTTCTCAGATGGCGTCTAGGATTATTAAAAAGACCGGTCAAGTGTTATCAGAAATATTATGCTTTATTTGAAAGCTCAGACTGTAATTTTTCCCAGTCAGCTAAGAATGCTTTAAGACCTTTATCAGTTAAGGAGTGACCAAGCATTTTTGCTAATACACCAGCAGGTAAAGTTACAACATCAGCACCAATTTTTGCTGCATCTACAACATGTTGTGGGTGTCTTACACTAGCAACAAGAATTTCTGTTTTAAAGTCATAATTTGAAAATACTTGTTTTATTTCTCGGATCAAATCCATACCAGTGTGACCAATATCATCCAATCTTCCGATGAAAGGACTAACATATTTTGCTCCGGCTTTTGCTGCAAGAAGTGCTTGATTGGCTGAAAAAACAAGTGTAACGTTCACAGGAATTCCTTGTTCTGAAAAACTCTTGCAGGCTTTTAGACCATCTCCGGTCATTGGACATTTGACAACTACATGATCACCATACTCTCGAAGTTTTTTACCTTCTTCCATCATTCCATCATAATCAGTACTTACAACTTCTAAACTGACATCACCTTTGATTATTCTAGTAATTTCTTCCATTGCAGCATGTGGATCACCACCTTCTTTTGCAAGTAATGAAGGGTTTGTTGTAATTCCATCTAACAAACCCATATCATTATACTTTCGAATATCATCAAGGTTTGCGGTATCAAGGAAAATTTTCATTGTTTACTCCGGATATCCTTGACAGTTTTTTCTATATTAATTGATGTGATGCCATGTTTTTCTAATAATTGTGGAATTTCAGCATCACGAGCAGATTCACCAAACATATCTTGTGCACCAATTCTACGTATAGGAACAGGATATACCTCAGAAACTATCTCAGAAACTGCCGAACCAAATCCACCCATAATATTATGTTCTTCACAAGTAACAATTCCACCAGTCTCACGTGCAGCTTTTTCTAAAATATCTTTGTCAATTGGTTTTATTGTAAAACAATCAATCACTCTACATGAAATTCCATCTTGCTGAAGTTTATCCGCAGCATCAAGAGCCATTTTTACTGTTATTCCAGTAGCAGCTATGGTACAATCATTTCCATCTCGTAATGTGATACCTTTTCCAATTTCAAATTCTTGGGAATCAGAGTGAACATTAGGAACTTTAGATCTTGCCATTCTCATGTAAAACGGACCATAAATTTGTGCAATATTTTTTGTTAATTTTGATACGGCTGTAGCATCGGCAGGAATTATAACTTTCATATTTGGTATAACACGCATTATTGCAATATCTTCAATAGTTTGATGAGAACCACCATCAGGTCCAACAGATAATCCACCATGAGATGTTACAAGTTTAACATTCAGACCTTTTTTTTCTCCTCTCGATGGATATGCAACTGAATTTCGTATTTGATCAACACATCGTCCTGGCAAAAATATTGCATATGTACTTGCAAAGGATGTTTTTCCAGAGTAAGCTAATCCAGCAGCAACAGATACCAAATTTGCTTCAGCTATACCTACATTAAAGAATCTGTCAGGAAAACTTTTTCCAAATCCAGATGTTTTTAGTGAATCAGTTGTGTCAGCACCTAACACAACAATATTTTTATTTTCTTTACCCAATTCAATCAATGCATTTCCATATGCAGTTCTCATATCACCGAATTCAGTACTCATTGATATCCAAGCTCCATTGCTATTTGTTGTAATTCATTTTTTTTCTTGCCTATAACATGTAAATCAATCCATTTGTTTACTAATTCAGATCCACCAAGTTCATTTGCTTTCTGAATCAATAATTTACGTCTAGTTTTTAATACTCGATTTCTGAATTCACGTATTACTAATCTAACATCGGTTTGACCAATAATTGCACTGCCACCAACAAATGCTCGTGCTCCATCTGCAAAACATTCACCAATATTATCTAGAGTGACGCCTCCATCAGATTCTATGTAACCAGTGAAACCATTTTCTTTCAGATTCATCATAAGATTTTTTGTTTTTTCGTGTGTATTCTCAATATATTTTTGACCTGATTTTCCAGGTACAACAGACATCACTATAATTTGATCAAGTGTTGAAATGAATTTTTTACTCCAATCAGGCATAGAAGTATCAGGATTTATTGCTAAACCAACACTAACTTTGTTTGATTTGAGTAAATCATGAATTTCACCAAAACTTGATTCATCACATACTTCTGCATGAACAGTTACAATATCACTTCCAGCATCAATATAATTTTGGATTTGTTTTACAGGTTCATTAATCATCAGATGTGTATCAAATGGGATTACAGTTAGAGGTCGTAATTCCTTGATTTTTGTATAATCAAAAGTAGAATTTGGAACAAATTGACCATCCATGACATCTAGATGTATGTAATCAGCTCTTCCATCATCACAACGTTTTACTTCATTTTCTAAATTTGTCATATCACCTGCTATGATAGAAGGTGCAATCATAAATTGCGAATCTAATTCTTGATTAATTACAGGAACAAGTGCGGGTGCAGGTGCCTTACCATGCCATTGTGGATTATCTTCCATATGTTCAACTGCTTTTCCCTTAATTGTTCTAGCTATGATAATTGATGGCATACCTTTAACAGATTTTGCTCTACTAATTGCATCAGATACTTGTTCAATTCTATGACCATCAACTTCTATTACGTTCCATCCAAAGGAACGCCATTTATCACCGGTTTTCCATCTACTAGCATCTTTCCACATTTCAGATAGTTCGTTATCTTCAAGGGATTCATCAAGTGGCATAATTTTTTCAGTGTAAGAATCTTGTTGTATAAAATTTCTATCAAGAATTAATGTAAGATTGTCAACATTATATTTTGCAGCAGTCATTGCAGCTTCCCATACTTGACCTTCATCACTTTCACCGTCACCCATTACAGTAAAGATATGAGTATCTTTTTGATCAAGTTTTGCAGCTAATGCATTTCCGATAGAGTAAGACAATCCAATTCCTAAAGAGCCACCACAAAATTCAACACCAGGACATTTCAGATCAGGATGGCCTTGTAACTTACTTCCAAATTGTCGTAGAGTGTCTAATTGTGATTCCTCAAAATATCCAGCTACTGCCATGTTTGAAAATAGACCAGGAGATGCATGACCTTTTGACAGAATTAGCTTGTCACGGCCGTCCCATTCAGGATTTTTTGGATCATATTTCAAATGATTATAAAATATACAGCCCATAATTTCTGCCATGGAAAATGAACCTCCAGGATGACCAGAACCAGCAATTGAAGTTCCACGAATGACTAATTTCCTAGCTTGAAGGACATTTTTTTTAATTTGATAGTAATTTAGGCCCATTGTAGTTTATAGACCAAATTGATACTTTTAATTTTACACATGATCGTCCTCAAGAAAAAATACCAAGAATTACATAAATAGCTATTTCCGAAAATTTTAATCTTCTAAGATCATAAGGTAAATATGGAATTTCGTGATGAGCTGCCACTCATGATTTATGATGACAAATGTTATGTTTGTATAAAATTTGCCAAGTTAATGAATTTTATAGCTAAAGGAAAATTACGTATGATCGGTCATTATACAGAATTTGGGAAGACGATAAGAGAAGAAATTCTAGAAGAGGATGCATTGGAAATGTTTTGGTTTATCGATAAAGAAACAGCATATGGTGGAAGAGCTGCAATATTTCCATTATTATCAGCAATTCTGAGAGTTCACGGTAGAAAGTTCAATGAAATGAGTGTTCAAGAATCATGTGATATAGGATGTAAGGATTCACTTGCGGTATTTTTCCGTTCTGCCAGTCTAATTACTCACAGTAGAAAAATCAAGATAAGCAATCTATAAAAAAAGTATTTTTTAGAAAAAAGTATGCGAATTAGAGCAGAATCAGTTCTTTCAGGAAAGAAAAAAACTGAGGTTTTATGTGCATTTTGTTTTGAAGATACAGACGCTCCAATTGGTCTAGGAAAATTAAATAAAAAAATAGACCAGACAATTTTACAATCAGTTAAAGAGATCAACGGGAAAAAAGGTAAAATTTCAATTATTCATTCGCACAAAGAAATTCCATCAGAGAGAGTTTTGATTGCAGGATTAGGTAAAAAAAGCAAACTAACCTCAGATGTAATTAGAGATGTTACAGGCATTATCACAAAAAAAATTAATGAATTAAAAATAAAACAATTTTCAATTATAATTCCTGATAAAGCTCCAATTGATAATAATCAAATTATATCATCAATAGTAGAAGGTGCAAATCTTTCATTGTATGAGTTTGATTTGTTCAAAAAAGAAAAATCTAATAATAAAGAACCAGATTTAATACTATTAACATCAGATGAAAATGCAACAAAAATAATCAAAGATTCAATTATAATTTCTGATGCAGTTAAATTTACAAGAGATGTTGCAAATCTTCCACCAAATCAATGTCCTCCAATGAAATTAGGTGAAATAGCAAAGAAGATAGCAAATGAAAATAAAATGAAATGTACAGTATTTTCAAAAAATGAAATTAAATCAAAAGGATTAGGAGGAGTTACGGCAGTAGGACAAGGAAGTAAGAATGAACCTAAATTCATAATTTTAGAATATAGAAATGGGGAAAAGGAACAAAAACCAATCCTACTTGTTGGTAAAGCAGTGACATTTGACACAGGTGGAATTTCCTTAAAACCTGGAGAGAAGATGGACGAGATGAAGTTTGACAAATGCGGTGGATGTACAGTATTAGGAGTAATGAAAGCAATTTCAGAATTAAAACTTCCAGTTAATGTAGTTGCAATAATTCCATCCGTTGAAAATATGCCAAGTGGGGATGCATTTAGACCAGGAGATATTATTAAATTATTTAACGGTAAAACTGCAGAAATTCTAAACACAGATGCAGAAGGAAGATTGATTTTAGCAGATGGGCTTGCATATGGAATAAAACATTATCAACCATCGTCGGTAATGGATTTTGCAACATTAACTGGAGCATGTATTGTTGCATTAGGAACTAATGTTGCAGGAATAGTAAGTAACAATTCAAAACTTGCATCAAAAATTAAAACTGCATCAGCAAAAACTTCAGAAGAAGTTTGGGAATTACCAATAAACGATGATTATATGGACATGGTGAAATCAAAGGTTGCAGACATCAAAAATCTTGGAATGGGAAGAGCAGCAGGAACAATTACAGCGGCAGCATTTTTAGCAAATTCAGTAGGAAATTTACCTTGGGTACATTTTGATATTGCTGGGACTGCATGGATACAACCATCTACTAAAAGTAAATCATACAATTCACATGGTGCAACAGGATTTGGAGTTAGATTAGTCATAAATCATCTAATGAATCAAAAATAAATTCTATTGATTTGTAATTTTTCTAAATATCCAGTTTTTAATTTTAAGTAATGCAATCACCCAGATAAAAATTAGAATCATAGCAATTAGCACTTTTGCGCCAGAATTTATGAGAGGATCTAAATCCCCAGCACCAGAAAATGATAAAGGTCCAATGAAGACTACCATTAATCCGCCTCCAACTATAATTAAAACCCACATTGCAAAAATAAACGAAAAGATTGGTATGGACATTAGATAGTAACTCCCATCATAAATGCAGTAATTATAGCAAGAATTCCTGAAAATATTGCTAATTTAAAAATTTCATATCCAATTTGTTTTTCACTAAGAGGTTTTTTTGCAATAAGTAATCTAACTAGAGTAATTGGAGCATGATTTTCAGAAGTAGTTTGTAACTTCCAATCATCAGTGTGAGATGTAGGATTTTTTATTTCACGATGTTCAACAATTTTTTTTACACTAGAAAGAAACAAGAAAGAGTTAATGATTGCAGGGAGTATTGCAATAGCTGCAATTACTTCAACTCCACCAATTATTGCAATTCCACCATAAGCAGCACCAAAAGTTATTGCACCAGAATCACCAGGAAAAACTTTGCTTGGGAATTTATGATATTTATAAAATGCGAGTGATGAAAATGCTAAACATAATGAAACAATTCCTACTTCATAATTTTGTAATATGAATAAACATATTGATAATGCAAAACTTGCAATTGTAATAAATCCACTTGCAACTCCATTTAGAACATCAATTGAATTAATTGTATTACCCATAATTGGAATCATGAATACAACTAGTGCCATGTATAGTAATGGAATTTGAACTGTACCAAATAATGGGAAAGCAAGATTTGAATCATATGCACCAAGTAAAAGTATTGGAGCTGCACAAAATGCAAGAGCTAATGGTTTGAACCATCCACCCATGGTTTTTTTATCATCAATAAGTCCTACAACAAATGCAAAGAAAGTTGTTAAGATTACAGCAAGTATTTCAGAAATTGGGAAGAATACATACAAAATAATTAATGAAGATTCAATTCCAACAATAATTGATAATCCACCAGGTCTTGCAACCATTGTTTTTTCTTTTTTATTTGCATCAACAACAGTAATGTTACGTTTTTCTAAAGCACGTATTACAAAAGGAGTCAACCCATATACTGAAAAAAATGCAATTGTGATTGCAATTATTGCTGGGATTATTAGTTGTTCCAATTATCTGACCTTTTCTACTTGAGACTTGATACTTTTTGCAAGAATTATACCAATTTTATCTATTGCTGCTAATTTCTCAAGAGGTGCTTTTTTGAGTGAAACTTTGTTTTTGTAGCCATTTTTGTACAAAATTTGGGCACGAACCCGTCCAATTTGTTTAATTTTTACTAACTCAAGATATTTCTCTGGAACGCCATGAACTATTTGGAGTCTAAGTAAATCTAATTCGTCAATAAGATTCTGATATTCAGATACAATCTTTTTTTGTTCATTTTCTTTTGCATAATCTCTCCAAAATTTAACAATCTCTGTAAAGGTATAAGCTAAATCTTTTGCATTTTCTTTAATATAGAATATATCACCAGGTTCAGCATCAAAATGTTCTGACATATCTTGATAAGTCATAGCATCAATCCATTTGTAAAGAATTAAGAGACTTTTGAAACAATCTTCACTTGAAAAATTTTGTTGTCTATATAATTTTTCATTTTTATTAATTAGATCATCCATAGATTCTTGATATTTATCAGGTACTGGATACTGTGAATAAAATTCAGTGAGATTTGTAATCATGTGTAATATTCCAAATGTATGTTTTGTTCCTCTTACATAATCTTCAATGTAACCAGTCATATCAAAAGCAGTTTTTGGATCAATTCTTAAATAAAAAATTCTAGTACCAAATTTTGTAGGTTCAAAACCATTTTCATCAGTTATCATTCCATATTCTTTTAATTTTTCAAGTTGTTTTGTTACTTTTTTTTCTAATACAGAATCATCTGAAAGTTGATATGCAGCAAAAGTTTGTGAAAAGAATTTTATTATTTTTTCATATGATGTTGGATTAAATTTAGATGCAGTATAAATAAATCCGAGTAGATTTATTCGCAAAGAACTATCTTCGTCTAAAGTTTTTGATTCTAATGGTTCAGGTTCACCATCAACATAATGCTCTAATATTTCATCAGGATATCCTTTTGAGATAATTATTGACTCACCCATATCGTCATATTGTGGTCGTCCAGCTCTTCCACACATTTGTTTATATTCTAGAATACTAATTTTTTCTAAACCATTATTTGTATATCTCATAACACTTGGAATTACAACTCTACGTGCAGGTAAATTTACACCCGCAGCTAAAGTAGGAGTTGCAGTTAAAAATTTTATGTGTCTGTTTTTATATTCAGTTTCAATTATTGTACGACATCTTTGATCAAGCCCTGCATGATGAAATGCTGTACCATTTTTTACCATTTGTGCCAATTCAGTGGTTAATTTTGTATTATCATAACTATCTTTTGGAAGAATTTTCTTTGAAATTTTTTCTAATTCTTTTCGTTGATTTTCATTAAGCATTTTTACAACGTCACGTCCAGCCTCTTTTGCCCATGCTACAGCATTTTTTCTTGTCATTGCAAATATCAAGCATTGATCACCATTGTCAACAGTGTCCAATCCTAAACCAATCCAATCTTTTTGATGCCTAGATTCTTGACGATCATTTGTGAGATTACCTTCAGTTTCTTCTCTATCTTGATTTGTAATTATATGCCGACTGTAAACGGCTTCAGATAATGGAACACGTCTGAATGTACTCTCAACTAATTCACAATCTAACCAGTCTGCAAGTTCATCACTGTTTGATATTGTTGCACTAAGTCCAATAATTCTAGGTGGATTTTTTCCGATAAATCCAGATCTTAGTCGAGTTAGAACAATTTCTAACGTCGGACCTCTTGTATCATCACCAATTAGATGAATTTCATCAGAAACTACCAAACCTATGTCATAAATCCAATCTTGTTGAAATGCCATATTTGCATCCATACTTTCGTTTGTAAGAAATATTACGTCTGCATCTTCTAATTTTTCTTTTTTTTCTTTTGAATCTCCAGTAGATAATGCAACTTTTATTTTTCTATCAAGGTTTAATTTCTCAAGTTTTTTGAACTCTTCAAATTTTTCACTAGTTAGTGCACGTAACGGTGTGAGATAGATGATTTTTGTTTTATGTTTTGAGAGATGTGAAAGAATTGCTAACATAGCAATGAGTGTTTTTCCACTTGCAGTAGGTATTGTGATCAAAAAGTTTTTTTTGTCATCAAATAATCCAGCCTTTACAGATTGTTCTTGTGGTTCAAAAAGTTCTTTGTAGCCTTCAGAGGTTAGAAAATCAATTACTTTAGGTTCTAAATCAAGTTTACTTATTTTCATACTATGTTATAGTGACCAGGTTTTGACTCATAAATAGATGAGTCTCTAGCCATTTTTCGAATGAAGTTTTTAGCTTCTTCTTCAGTAAACTTTTCAGTTTTTGTTAATTCCTCTACAAGTTGTTTTTCATCAACAGGAGCCTTATGTTCACCTTCTAGTGATTTCATTATATCCATAAATAATTGCATTTTTGATACTTCACTTCTAGGTCGTCCTTGTAGTACACCTAAATCCACTTTACCAGTATTGACATCAATCCCTGCTACCTCAAACATACCTTGTAATAGATCAATTGCACGTTGTGCATCTTCAGCCTCAACTTGAGTTTTTAATAGTAAACGTGCACGTGCAGTTGCCAATCTAATCAAGCCCTCTAATTGTCTAGGTGTAACAGTTATCATTTCTTCAGCTTCAACTGTTCTCATTTTCATATAATAATCAAGAATTATCTCTTCAGCCTCTTTTGTGAGTGTTGGATTAATTCTTTTTACATATGCAAGATACTTTGTTAATGTTTCAGAATCAATCAAAGATTTTTTGTCAATTCCAGTTGGCGTATGTAAATTAATAATATGTTTAGCAATTTTTGTATCTTTTTCTTTTGATGGTTTATCACGTACTACAAAAATTAAATCAAAACGAGTTAGTAATGGAACTGGAAGGTTAACGTTTTCTGTGATGTTTTTGAAAGGATCATATTTACCATACATCGGGTTTGCAGCTGCAAGGATTGATGTTCGTGCATTTAATGTTGCAACAATTCCTCCTTTAGAAATACTTGCAGTTTGTTGTTCCATAACCTCATGCAATGCACTTCTATCTTCAGTTTTCATTTTATCAAATTCATCAATGCATACCAATCCTTGATCACCAAGTACTGTTGCACCTGCTTCTAGCATGAAAATTCCATTTGTATCTCTAACAACTGCAGCAGTTAAACCAGCTGCAGTAGAACCCCTTCCAGAAGTATACAAACCACGAGGAGCAACTCTAACACAAAATTTTAACATTTCACTTTTTGCAGTACCAGGATCACCAACTAAGAATATGTTGATATCACCTCTAATCTTACTTCCATCTTCTAGTTCTCTTTGCGTGGAACCAGCCATGAGTAACAAAATGGATTCTTTGATCATTTCATGGCCTGTAATATGAGGCGCATACGAATCAATCAATTGTTGATACAAATCAGGGCTTTTAGATAATGATTTAATCATTTTTTCATCTTCAGATGAAATTTCTTCTCGTTGTATTTTTCTTGATTTTTTATCCTTTTTACCACCACCTAAAAATTCCACATTATTTCCATCTAATCGTAATCTGTACAATGGACTACTGTTTTTTGAAACACCGCTCATTTTCTCTTGTTCAATTCTTACTACTCCTGTAAGGACTACTCTATCACCAGGTCTAGCATTGTCTACTAAATCTTGTTTTACGGTTACATCCAGATAATGAGGCAATTGGCCAGGTGGAAGATCCTCAGGTAATTCTTGTAGACGTACAAATTGTACATCAATGAAACGACTAGATTCAGGCTCAACACCAAGTTCTCTATGAGCACACTTTGGATTTGAACATTGTACAGGAGAATTTAGGGATAAACCATGTCCAAGAAGTACATCAGTTCTATGACCTTCCGGACAAACAAAAACTAATTCTTTTGCAAGAGGTTTTACTTCAGATGCTCTTAACACCATTCCAGAAACACTAGTTATCTTTCCAATAACTTCTGCATTGATTTGACGTAAACTTCGTTGTACAGGATAATTTGCAATTCTTGCTCTTATTTCATGTTCAATTTTTTTTGCATATTTTGGAAAACGTTCTTGTAAGATCTCTTTGATCGCTCTTGAAAAGGCTTCTAGAATTGAATCAGGGTTTTCATGAAACACAGATTCAATGTCAGGATGTAATACAAGATCATTATAATCAACATTGATGAACTTAGATTTTGATGGCATCATATTGTCAATATCGTCAACATATCGGAAATTTCCTTTTTCATCTTTAAACTCTAGTAAAAATTTTTTTACATAGTCAGATAATGCAGATTCAGTTTGTGTTTCAAGTGTCATTTCTTTTTACCCAATATTTGTTCTTTAAATGCAAGACTAGCATTATGTATCTGATTATAATATACTTCTTCTTCTACACTTAGTTTTGACGAAAGGTCAGAAGTAAGTTTAGATGAATCAGCCAACCTAACAATCTTACCTTGTCTGATTCTAACTAGTTGATTCAACATACTTTCCGCTTTATCAAAATCAGCTGTTTCAAGTTTTTTCAGGTATGCGTTAAGTTTTATGTAAAAATGTTTTTCTAATGTTGCAAGGGAATCTTCATCTGCAATATCTTCTTTGACCTTTGCTTGTTTTAGTTCTTTAATCATATCTTGTTCATGTAGAATTACATGTTTTTCAGATTCTAGAATATTAGCAACCCATCTAGGGATATTCATCATTTCATTTTCTTTTCCTTCTATCTGTACACCAGATACATCCATCTTTAGATCATGTTTGAATTCGACTTTAACGTCTTCTAGACCATATCCTATCGAATGAACTTTGATTACATCTTCTAATTCCAATATTGATCACACACCTTTCAGGGATTTATGGACAGCGATCGATCAATTTTCTCGACAATTAGCTTTGATCATTTGATCCTTCTAGGCATTTATTAATAACAAAATGAGTTTGCAACTATGACAATTTCAGATATTATGTGGGTGGAGAAGTATAGACCAAAGAAAATCTCAGAAGTAGTTAATCAAAAAGATATCAAAGGTAGCCTATCGGCATTACTCAAAAATCAAGAAGAGATGCCACATTTACTATTTTCAGGTTCTGCAGGAGTTGGAAAGACTACAATGGCATTATGCATTTCTAAAGAGATTTTGGGGGATAAATGGAAAGACTACACATTAGAACTCAATGCATCTGATGAAAGAGGAATAAACATGGTAAGAGAACGAGTAAAAAAATTCTCAAGATTTGCAGGACTCGATACTGAGATTCCATTTAAGATAATAATTTTGGATGAAGCAGATGAGATGACATCAGATGCTCAAACAGCATTGAGACGAATAATAGAAGATACAGCAAAATTTTGTAGGTTTATTTTGATTGCAAATAATATTTCAAAAATTATTAATCCAATTCAGAGTAGATGCGCAATTTTCAAATTCTCACAAATTGATGAAAAAGAGATAACTACACATCTAAAAGCTGTATTAAAAAAAGAGAAAGGAAAGGCGGATGAGAAAGGTCTAAAGGAAATTGCAGGATATGCAGGAGGGGATCTGAGACATGCAATCAACTTATTACAAACTGCTGCAAGTACAGGAGATATTTCCCAAGATAGTGTGAAGGCTGCTGCAGGATTAACAAAAACAAATGATGTAGATGATGTTCTAAAGTTAGCAGTTTCTGGAAAGATTCAAGATTCAAGAAATAAAATGATTGAATTAGTAAAAGTGTATGGAATGTCAGAATCAGATTTTCTAAAATATATCAATCAAGCATTATTTTCTGGAAAATACGAAAACCTAGAAGAGTTATCACAAATTATAGCAAAATATGATTATAGAATTTTGGTTGGTTCTAATCCAGAGATTCAATTATCAGCAATGCTTGCAGAGTTAGGAAAGTTTTCTAAATAATTAAAAACCTTCAGGTGGTTTTTGGACAAACACATTACAAACTAATGCATCAGTGTTCTCATCTCTATACTGAACATTACAAGAGACAAATTTACCCTTTAATGCACGCTCTAAATCTTCAGGAGTTGTTTCCTTGTATTCGGGATTTTCAGGATTATCGATTTTAGATATTATAATTTTCTCAAGTCTACCATACTGTTCTTGATTATCTTTTCTATAATGAGTCACATCTAATTCAAATGCATTTCCAGAAATACATCTTACAACCGGTCCTCCAATTCCATCACCCATGGATTATTACAGGATAATAGCGATATAAATTTCAAAATGAATTAAAATTTAAACGCCGAGAGAGGGATTTGAACCCCCGCGTTCTTGCGAACACAGGCTCTCAAGGCCCGCGCCCTACCAGGCTAGGCGACCTCGGCAAAAATTAGTGGTAAATACTGCTTAAAATTTGTAAGTATCTAAAAGAAGAATTAAAAATAAAGAAATTTATGATTATTTTTAATTGAATGTATGCAGATTCTAATAACCAGGTTGTAATTTTATAAAATTTTATGCTGCTTTTTCGTGAGCTTCCATATTGGATTGATCGACAAGAACTGCTTGTGGAGGACAAACTGAAACGCATGCCATACAATAAATGCAATCATGTTCTCGTATAGCGTCTGCTTTGTCCGTATAATCAAGACGCTCTTCTTTCTCGGTTTGACCTGAGCCAGCCCAATCACTAGTATTCTTAATTGCATCCACTCCTGAAATATCCTTATCGGTTCGATACCATTGAAAAACTTGCACTGGACATGCTTCTATACAAGCACCATCTGCAACACAAACATCCCAATCATTTGCTACCATAGTTCCGGTGATACCAAGTTTTTCCATTTTTTCACCGCGTTTTTCATAATCAGCTAATACCAATTCATTTTTTGATGCATCCCACTCATTTTGTCCTTCACCTGCTTGTGATGGCCAAACCCAATGAAAATTACCATCACTGTCACTTATCTTTCCTATAGGTTTCTTATCACCATGACAAAAGTCATCATTAATTGGCATAATTCTAGACCTTTGAAATATTATTTAAAGCTAGACAAAATTAGTAGTGACTAAACATAATTTATCAGAATTTTGTAAATATCTACGTTCATATCTTTTCACATTAAATTACATCATGGACATTATCAAATACGATATCTACAGTGGTCCAAATATTGGGATTTACAGTACAGTGAATGATGAATTTGTGTTTTTACCAAGAGGATTTGCGGATGGAAAATCTGAAAAATTATCAGAATATCTAGAAGTGAAACCATTAGAGATATCAGTTGCAAACGCTAGAGTATTGGGAATTTTGATGGTAGTCAATAATCATGGAATAATTATTCCAAGTACATGTTCAGAAGGAGAGTTTAATCATATTAAGGAAAATACAGATCTCAATGTAGAGATTTTAGATGTAAAAAATAATGCACTTGGAAATATGATGAGTGTGAATGATAAAGGAGGGGTAGTTTCACCATTAATCCCAAAAGAAGATTTACAGAAAATACAAGATGTGTTAGATATAGAAGTAATGCAAAGTAAAATTGCAGGATTTCAACAAGTAGGTGCAGTAATGGCAACATCAGAAAAAGGAACTATAGTACATCCAGAAACTGACGAGGAAGATATGAAAACCATTAATAATTTACTAGGAGGAAATATCGAAGCTGCAACAATTAATGGAGGAATACCGTTTGTATCATCAGGGATATTAGCAAATAAAAATTCAGTAGTTGTGGGTTCATTAACAAATGGACCAGAAATAATGATGCTCACCAGAGCGTTTCTACATTAAAATATTTTTAATATGTTCTAATAATTCAGATATTGGAATTTGATTTTCAGTTCTATCAGACATATTTCTAACAACTACCACATTTTTTGAAAATTCATCTGGCCCTACAATAATAACAAATTTAGAATTTGTAGATTGTTCCATTTGTTTTTTTAGCGCTCTACCAGAAAGATCAATATCAGTCAGTATAGAATTTTCTCTCAGTAAAGATGCAATTTGAATAGCATTTGGTTTCATTTCATCATTTACATATAATACAGATATTCTAACATCTTGTATTTTAAATGTGGAATTTTGATTTTCTAATGCTAACATGATTCGTTCAACACCTCCAGCGACTCCAGTTGCACCAAGATCATTTCTTCCAAAAACAGATGGTAAATTATCATATCTTCCACCACCAACCAAAGCACCTATGTCAAAGGTTTTATCGAATGCTTCAAAGACTACTCCAGAATAATAATCAAGACCTCGAACAATTCCAAAATTAATCTGAATATTATTTACATTACGATTCTTTAGAGATTCAAATAACATTGTTAATTCAGACCAGTTCTCAAATTTAGTTACATCTAAAATTTTAGATATTTCTTCAGGAGTGCCTTTTAATTTAGAGAATTCGATAATTTTTTCTAATTTTTCCTTAGCATAGCCTTTTTTCTCATATTCAGAAATAATTTCTTGTTTCGATTTTTTTTGTATTTTATCAATTGCACGAAAAATATCAGATATGAGTTCAGGTTTATCAGATTCAAAGACAGATGAAACGTATGATTGGACAATTTTTCGATGAGATATACTGAGAATTATGTTTTCTAGACCAAGATTTGTGAAAAATTTTGATGTGAATTCAATAATTTCTGCATCAGTTTCAGTATTTTGTTTTCCAAAAATTTCAATATCCCATTGATGAAAAAATCTGTATCTTCCTTTTTGTGGTTCGTCATATCTCCATACACCACCAAATGCAGATATTTTTGCTGGAAGTTTCATAGATTTTTGTCCAGCAGCATATCGTGTTAAACCAACTGTAAAATCAAATCTTAACGAAACTTCCCGATCACCTTTATCATTAAAAAAATAAACATCATCACGTATTGTAGGTCCACTCTTTGCTTCAATAACTGACATTAGTTCAATTGGAGAAGGTTCCATTAATTGAAATCCAAATATCTTTGAAGTTGAGAGAAATTTTTCTCGGATATACTCAATTTTTTCCATTTCAATATTTTCGAAATCTTTCATTCCTCTTGGTAGATCCATTTACAAAAAAAATTGAAACAAAGAATTTAGACTTTACTGTCGTAGTTGTAACTAATTAATAACAGAATAACAGGAATATGGAATGAGTTACAAAACATTAGAACATGCAACTGATGCAATAATTGAAGTGACAGCAGATAATTTGAAAGAGGCATTTCAAATAGCAGGAATTTCAGTTATAGACACAATTTTAGACAGTTCTAAAGTTGAAGAAAATGATAGTAAAAAGCTAATTGTAAAAGGAAAAGATTTGAAATACTTGTTGTACAATTGGCTTGAAGAAATAATAATCTTAACCATTACCGATGGATTTGCTGGAAAAAGAATTCTATTAGACGTAACAAAAAATGATGAATATCAAATTAATGCAGAAGTTTTTGGAGAGTTAATAGATTTGAAAAAACATGAATTCAAAGTTGAAATAAAGTCACCTACATTTCATGAAATGGAAATTGATGAAAATAGTAAAGTTAGAATGAAATATTTGCTTGATTTGTAATACAATAAATATTGTAATTAAGAGAAAAGATTATGGAAGATGATGAATTTGAAAAAATACAGAAAAAACAATTAGAAGATTTACTTAAACAACAAAATCTTAACAATATTTTAGATAAGACACCAGTTATGGAATTAACATCAGAAAATTTTAATCAAGAGATGGCAAATAATAATTTACTTTTGGTAGATTTTTGGGCAGAATGGTGTGGACCGTGTAAATCAATGCATCCAATATTTACCAGAATGGCAAAAAAATACAAACGTGTTAGATTTGCAAGAGTGAATGTGGATAATGCACAAGACATTGCAATGAAATATGGAGTTCAATCAATTCCGACATTCATAATGTTCAGAAATGGAGAAATTGCAAATACAATGGTAGGAGCGGTAGGAGAACCAGGAATACACATGATTTGTAAAAAATTTATAGATAATCAATAACCATAAACTGGATTGGTTTCTCTTTGTATACGAACAATTTCATTAAGTGTTTGTAATTCTTCAGAAGAAAGTTTGTGAGCATATTTTTTCAAGAGTTGCTTTGCTTCGGATGGAGATGGTAAAGTATAGAAAACATCTTCTTCATTTACCTGTCGTCCAATTGTAACATTTTGTACTGAGCAGGCAACCTCTTCACCAGTTTTAACTTCTTTTACGGTTTTACCATCTGCTTCAAGAGAATGAATGTTGCCAATTTTTTTACCAGTTTTATTTGTAAATGCAATTTTTTGTCGAAGTATACCAACATCTACACGTATACCAAACACAGCAGGATTGTTGTTACGAAAAGTATAACCTTTTAGAAAAGTAAATTTTGATATCGGAGTGAATTCTTTAAAAATAGAGTTTTCAAGATCAGATTTGTCATCATCTACCCATTGTGAGTAAGTATCAATTAGACTGTAGATTACTTTATCTTCAAATACTCTTATGTGACTTTCATCACATTCAGTTTTTGCATCATCAAATACTTTTACATTAAATGCCAAAACGACTCCAAGGTGACGATCTTTATCTTTAATGGCTTTTGCTTGCATTACATCTCTACGTGTAACAGGACCGATGTCTGCTTTTGCTATAGGAACTTGTTGTCTTCTAAGCATTTCAGTAATTGCTTCCAATGAACCAATTGTATCACATTTCAGAATCACTCCAGTTGTTTCAGTATCAATAAAAACAGATTCCATTTCAGATTCAAGTGTTTTTTTGAATTCTTCGGTAGTCTCTTGATTTGATGATGCATAAACAGTAGTGCCTGGAAGAACTCCCTCTAGATCTGGCGATGCAATTTTTATTCCTGCTGCTGCTTGTACTTCATCTATTGGTTTGAATTTATCTCGCGGATCACGCATTTCATCCAAGGCTTTTGGTAGTAAGAGAGCTTTGGGTTTTGTGATTATTACAGAATCTCTTTTTGCAACAATAATGTTATCATCTTTTTTCAAATGACCATCAATTAGTATCATATTTGCAGTAGGACCTAATCCAACTTCATCATTTACTTCTAAAATAATTCCACGTGTTTGTTTTTCTTCTTGTTCAAGTTTTTTACCAAGAAATTGTTGTGTTAAACCAACTAAAACTGCCAATAATTCAGGTATTCCAACACCAGATCTAGCACTTACAGGTACAATTGATATTTCTTTTTTGAAATCTTGTACTCGATAAAACGCTTCAGATTGATACCCCAGTATGGATAATGCACCAACAACATTATAGATCTGTTCATCAATGTTTGTCTGAATAGATGAAGGTTGTTTCTTTATTGCTTGAGATATGTATGCATCATCTGTTGCTTGCCAGCCAGATATCATATCGACCTTGTTTAATGCAACCACGAATGGTACTTTACGACTTTCAAGAATTTTCAAGCTCTCATTTGTTTGAGGTTGAAATCCTCGATTAATGTCAACAACCAAAATTGCAATATCAGCAGCAGAACCACCTCTAGCCCGGAGATTTGTGAATACTTCATGTCCAGGGGTATCAATTACTAAAAGTCCAGGAACTTTGTTTTCTGCTTTTCCTAATTTTTCATAAAGTGAACCACATAATTTTTGAATGACTTCATCAGGTAAGAAACTCGCTCCAATGTGTTGAGTTATACCACCAGCTTCTCTACCTTGTACGCCAGTTCCTCGAACTTTATCTAAAAGGGATGTTTTCCCTGAATCAACGTGACCTAATACAGCCACTATGGGTTGTCTTATACGCAATGTGAATCACTTGAATACCACACTTACTTCTTTATCAAAGCTTTCTGTTGAATCAGATGCGTGGATGATGTTTTCAGTAAAACCTAAACCAAAATCACCTCTGATTGAACCAGGTTCAGCTTCAAAGGATTTTGTTGCACCAACCATTTGTCTAGTTGTAGCAACTGCATTATTACCTTCTACAACTGTAACAACAACTGGGCCAGATGTCATATACTCTAACAGTTCACCAAAAAATGGTTTGTCTTTATGAACTGAATAGAACTCTGTTGCTAATTCTTTTGTAAATGTGAACATTTTTAATTTTAAGATGGTAAAGCCCCTTTTTTCAAATCTTGAAACTATTTCTCCAACTAATTTTCGTTGGACACCATCAGGTTTTACAATGAATAATGTTTGTTCAGACAATTTACTTCTTAACTTTAATTCCGCCTTTAACGAATTTTTTAGTCCATTTGAATTTTCTAGGATCCCGTTTTAGATCAATTGCGTTTTTTTTACATTTTGCAGAACAGAACCATCTTACAGTTCCATCATTTTTTACATTCATTGTTCCAGTACCTTTTGCTACAGGACGGTCACAAAAACTGCAAGGTTTTACTAATAGACTCATAATTTATCACTAATGTAATTTCTTTGCCTCACGTTCAGTTTCACGTAAAATTAAAACCTCTCCAACTCTAGGAGAACCTTTTACATTTCTAGTGAGAACACGGCCTTTGTCTTTACCTTCACGAACTTTAACTCTAACTTGAATAACTTCTCCTGCAATACCAGTTCTTCCAACAATTTGAATGATATCTGCAGGACTTAATTGATCAGATTCTGATTCTTTTTGTTGACTCATTCTTCAGTCGAGCCACCTTTCAATTTAGCTAGTGATGCAACTACTTCATCAACAATATGTGATGCATCTCCTGAATCTAATATAGCAGCGGCAGCTGATGTGACATCAATTCCAAGAGCCTTTCCTAGTTCTTGTTTACTTGGAACAAATGCATAGGCTGCTTTTTGTTCTTCACAGATTAGTGGAAGATGGGCTACAACCTCTGGAGGTTCTACATCTTCTGCAATAATGATTAATTTACTAATTCCACGTTCAATGGCTTTTGTTGCCTCATTTGTACCTCTGACAACTTTACCAGATGTGGCAGACACTCTTAGTGCTTCAAGGATCGGACTAACAAGTTCTTCTGGTGTTTCAGTTTTTACGTAATACGGTTTAGCCATTATGAGCATGCTCCAAAATGGTCTTAAATATGTTATCAGGAGAGAATTGATTTGGTTTTTTCAACAAAATTAGAGATTAATGAATCAAGATTTTGTTGAGAGCTTGATTCTCCATAAATTCGGATAATTGGTTCTGTTCCACTGGGTCTAATCATGATCCAATTGTTTTCATCCACTTGGATTTTGATTCCATCAGAGGTATTTGAATCAGGGAATTCTCTCAAAAGTTCTAAAATAACAGTTTTAGATTGATCCAAAGAACAGTCTATCTTTGTTTTAGTAGTAAAACTAGGTGGAAGGTTTTTGATGTTTTGACTAAGATTTGATTCTGATTTAGACAATAGATCTAACATTAATGCTAAAGTCATAGCACCGTCTCGTACATGATTATGCTTTCCAAACATAAATCCTCCATTTTCTTCATAACCAATTAATGCATCATCAGTTACCATTCTTCTAGAAACTTCTACACTACCCACTTTTGTTCGTACTACGTGAGAATTACTCTTTTCAACAATAGTTTCAATAATGTTACCAGAGTTTAGACAGGTCACTACTTGTGATTTTGGATATTGTTGAAGTAGATAATCACAAAGAAGTAAAGCTGAACTATCACCTGTTAAGATTTTTCCAGTTTCATCACAGAAAATACTCCTATCACCATCACCATCAAATGCAATCCCAAAATTTGAATTTGTATCAGTAACTAAACTAGACAATTCTCCAAGATTTTGAGGAGTAGGTTCCGAACCACGACCTGGGAAATCACCATCAATATTTTCATTTATGGTGTAGACATCACATCCTAATTTTTCACATAATTGTTTAGCAGTAACAGATTGTGCACCATTTCCAAGATCCAGACAAACTTTGAATTTTTTTGCCTTAATGGAATTAATATCTACTAAAGAAATTATTCCATCGATATATGTGGAAATAACATTTTTTTCTTCAAATGATTTACCAAATGTATTAGTTTTAATCCAATTTTTTTCATCAAAAATTTGCTCTATTTTTCGTTCATCCTCACGGGAGATTTCAACACCGTCAAATGCAACAGGTTTGATTCCATTATATTTTGCAGGATTGTGTGATGCAGTAATCATCAATCCACCATCATATCCTAATTTTTTTGTCGCATATTCTAAGCAAGGAGTAGGCACAAGTCCAGCCATATAGCAATCTAAACCTGAATAATTTAATGCCGAAGAAACAATTTTTGCGACAATTGGACTAGAATGTCTTCCATCATACCCTACCAGAATTTTTCCTTTTTTGAAATATGCAGCTAATGACATAACAAGATCATTAACAAACTCCAGTGTAAAATCTTCAGAGAAAACACCACGAACCCCATTTGTGCCAAATAATTTTTTCATATTATCAATTCAATACCGATAAATTTGTCTGTTGTTGCACAATCCTTGCGGGTGTCGCCCAGCCTGGTCAAAGGCGCAGGGTTTAGGACCCTGTCTCTTAGGAGTTCGTGGGTTCGAATCCCACCACCCGCATTATTTGATTTTTTTTACAAGATACCTTAAGCATATATGAGATTAAACAGAAATGTCGGCATTGAAAAAAACATTAATCGGAATCACAGTTGTAGGAAAAGATAAAGAAGGAATTGTAGCTAATTTCACAAATTTTGTTTTTGAACGAAAGGGTAACTTAGAGAGAGTTAATCAAAATGTAATCAAAGGTCTTTTTGGAATGTATTTGGAAGCGTCATTCGGAAAAAAGATGGACATTAAGAGATTTGATTCTGATTTGGAAAAACTAGGTAAACAATTACACATGGAAGTTAATACACATCATGAATCAAATTTACAAAAAAATATTGCTGTCTTTGTTACAAAGGAACCACATTGTCTTCAAACATTAATTCGTGCACAAACGAAAAAAGAACTCAAAGGGAAGATTGCCGTAGTAATAGGTACAGAGAATACTCTTTCAGGAATGGCCAAAAAAGCAAAATTACCTTTTGTGTTAATTAATGAAAAAAGTCAAGATAAAGCTGAAGCCAAAATTATTCAAGTTTGTAAAAAATATGATATTGATTTGATCGCATTGGCAAGATACATGAGAATATTGACACCAAACTTTGTTTGGAGATATCCAAACAGAATAATTAACATTCATCCATCTTTACTACCTGCATTTCCAGGAGCAATGGCTTATGCACAAGCTTTCGAAAGAGGAACAAAAATTATTGGGGTTACATCACATTATGTTACAGAGAATCTTGATCAAGGACCAATAATTTTCCAAGATTCATTTGATGTTAAACCAGAACATACATTGGAATCAATAAAACGTGCAGGACAGAAACTTGAAGCAGAGGTTTTGTTGAAGGCAGTAAAAATGCATCTAGCAGATAAATTAGAAGTTAGATGGAGAAAAGTACATACAAAGTGATTTGATGATTATTCGTGATCAATTTGATCCTGATTTGAGAAAGCTGATCAAAAAAAAGAAACAGATTGCCATCATACCAGTTGGCTCAATTGAACAACATGGTCCACATTTACCAATTTCAACAGATTCAGATATTGTAACAGAAATTTCATTACAATTGTCAGACAAGATAAATGGAGTTTTACTCCCTACAATCAATTATGGAATTTCGGATGAACATTTTCCATTCTTTAATCTGAGCATAAAAAAATCTACATTATCAAGAATTTTAGAAGATATTTGTGAATCATTAATTAAAAACGGAATTTCCAGAATTCTAATAATTAATGGTCATTATGGAAATTTAGATTCCTTGAAAAGTTTTGAGAGAAAACAAAAGAATAATCGAAAGATCAAGGTTTTCTCATATTGGAAATATATGGACAGAGAGTTTGATCACGCAGGAAATGTAGAAACTTCAATCATGCTAGCAATTTCAAAGAAGGTCAATATGAGAAAGGCGAAAAAAGGTTTTCAAACAGATGGAATGTCAAAAAAAGAAATTTCAAAAATTAACAAATTGGCACAGAAATCATTTCCAAAAGTAACAGGAAATGGAGTTTGGGGCGATCCAACTAAATCATCAGCAACATTAGGAAGGAAAATCATTAAGGAAGTTGTGAATAATCTTGTAAAAGAGTCAAACTTGACTTACTGAAACAAAACCAAAAATTCACCAGTGAACGTTTAATATACTCCTCATTATGGAATTCAATAAGTGAAATAAATGTCCGTAGATATGGCTGTAAAAGTACTCGATGAAAGTATCAACAAGAACGTACTGATAAAGCTAAAAGGTGGAAAAACCATCACAGGTTTACTTCAAGGATTTGATCAACACATGAACCTGCTACTAGACCAATCAGAAGAAATCCCTTCTGAAGGTGAATCAAAGAGTCTCGGATCCATTGTAGTTCGTGGAGATAATGTAGTTATGATATCTCCTCCAGCAGAATAGGTGTTCTCTAATGACTAGAGGCACACCATCAATGGGAAAGCACAACAAATCTCATACTCATATCAGATGTAGAAGATGTGGAAATAACGCATTTCATAGACGTCTAGATAGATGTGCAAGTTGTGGACATCCAGATGCAAAGAGAAGAAAATATAATTGGATTAAACGCAGTGTACCTGCATTATAATCATGTTGAAACAATTTTTTAAATCAAAAAATAAATTACAAACCCCATCTATCGGTTCAAACTCACAAATTGTAAGTCAATTGCATGCATTAGAAATTGAAAAAGATATTCTAACAAAAACAATTGCCAGATTGTATCAAAATGAGACAGATTTAACAAAAATTCAAAAAGATAGACTACTACTAAAATATCAACATCAGTTAGGCGTAGTAATCACCAGAATTGAAAAGCTGGAAAATGCAAGTAAACATCCAGACTTGGGACCATTAGGCGATGGTTTGATTACATTAATGGATCAAAAATTATCACAGCTTGATCAAAGATTATACGAATTAACATCAAAGATACAAGTTGCACAAACAGAAAATGATGCTCATAATAAGAAAAAGAATAAGAAAATAAGTGAGACAGAAGTAAAATCAAAACCAATATTTGAAAAACCAATTGAAGAATATGCTAACAAAAGTTCAGATAAATTTGAAATTACAACTTTAACATCACTACCAAAATTAGATCCAGTGAAACAATCAAAATATGATGAAATGTTATCACAGCTAAGTAGTGATGTTATAACACCACCACCAATGAAACCAAAAATCTATGAAGAACAAAAAACAGAGGTAGTTGAAATTAAAGAACAGAGCATAATGCCAGTAATTGAAAATAAACCTGAACCAATTGTTCAACAAGTTCCAGAACCAGTTATACAACAAGTAACAAAACCAATTGTAGAATTACCAGAAGAAGAAGATTTGGATGATGATGACGATGATGATCTAAATAAAATTAAAACAAAGATCATGGAAACTATGTCAAAAATCGAACAAGCAGAGGTTGATTAATGACATTTGATGGTGCCATCAAGGCATTATCTTTAGATGCTTTAAAAAATGTAAAAGATGGACATGTTATAGGTTTAGGAAGTGGACGTGCTGCAACTGCATTAGTTAAATCATTATCAAAATATATCAAAACAAAAAAAATTTCTGTTAAATGTGTACCAACATCAATGCAAATAAAATTAATTGCAGAGAAAGGTGAGTTACAATTAATCGAGCCAGATCAAATTGATAAAATTGATTTGGTATTTGATGGTGCAGATCAAATTGATAAAAATAAATTTTTGATAAAAGGTGGAGGCGGCGCACTGTTGAAAGAAAATATACTGATTAGTGCTGCAAAAAAAGTCATCATCATGGCAGATAGTTCAAAATTTGTCAAAGATTTTAACAGAACAGTTCCAGTTGAAGTCCAACCTTTAGCAAGACAGATTGTTTGGAAAAAAATTGAGAATATAGGTGGAAAACCAGAATTAAGAATACTGGATAGAGGATACCCGTTTGTTACTGAAAATGGAAATATTATACTAGATTGTGATTTTGGAATAATCAAAAATCCAAAAATATTGCAACAGAAAATAATCAATGTCCCAGGAGTAATAGAAGCAGGTATTTTTACAAGGAAACCAGATATAATTTACAAAGCAAAAGCAAACGGTAAATTTGAAATTCTAACTTAATACTCGTGGGACAAAATTACCATACCCAGGTTTTCCAATTACTTCAAAATCTTCAGCAACAACAGTACCTCTAACAATTGTTTTGACTGGCCAACCTTTCAAATTCCATCCATCATATACAAGATAATCAGAAAATCCACCAAAAAGTTCAGGAGAAACTTTTGCTTCTTTTTTTAGATCAATCATTGTGATGTCTGCGTCATATCCTACTTCCAAATGTCCTTTTCCAGATAAACCAAAAATTTTAGAAGCATTTGTACTTGTTAAATTAACTAATTGATTCAGATTAATTCTATTTTTATTAATTCCTTCACTAAGTAAAATTGGTAATGACGTTCCTATTCCAGGAAATCCTGCTAAAGCACCCCAAACGTCATCACCACCAAGTTTTAGCTTCAATTGATTAGCAACATGATCTGTTCCTATTGTATCAATTTCATTATTTTGTAAAGCAGTCCATACAGATTGTATATCATTTTTTGTTCTAATTGGAGGCATAACTTTTGCAAGATAACCATCTTGAGTTTCATGTGATAATGTTAGATAATGAGGACAGGTTTCAACAAAAATTTTTGTTCCTTTTTGTTTTTCTTTTTTAATTTTATCTAATGCCAATTTTGAACCAATGTGTACAAAATAAATTTTACAGTCATACTTTCTTCCATATTCACAAATTGTTTGAATGGATTTTGCTTCAAAATCGGGGGAACGACTTTCAGACCACGCATTTAATCCATCATTATTTTTTTCCTTTTGTGTTTTCATGCCACATGCACAGTCTTGATAATCTTCTGCATGTACTAATACAGGACAATTAAGGGATGCAGCATTTTTTACAATTTTTTCAACTAATTCATTTGTGACATTTACTTCAGCAGAGATTAATTTTTCTTCTCCAGGATTCATTTCCATGTATACATGGCCAACATCACCACCAAGATTCATGTATATTTTAAATGAAATAATTTTATTTTCTGTACAATATTGCATTTCATCAATCTGTGAATCATCAAAAATTGAGGCATGTAGGGTATAATCAATATAATGTGAATTTTGACTAGCCAAAAGATGTTTTTTAAGAGATTCTTTGTATGAACCCTTTAACCTGAACATTCTCATCATTGTTGTAACACCACCTATTGCAGCAGCGTGTGATTCACTTATTGCAGCTTGATCAATTGGAGAATAAACACCATAATGAACATGAGTGTCAATTAAACCCGGAATACTAACTAAACCAGAACCGTTAATTTTTTTATCACAATCAGGACTATCGTTAGTAATTAATTTGATTTTTCCATCTTCAATGACAAGATTTTTTTCAACCATACCATTTTGAGTCATTACATGTGAGTCAGTAATGAGTAAATCGTAAGTCATTTTGTTTGCCTAAATTTTGTGTACATTACTAGAGTAAAAATGAATATACATTGTAGAAAATTGCGATTACTAGGGCCGATGGCTTAGGGGTATAGCGCCACGTTCGCAACGTGGATGTCGAGGGTTCGATTCCCTCTCGGTCCACTTCACGAAAACATTATACAGTGAAAAATGATAATTTAATCATGAAAGTATTCAATGGAAAACAGGCAGCAAATGATTACATGTCAGCACATACACTGGCATTTTCAACACCAGAGCTTACTTTGATGAGATTTTCATTTTGGTTAGGAGACATGGTCCCAGACCCTACAGGAAAAGAAGAGAGTATTCCAAGATTATACACTTATGTTGAAGAACAGGACTTTGCACCAGTAGAAATTATTGATGATGATAAATATGTGCCAACAGGTGCTGTTTTAGGTTCTGGAATGTACGGAAGTGCAAATTCTGAATCATCAGGTGAAGAACAATTTTGTGCAGATTGTGGAGCAAAAAATTCACCTTACGCAAAATTTTGTAGAGAATGTGGAACTAATATTACTTAGAATTATTGTTTCGAGCCACACTTTGTGCAGAATTTAGCATTTGGTCTTAACTCTGCTCCACATGAAGTACAACTTCCACCACTTTGTTTTCGTGGAAGTAATGCGGGATCAGGCGTTGGAAGTGTTCCAGGTTCATTAAATCCACTAGGTGCAGTACCCATTACAGAAGGTGGAGCACCAACAGGATTGTCAGGTCCACCTACTCGTGGACCTGCATTCATTCCAGGCATCACTCCAGGTTGTCCCATTCCAGGCATTAACCCAGGAGATTGTGTTCCGCCTGTTCCGACACCCTTTGAAACTTGATCTAGTGCTTTTTTCAATTCTGTTAATGAATTAACACCTAAAAATAATAAAGCAGAATAAGCAGCAGTGTAATCACCTAATTTTTGAAAGAATTCTTTATCAGAAATTTTACCGGCTTTATACAAATTGTTAGAGTCTAGAAAAGATTCGTAATATCCTTGAGTTTCAGCAAATAATGTTTGTAACTTTTCAAAAGTAAGATTGTATGTATCAATTTCTCCTAGTGACATAATTGAATGAAGAGGAATCTAATATTAATAGTTTAGAATAAAAAGAGAAAATTAGTAGAGCCTAAATTTTTTCGAGTGCTCTATCTATCATATTTTGGTATACTTCTTTGGATCCTGCGCCTACTTGTTGAGCGATGATTTCACCTTTGTTCAAAAGCAATAATGTTGGAATACTAAACACATTGTATTTTTGTGCTATTTCTTGTGCATTATCAACATTAACTTTTACAAAGTTAACTTTACCATCATAATCTCCAGCAAGTTCCTCTACAACAGGTCCTACCATTCTGCATGGTCCACACCATTGTGCCCAGAAGTCTACAAAGACTGGTTTGTCAGAACTAAGGACATCGGTTTCCCATGATTTTGGATCATCTATTTCTGTTATTGCCATGATTAACAAATTTTATCAAAAGTTCACATCTAAAAATGTATTTGTGATTATAACACCGTGTTGTTAAATCCTTTAAAAAATTTTCAAAATATACTTAAATGACGTACTTCATGTATGAGAACATGAGCGCAGAACTTCGATTGAAAAAACTTAGAGGTTCAGGCGGATTTGTGATGGCACGAGTAACTGATGAACAACAAAGTAAAGGTAATCTTGGAGGTCCAGATCTATTTTTAGCACCTATTGGAAGATTGGAATCAGAATTAATTTCTAAATATACATGTAATACATGTGAAAAAGAGTTTGAAGGTAGTCCAAAAATTGAATTTGAAAATCCAAATGAAGAAGTTGCCGAGAATTTAGTTTTAGCTGAGAGAGGAAAATATCTATGCAATGGATGTGATTCAACAATTGCAGAATATAGGGAATTTAGAAAACCAAATGAAGCAATGAATGTAGGATTAGCAAATCCAATTGAGCAACAACAAGACACAGGTCTTTCATCTTTTGATACACCAGTTCAATCAGAAAGTTTACAGCAAGAAGTTTCAGAACAACCTAGTCCTAGTGATGGAACATTTAGATCAATTTTCGGTATGGATGTTTTTGATGAAAGTGCAAAAAAAATTGGAAAGGCAAAACAAGTAGGTGTAAATTCAAATCAAGAATTAGTGTTACTTATTTCAGATGACGAGGGCAATGACATAAGCATTAGTTGGAGTAGGATTGGAACTGTAGGAGAAGTTATCTTTTTAGGTAAATCTGAAAAAACAGATGTGAAAGTAGAACAAACGGTTGCGGCAGGAAGCGGTTTAAGATGTCCTAGTTGTAATTTTGATAACAGACCAGACTCTAAATTTTGTGAGAGTTGTGGAGATAAATTATAGATAATCGATAAGATTTATCTTAGTAATTTAGTGAGCAAACATAATTTGGCAAGTTCAACAAAGAGTCTAATCAAAGATGTAATAATTATTGTCGTAGCAATTGCCGTAATTTGGATAGGACTACAAGCAGTTTTTGGAACCTCAAATCCATTTTATGTAGTTTCAAGTGGAAGTATGATCCCAGCATTAGAGGTTTACGATGTAATAGTTGTCGAAGGTAATACACCATTTGAAGATGTGGAGAAAGGTGACATTATTGTATTTTATTCGCCTAAATTATACGAGCAAGGAAAAGAAAGAGTGATTGTTCACAGAGTTAGTTTGGATATGTCTGTAGATGATCAAAAAATAGTAAGAACAAAGGGAGATGCTAATGCATCATCTATAGCGGGAACAGATTATCCAATTACAGAAAGGGAATATCTAGGTCAAGTAGAGTATGTAATACCACAAGTAGGATACATAACACAGATTTTACAACCACCAATTAACTACATAATAATTGCAGTGATAATTGGCGTCATGATTGTAAAGCATTTTGCATGCAAAGAAAAAAAGAAGATCGAATTTCAATATAGAAATGATGAATCAAAAGATAAAGTTACAGAAAATAGTTTTGAGAGCAAGAAAGACTCAGAGTATGTCAAATCTTCAGAAAAAGATGAAGTTACAGAAAATAGTTTTGAGAGCAAGAAAGACTCAGAGTATGTCAAATCTTCAGAAAAAGATGAATCAGTAAACAACGATGATAAGAAAGAACTTTAGAATTATTTCTTTTCTGGTATTTTGAATACACGTTTGAAGTATTCTGAATTCTCTTTCATTTCTTCAGGTTCTTCTTTGACTTTAGCCAAGTTTTTTGCAAGTTGTTTTTTGTAACCTAATTGCATTTGACGGGCAATTTGAATTCTTTGTGCTTGTGGTGAACCTGCACCATGCATTGATTCAGTTAGATAACCAACTGCATTTCTTCCCATTGTCATGTTTTCAATTAATCTTAATATTCTCATTCTGTTTTCAACTTCAATTCCAGATTTACCTTTGAGATATTTTTCCAAGAGCGGTCCAGTTTCAGCACTTCTGAATTCTGCTTCAGATGGCAATGTAACCAGTATTCCACCAGCAACATCCTGAGCAAGTCTTGCTAATTCGTATGGTAATCTAGTAACATTATGTTTACATACATTTGCAAGCATGTCGTCGTTAAGAAATACACCAGATTTCATCTTGTGACCTTGATATGATGCTGCAATTCCTGCAGCATAGATTGATTCGTTAAGATGTGTCATTTCAATTATTTTATCTTTAATGTGTGAAACTTTTGGGACTCCATTATATTCAGCAATGGCTGCTGCTGCACCAATTAAAACATCACCTAAACCAGTTTTACAAACATAGCTTCTTCTATGATAACAGGTAAATCGTTCAACTAACATAGATGCAAATTCATATTCACCATCCATAAAGATCATTTCGTTTGGTATGAAAACACGGTCAAAAATTACCATAGTTTCTTGTCCACCAAATTCAGAGTTTCCAACATCAATGTCACCTGGTTCCATACTACGGGTATCACAAGATTGTCTTCCATAGATGTAAGTTATTCCAGGTGCATCTACCGGAAGTGCACCAACAATTGCGTAGTCTTTGTCATTTTCTAATAATCTCATGGTAGGCATTACAATCATCCAATGTGAGTTAATTGTACCAGTTTGATGTGCTTTGGCACCTGTGACGTAAACACCTTTGTCATCTCTATCAACAATATGTAAAAATAAATCAGGATCTTCTTGTTCGCTAGGTGCAAGACTTCTGTCACCTTTAACATCGGTCATTGCTCCACCAATTACCAAATTCTCGTGTTGAACCATTTTGATAAATTCTAATAATCTCTGATGATATTTTGTGCCATGTTTTTCGTCAATTTCAAATGTTGTGGAATGAAGTGAGTTCATTGCATCCATGCCAACACATCTTTGGAAACATGTACCAGTAAGTTGTCCTAATTTTCTCTGCATTTTGTTTTGTAAAACTAAATCTTCTGCACTTTCAGCAATATGCAAAAAACGATTTACTCTTTCGCCAGAGATTGAAGACTGAGGGAATGCAAGTTCTTCTTCTTCAACTGCAAGATCGTATGTTTTTGCTACTGCATTAATTGAAGGTCTAATCATTGGATGACTAACTGGTTCTTTTACCAATTCACCAAACAGGTAAATTTTGAGATCTCTACCTTTTAGACTCTCAATGTATTCCTCTCCAGTTCTAATTGGTTTTACGGTTTTTTGCATGTCGCTACTACACTTAGTGATTCAAATAATTAAAAAGTTTGCAATTAAAGCTGTGCCTAACTACAGACCAATGCGTACATCTAGAACTTTACAGCCCTTTTGTTTTTCCATAACCAAAACAGGATTCATATCTAATTCTTTAATTTCATGGAAATCAGATACTAACTGAGATAGTCTTTGAATACATTCAGAGAGTTTTTTGATATCAGATGGTTTTTCTCCTCTAACACCTTCTAGAATTTTTTTAGTTTTAATTGAAGATATCATATCGTCCGCTTCAATGTTTGTCATTGGTGCAAGTTTGAAAGTAACATCTTTTAGAACTTCAACATAAATTCCACCCATTCCAAGCATGACAACAGGTCCGAGTCCAGGTTCAAGTTTTGAACCAATAATCATTTCTTTGCCACCTTTTACCATCTCAACAACTAAAACACCTTTGATGTCTGCTTTCTTGTTGTATTTTTTTGCATTTTTCATGATAGTATCGAATGCAGTTTCAACATCTTTTGCATTCTGAAGATTAACTTTTACTCCGCCAGCGTCAGATTTGTGAATAATTTGAGGTGATGCAATTTTTAAAACTACAGGATAACCAATTTTTTTAGAAGCAGTTACTGCTTCTTTTTTTGATTTTGCTAATTTACTAGCAGGTAATGGAAAACCGTATGCTCTAAGAATTTCTTGACCTTCTTCTTCTAGTAAGGCATCTCGTTTTTCTTTTTTTGCATTATCCAAGATTTTTTTTACTTTATCTTTTTTTACAGTGAATTTTGTAATTTTTCCAGATGGGTTTTTTATCCAATTCGTAAAAGTGAGCATTGCTTTTAATGCACGAATTGATCCTTCTGCGTAATTATAATATGGAACATCACCATTTGCCAAGATTTCACGATTAGTTATTCCTTCATCTAATCCCATCAAACTAGCTAACATTGTTTTTTTGTATTTTTTTGACATAGAAACTATAACGTTTGCAAGTTTATCATAATCCAAAGTTGCAGATGGAGTGCACATAGATATTACAGAGCCAACATTTTTGTGTTTTAATACTTCATTCAATACATTTTCAAATCTATTAAAATCTGCATCACCCACAATATCTACAGGATTACGTGAACTTCCCCATGGAGGAATTACAGCATCAATTTTTTTTCTAATCTCTTCAATTTTTGCCATTTTAATGCCAAGTTTTGAGCATGCATCTGTTGAAATGATTGCAGGTCCACCTGCATTTGAAACAATTACCAAATCACCATTCATTGGAAGTGGTTGTTTTGAAAATGCGGTTGCATAATCAAATAACTCTTCCATAGTATCAACACGTATTGCACCTGATTGTTTTAACAGTGCATCATAAATTTCATCAGAACCCATTAATGCACCAGTATGTGACATTGCAGCTTGTGCACCTTCTGGACTTCGTCCAGATTTTAATACTAAAACAGGTTTTTTCTTTTTTCTTGTAATATCTTTACAAACTTTAAGAAATTCTTGACCATTTCCCATGTCTTCAAGATACATAACAATAACTTTGGTTTGTTTGTGTTCTGCAAGCATTTTGAGCATATCAATTTCGCTCATGTCTGCTTTGTTTCCCATACTAATTACTGCAGAAAATCCAATTCCTTGTGCACTTGCATCTTCAACTAATGCAGCACATATTGCACCACTTTGTGAAATAAGAGCAATTTCTCCGGATTTAGGAGTAATTTTAAGAAATGTTGAATTCATCATTGTTTTTGGTTCAAGATTCATCACACCAAGACAGTTTGGACCAATAATTTGTAATTTGTATTTTTTTGCAATATCTTTTAATTTTTGTTCTAACTTTGCACCTTCTTCATCAACTTCTTTGAATCCTGCAGTGATTACAATTGCACCTCTAAGTTTCTTTTTTCCACATTCTTCTAACACTGCTGGAACGATAGTATTTTTTGTTACAACAACCGCTAGATCAATTTTTCCTGGAACATCTAGCACTGACTTGTATGCTTTTTTATCAAAAACAGTTTCACGTGTTGGACTAATTGGATAGATTGTTCCTTTGTAGCCTTTCATAATATTTGATGTAATTGCACGACCTACACTACCTTCTTTATCAGAAGCACCAATTATTGCAATAGATTTTGGAGATAGGAAAACAGAATCAGTCATTGTATGTTTTTTAATAAAAAATTTTTGTATAATTAAAGCTATTCCAAATTAGCTTCCAAGCATCTTTCCTGCTAGATTTTCCTTTCTTGGAATCCATATTATTTTTAATTCCGGAATTTTTGGTATTAATAACCAAGATTCTTGTGCCAGAATACGTAATTGTTCATTATTTATTGCAAATTCATGATTCAATTGATTAACAGTATTTTTTGAATCACTAAAAATTGTAATTTTATCAGTTGAATCTTGAAATTTTTTTAATGCTGCAATTATCGCGTGATATTCAGCCTGATTATTTGTTAATCCAGATTTATTTTCATAGAAGGATTCACCGGTCTCTTTAATGAAAAATCCATAGCCAGATTTTTCACCGCCTGCACCATCAACATAAACACTAATTTCCATCTTTATACAATTTTGTAAATTTTACAGATAAATTTAATGTAATCATGTAAATCACTAATGCAATCGATTGTGAAACGATTGATGCCATGTAAGGTTCATAGTCAATTTGTAACAAATAGTACTGTAAAATCCATCTAACAATTGTATAGACTATTTCACCAATTCCTAGTGATGAAATAATTTTAATTAAATCAGATTTTAGGAGTACATTATCTTTTTGACCGTTATCTAAAACATACTTTTTTCGATTATCAAAATAGTACAAGCCACCAAAAACTGAAAAGAAAACAACATAATCTATTATCAAAGTAAAGGATGAATTGAGATAATCAGCTTGATCTCCAAAATAATCTGCTGCAATTGCAGAGATGACGATTGAAGCCAGGAAACCTAGAAAGACATTTTTGTTTAATTTTAGATATTCTTGATACTTTTGTTTCATATTTTTTGATAAAATATGTCATTTTTAGCGTTTCTAGGTAAACCCATTAATTGTATAATTTTTCAATAATAATATGGATTCAGACGAAAAACGATTGAAGCAAGAAGATTGTAATGAAGATGAGTTAGGAACAGGAGTTTTAACATTAACTAACAAACGTATTGCATTTGATAAAAGAAAAAGTAGAATCGCAGATTTTTCAACAAAAATGGGTGAAACTGTAATTGATGTTCCTTTAGATCAAGTAGATGTATGGAAGGAAGGAAGATTTATCAAAAAAATCTGTTTCAAAATTAAAACAGATACAGATGAAAAATCGTACAAATTTGGCGTTATGGGAACAGGTGGATGGTTAGAAGATATTCAAGACGCCATAGAAGATTTTAAAAATCAATAATGAACATCTACGCTATCTAATCTCCAAGATTGTTTAACAAAAGTATCTTTCATTTTTGCACCAGGATATACACTAGATTCTCTTATACCAGTTATTGCAATTTGTGAACCACAATCACCTGCATAATTTAGTGGAACTACAAAGAATTTTGCTTTTTGTCTTTTACATACATCTTTTAACATAGAAGACAATCTTTTGTTTGCAGCAACCCCTCCAACTATCATAATTTCATTTTTTCTAGTAAATGCAAGAGCTCTCTCAGTTGCTTCAGCAATCATAGCAAAAGCAGTTTCTTGTAATGAATAACATGCGTCCTCAACTCCTTTTGATGTACTTTGTTTTGCTGCCGACAGTAGACCAGAAAATGATACATCATTTCCTTTTACTGCATATGGCAAATCAATGTAATTAGTCGACTTGTTTGCTAATTCTTCAATTTTTCTTCCACATGGTGAAGCAAATCCTAATGATCGTCCAAACTGATCTAAGAGTTGACCTAAAGTAATGTCCAAAGTTTCACCAAAGACTCTCCATCGTCCAGCAGAGAATGCAAGAATCATAGTATGTCCTCCTGAAACAAGAAGTACAAGTGGGTTTTTTGCACCAGTAAGAAGTTTACCTAATTCAATATGACCAATAGCATGATTGACAGGATAAATTGGAATATCATAATATGATGAAAGAGAACGTGCAACAACAGCACCAACTCTAAGACATGGTCCAAGACCTGGGCCTCCTGCATATGCAATCATATCAAGATCATTGATTTTGATTTTTGCTTCATCAAGACATTGTTTTAGAACAGATGGACTATTTTCTATATGATGACGTGATGCTTCTCTAGGATGAATACCTTCACCTTCTGGAGGTTTGTAGATTTTCCTAACATCAGATAAAATTTTTCCATTTTTTTGTTTTTTTTCAATTACAGCGCATGAAAAAGTGTGTGCAGTGCTTTCGATTCCTAAACAGATCATACTAACCTCTACTTAGTGTTGATACTATTTTTATTATATCACCATCTTTGAGTTCATGATCAGCACCAATACGTTGTTTTGATTTTGCGTCAATAGCATGTAAAAATCCATTTCCGATATCTTGATGAATTGTGAATGCTAATTCTTTTGCAGTAGAACCTTTTTTTAATAATCTTGCATCAGGTAAAACCTGACCTTGCTTGTTCATCAATTTAGTTTCATCCTCAACAGGATAAACAATAATCATATCCAAAACATCAAAAATTATTGAATTAAGTATTTCTTGAATACCTGTTGTTTGAATTTTTGTTAAAACATTTTTTGCAAGATGTAATGCACTATTTTGTTGTTCAGACAACTGAGTATTTTCTTTTCCTGAAAAATTATCATCACCAGGAACATAATTAATTAATTCAGCTTTTGTAGCCTTTTTCAATAAAAGCTCAGTTTCTGCACTAGAAGGGATAACTTTGAAATTTTCAGATATTTTTTCTAGAATTTTAAGATCATCGCATAAGTCTGCTTTATTAGCTGCAATAAGTAATGGTTTTGCATTTTTTCTAAGAGTTTTTAGGAATATCATAATATCATCTTCTGTCCAATCTTGTGGTTTTTTTGTTTTTAATGACATTGATATTAGAACTTGATCAACTTGAGACTCTGTAATTCCAAGTCCTGTGAACCTACGTGCAATTCCATCTGTTATTTTTGCACGTTTTTGATCTATTTCTTTTACAAGTTTTGGCCATTCTCTATCAAGTATTTCTTTAAACCATAAATCAAATTCTTCTTCAACAAATTTAATATCCTCTAATGGATCATGTGTTCCAACATTTACTGGTTGTCCTTGAATATCAGTTGAGCCAGAAATATCAACTACATGAATCAATGCGTCTGCTTTCATAGCATCGGTAAGAAATTGATTTCCTAACCCTTTACCTTCATGTGCACCAGGAACTAGTCCTGCAACATCAATTAATTTTACAGGAATGAATCTAGTACCATCATGGCATAGATCATTTTCACATCTATTGTTCAAATTTTTACATTCACAAGTAATTTTCAAATAACAAACTCCAACATTTGGTTCAATTGTAGTAAATGGGAAATTACCACTTTGAGCTATTGTTTCTGTTGCTGAAGAGAAAAAAGTTGATTTTCCAACATTTGCCTTACCAAGTAACCCAATTTGCATAAGGAGATAGTTTTTATCTCATCATATTAGTATTACAGAAATTCATTAATCATGGATGTAAGAATGAATTGTGTGAATTTAGTAATTACTGGAAATCCAGGTGTTGGAAAACATACAATTGCGGATTTATTCATAAAACAGGATTCTTCATATCAAATATTCGATATAAACAAATTTGCAATTGAAAAAGAGTTTGGAGAACAAGATAATGATGGGATTGAGATTGATACTGTGAAATTAAAAGATGAGATTCAGAAATTAAATTTAGACAAATTCTTAATCGTAGGACATTTGGCTCCATATGTTCTTGAGAAATCAAATATTGATTTTGTCATTATTTTGAGAAAGAATCCTTATGATCTTATAGAAATTTACAAAAAAAGGAAATATCAAGAATCAAAAATAAAAGAAAATGCAGGGAGTGAGATACTAGGTATTATTGCAAATGACTCAATTGCATCATTTGGAAAGGAGAAATCTTTTGAAATTGATGCTACAAATAAAACACCTGAAATGATTCTAGAGAAAATTTACAACATAATTGATAATCAAAAAGATGCAGATGTAGTAGATTGGTTAAGATTAGTTGAAGAAAAAAATGAGATTAGCAAATTTTTTGATTACTAATTTAATATAATCCTCAATAATCATACTAAGAATTGTTTGAGATAAAATACAGTGATTTGGCAGGTAGAATAGGTGTTCTTCACACAAATCATGGAAAAATTGAAACACCTTCTTTTGTTCCAGTAATACATCCAGTTAAACAAAGTATACCGGCTAAAAAAATTAAAGAAATTGGTTTTGATGTTGTAATAACAAATGCATACATTACAATGAAAAGATTAGAAGAGAAAGCTAGAGAAAATGGTATTCATAAAATAATAAAATATGATAGTTCGATAATGACAGATTCTGGAGGATACCAAGTTTTAGAGTATGGCGAAGTTGATGTAAAACCGCCAGCTATGGCAAAATTTGAGATGGATATAATGACAGATTTCGCTATTCCATTAGACAAACCAACGGGATTTGGATTATCAAAAAAAATAGCAAAAGAATACGTGGATCATACATTAAAAGTTTGTAAAACAACAATAAAAAATAAAAAAAATAATGGACAGATTTGGATTGGTCCGATACAAGGAAGTGAACATCCAGAATTAGTGAAAAGATCAACTAATGAATTAATAAAAATGGGATATCAAATGCTTGCACTAGGAAGTCCAGTTGAGTTTATGGAATCATATGAATACAAATTATTAGCAGAAATGATTATTGCTGCAAAGAAAAACATACCAACTTCAATTCCTTTACATCTATTTGGTGCAGGACATCCTTTAACGATTCCATTGGCAGTTGCACTAGGTTGTGATACATTTGACTCAGCATCATACATGCTTTATGCAAAACATGATAGAGTGATAACAGAAGATGGCACTAGAAGGTTAGCAGAATTGGAATATTTCCCATTTGATTGTGAAGTATCTTCAAAATACAAACCAAAAGAATTACTATCTATGAAAAAAGAAGAAAGAATAGATCAGATTGCGCTTTTCAATTTATACTCAATAAAAGCTGAAGTTGACAGAGTAAAACAAGCGATACGAGAAGGAAGATTGTGGGAATATACAATGAAAAAAGCTAGAGCACATCCAAAGTTATTTGAAACAATTGATGTGATTATGAATAACACAAAATTCTTGCAAGATGGAACTCCAAAATTTAAAGAAAAAGCAATTTTCCTATTTGGACCAGAAGATCAGTATAGACCAGAGATTCGAAGATATCATGAATATGTGAAAAAATTTAGAACGAAAAAGAAAATAGCAATAATTACAAAAGATCCAACAATAAAACCAGTATTCACATCATATGATTATAAAAAATTACGAAGAAAATTCAAAGATCCAGATTTGATACAGTTTTGTAATTATAATCCATTTTTAGGAATAATACCAATTGAAATTTCAGACGTTTTTCCAGCATCACACTATGTGATGTCTAGAAAAGAATTTGAGCCTGAAAAATTCCCTAAATTTTTAGAAATTTGGAGTGAATTTTTCAATAAAAATAAGTTTGACTCAGTATATCTTCCAAAAAATGATTTATTTTTACAATACTTTAAAAAATTCGTTCCAAAGGGAATAACAAAAAAACAGATTATTGAATAATTTATCTATCTCATATTATTGGGAATTATATGATTAAACCAATATTCGCATCAGTCATTTGTTTAGGAATTTTATTTTCAATACAAGCAACATATGCAGAAGAACAATTACCACTTCCAGAGGGAAAAAATATCAAGGAATGGGAGTCTATCAGTGCAGCATTAATTGCAGAAAAAAGATTTAGTGAAGCAATAATTTATCTGGATAAAATTTTAGAACAAGAACCAGAAAATTTGAAAGCACTAACTAACAAAGCAGGACTACTTGCACAATTAGGAAATTATTCAAAAAGTATTATTCTATCAAATAAAGTTTTAGACATAGATCCAGATAGAATTTCAGCATTAACCAACAAAGCAATTTCACTAAAAATGCTAAAAGAATATGAAGAATCTCATCAAGTTTTTACAAAAATTTTGACTTTAGATCCAGATAATAAAAAAATAAAACAGGCAAGAGCCAGTTTACTAAGTGAATCACCTACAATTTCAACAAATAATTCTCCGTATGAAGTTCATGTTTTAGTTACGGTTAGAGATAAAGATGAAAATCTTATTGCAGTTACAGAATCTAATAACGCACGATATTTACCATCAGAATTCACTGAAAAATGGTGGAATAGTTTATCAGAAAAAAATTATCTAAAATATAACAATGGTAATGAAATTTTTCAGAAAGAAAATACAATGCTTTCAAATGACGATCATTTAGGAATGCTAACTTTAGAACGTGAAATGAATGGGTATGTTGTGAATGTCTTTGAAGCATTTATTCCATTAATTCAGATGGAAGAAACGGACACTGCAAAAGTCCAATGGACCATTATTAAGAAATAGATTTTTTTGAGAAAAACATTCCAATTCCTATTGCAAAGAATACGATAAATGGAATATATCGATACGGGAGAATTTCATAGAAATTTGTAAACACTATAAGAATTGGACCAGCCAATAAAGTACCTAAAATTAAAAATAAAATTGAATCAGTTTCTTTAAAGCTGGTTTTTACAAGTAATGTCAATCCAACAACAACAGGTAGAATTGTCATTAAAAGAAGGAAATCATATCTTAATAGAGGTCCAAATGTAGCAAGCCCAATAAAGAATTTTGAAGGGTCAATTTGTATTACATTTGGATATATCGTATCTCCAGAAAATACAACTAAAGCAGATATTCCTATAATTGCCACATATGAGATTAAGAGTAGAAATTTCTTTTTGGTCGAGATAGAAGTTCTTGTGGCAAATAACAGCGTCATTATGAAATAAGGTGCAACGAATGCTTTTGTGAAAAATGATAAAATGTAGAAGATTGGTGACAAGACCCATTGTTTTTTTATGACATAAATGGATAAGAGATAAAATAATACCCAGAAATTTTCATAGACTGCAACTGTATCAAATCTAAGAAAAGTGTGACTTTGGATTAATACCAATACTGCAATTATTCCAGCAAATCTTTTTTCTGTAATTTGTACAGTTAACAGATATGTGAATAAGATTACTAGAATTGATGCAGCAAATGGTAAAATCTTGATATTTTGAAAAATTTCCTGGGATACGTCTAAAAGAAACATACGGACATAACGGTCATTTTGTTCCTTTACGTAGATATTTTCAGATTCACCATCAGGCCAAATTTTTAATGCATCTTCTAGAATTTCATAATCACCCCATTGTTGAGATTCATCTAGAAATAGTTCAGGAGTACAAATACCAATGTAAACTGAAAAAATTATTAGTAGAATGATTAAACTAGGTTTTTTTGAAATTTCAAAAATTCGGATTCTGTTTATAGAATCAGAAATTGAAGATGGGAGTTTTTTCTTGTAGTAGAGAATTCCTAATACAAATAATATCAGGTTTGATAAAATTATAGGAATTCCTAATACTCCAATCTCATACGGAATTAGATTGGAAGAAAATTTTCCAAAAATAGATGAAAATAAAGATGGAAAAATTATCGATATTACAGTTAAGGAAACAAAGAAGATTGTTACGACGCCAATTAAATTTGAAATTTTTGACATAAAATAATTTTAGATCTCATATAATTAAATCAAATAAAATAAGAAAAAGAGGTTTGTGAAAACGCGTCTATAATGCTGCGTCTTCAGCCCATCCGTTGATGAATACACCGTTCTTGTGAAGTGGAACTGGTTGACCAGCTGTGTAATTCATTGGTCTCATCCAGAAAATGGATTTTGTTGGACAAACTCCGATGCATGCACCGTCGGTGATACATCTTTCAGGATAGAAGACAAATGCTTTACCACGTTTCCAACCTTCAACAGGTTTTACACGGAGCACATCCGGACCAAGAGAAGTACAGATTTCTACACATAGTGCGCATCCGATACATCTCTGTTCGTCAATGTCTGGAATTATTGCTATTGGCATTCTAACATGGATAAGTTAGATTTGCTATTTAAACCATGAACTAGATCGTTAACAGCGTTATGAAATAGATCGGTTCAAAAAAAGAAAATAAAACAAAAGAAAAAATGATTACAAGAAAAATTACTTTCTCATTGCATCAATTTGACCAGATGTTACCCAATCCAATAGTTCTGCTGATGAAGGATTAAGTTCTGGTTTGCTAGCCATAAGATTTGCTACCCATATCCAGTTAATTTGGTTTAATAGGACTTTGTTTGCTTCGTCGCCTGCGCGAACTTTAGCAACCATTGCTTTATCTTGTGTGGCTTCCCATTCTGCATAGGTTCTTCCCATAATTGATCAAATGTTAGGTTCCACTAATTAAAGCTATTGTAAATTATCCATATGGTACAATCTAAAGAGTCTAAGATATAAGTCAGTCACAAAATCGAGTTGCGTGGAGATCAAGGTTTTAGGCGCAGCTGGTGAAGTAGGTCGATCAGCTTTTCAAGTTAATTGTGATGGAACAAATTTTCTATTAGATTATGGAGTAATGTTTGGAAAACCAAGAGGCGCACCACCAACATATCCACTTCATGTAAAACCACGAGATATTGATTCAGTAATCATAACTCATGCACATTTAGACCATTCAGGATGTGTTCCATCTTTGTTTGTTAGCGGTAATTGTAATGTGTATGGAACAGCACCAACATTTGATCTAAGTAAATTGCTAATCCAAGATATGATAAAGATTGAAAAGAATGCACATTCTTTTGGGGTTCCAGAAATTGATAACATGATGCAAAAAGCAAAAACAATTGGATTTAACGAAAAAATCACTAGAGGAAATGCATCATTTGAACTACGTTCATCAGGGCATGTGATAGGCGGAAGTACAGTTTTAGTAGAATCAAATAATAAAAAATTATTCTATACAGGAGACATTAATTTAAGAGGTTCTAGATTATTGCCACCTGCAGATTTGGATATAGGCGAAGTAGATATGGTAATTACAGAGAGTACATATTCCCAGCAGAATCAAATGCCTAGAAAAGACTCTGAAAAAGGACTAATTGATTTTGCAAATGAGGTAATGGATAGGAAAGGAACACTTTTCATTCCATCATTTTCAGTTGAACGTTCACAAGAAGTAGCTAGCGTGCTAATCAATGCAGGATTTGAACATAAAATAATTATGGATGGAATGGCCTTGAAGGTAAACGAAGTACTTTTGAGATATCCAGAATATCTAAGAAATCCAGAAATTTTCAAGGATGTCATAGATAGAGTTGTAGCAGTACGAGATCATAATGAAAGAAAGAAAGCACTAAATGAACCATGTGTGGTAATATCACCTGCAGGAATGTTGGTGGGAGGAAATGCGGTGTATTATTTACAAGAATTATCATTTAATGATAAAAATGGAATTGCTCTAGTATCTTACCAAGGAGAAGGAACTCCTGGAAAGAAATTACTAGACACAGGAAAAGTACAAACACGTGGAAAAGATCTAAATGTTAAAGCAGAAGTAAAACAATTCCAATTTTCAGGTCATGCAGATAGAGACAGCCTATTTGAAATGATTAAAAATCTAAAAGGAAATCCAAAAATTATGACGGTTCACGGAGATGATACATCATGTACACGATTCGCCGAAGAGATACATGAGAAATTCGGATTTGAAGCACATGCGGCTAAATTAGATGAAAAAATAACCATCTAAATTGAAAAATAATTTTGAAATAAATATAGATGATACAATAAACAGTGGTCAAGTTTTCTTATGGAAAAAATTTAATTCAAAATGGTACGGGGTTAATGGAGAAAAGATACTAATTTTAGGTGACAAATTAAATACAAAATCTAAAGATATACATAATTTTTTTAGATTTGATGATAATTTTCAAAAAATTAAAAAACAATTATCAAAAGATAGTGTAGCAAAAGAAGCAATAGGGAATTTTCCAGGAATGAGGATTTTAAGACAAGACCCATTTCAATGTTATATTTCATTTATCGTTTCCTCAAATTCAAATATTCCAAATATTCAAACTAGACTTCAAAGATTATCTCAAAAATTTGGTGAAAAAAAGATACTAGAGGGTAAGGAGTTTTTTCTATTTCCCAAACCAGAAAAACTGGCTAGTGCATCAATTACAAATATTGCAAAATGCGGATTGGGATATAGAACAAAGTATGTCAAAGAAGCAGCAGTGGCAGTCAATGAAGGAATGATAGATTTTTCATCACTCAAAAAGCAAGATTATCTAGAAGCAAGAAATCAATTATGCCAGATTTTTGGTATAGGTAAAAAAGTTGCCGATTGTATATTGTTATTTTCACTTGATAAATTAGAAGCTGTTCCTTTAGATAGATGGGTATTACGTATATTACAAAAATATTATTCAAAGGAATTTCAAGTTACAACTAAAACAATTACAGATAAAACGTATGATGAGCTACATGACAAAATAGTTGATCATTTTGGAAAATATGCAGGATATGCACAACAATTTTTGTTCAAAAATGAAAGAGAGAATTTTGAGAAGAAATGGTTAGGATAACGATTAATATTGCAATCTGTCGACAAGTTTTTGTGCGGGTAGCTCAGCATGGATAGAGTGTCGGACTTCTAATCCGATGGTCGAGGGATCGAAGCCCTCCCCGCGCGCTCTAAAGTTTTTATTTTCAATAGATTGTCAAACAATCATTGAAAGAAATTGAAATAAAATTAGATAATATGGATATCAAACCACATCAAGAGATAATTGGACACATAGAAGTAAATTATTCAGGACTTTATGATGGAGTTGTCATAAACACACAGATTCTCGGTTCAAACGAACTAGTTGTGTGGAGAGAGTATAATGGAAAAAAGATTGCACAAAATGTTTCAAGATTGTTTGTAAACAAAAATGTAATTCCAGATAACAAAGTAGATTTTATTGCTACAATTGAGTTTGAACCAACTGAACAACATGATGTTAAATTTCGTGCATCAATAATTCAACAACATAAAGAAGTAGAAAATGCTCAACTGTTTGCTAACTATTCTGCCTAGAATCTTGACTTTGTGATTTCAATAGTACCGGTCATCCAAGGATGTGGGTGACAATGGTATGTGATTACTTTTGCACCATTTGGAGGAGCTTTTGTGAATAAGAATTCGTATTCATCACCAGGCATTAAAACACCAATTGAACCAAACTCACCACTATAAGGATCAGTTATTTCTTCAAGGTCGTAACTATCAGGAGTAACAGTATGAGGAATTTCATCTTGATTTACCCACCTCACTTTATTATCAATTGTAAGCTGAACTTGAATTGTTTTCGGCATGTAGTTGTCTTTTTGCTCAGGAGTTGCTGAACCCATGATGATATTTACAACTGTTTCACCGTCAGGGTTCAAGATATGTTCATCTACGAAAACTTTCTGATTTTCTTCAGGTAGCCAATACATGGTATACCAACTAATAGTTACACTCATTGCAACAATCATTACTAAAATTCCTACTCCGTAAGCATGACTTGATTTAGTTTCCGTGGCACTCAATAGCTAGCTTGATTTCTAGAAGTCTTATAAAGCTTAGTCAGTTTTTATGGTTTCTTGAGATCTGACATGCCAATATCTGTGTCTCTTTTTAGATCCAAGTCAGCTGTGTTTGCCTTTATCTCAGGAGCATCAGGTGTAAGTGTGCCATCTGGATTTTCAGTAGTTTTAATTTTTTCTTCAATTTTTCCAATTAACTCGTCCTTTGCCTCAACATTTGCGGCACCACCACTGGATGAAGATTCATCACCATCAGGTAATTCTTTATGAGTTCCAATCATGGATTTAGTTGCTCTAATTTTTGCACCTGGTGGAGGTGGAGCAGTTTTTGCCTGACCCATAGCATATCTATAGACATGGAACATTCCAGCAAATACTACCAATATCAATCCCGCAAAGAATAGCGACATGTTATTCATTCCACTTAGTGCGGCATTGTATGCTGCCAAGTTTAAGAACACCTGGAATGCGATTAATGCAACAATAATCCAATTAATCCATTTTTCAGAGAATTCAATCTGTGCTACCTTCTTTGGTCCCTTGTCTTTTGCTAGTTTTGCCTTTCTTTCAGCCTCTTTAGCCAAATGAATCATCATGTAGCTAAATCCAATTCCTAATGGAATTAGTAATATCATTACCACATAGAGATTGATTGGATCAATTACAAGTCTCTCTACTAATGGAAGGGTTGAGTCAATTGGGATATAGAATCCCCAGTATGTTGTAACCAATATTTGAGCAAGTCCGACTATACCAAATGCTGTAACCCAAGGTCTATCTTTCCATGAGAATTTTTTATACCTATCAAGGAATGGGACAAGCGCAATAGCCGCTATGAAAAGTCCAGGCCATAATACACCGGTGACAAATTTATCATATTGCGTCCGCAGGAACGCGTAAAGTCCGGTAAGATACCATTCAGGAACTGTGATACCCGGCGGCACAGTAGGTTGGAACTTGAATCCCAAGTCAACAGGGAATACACCACCGGTGATTAAGATTGCACCTCCAATTGCCATAACCATTGGAACATCAAATACTAAGAATCTTGGGAAGTGAACAGCCATTAAACCAAGCATAACTATTGGTAATACGAATACATGTTGCGTGTAGAACCGCAGAACAAAGTCATGGAATCCACTTCCAAACGCTGCATCTCGAATCGTCGGCCCAGCTATAGGTATGGAATTTGTCAGCGACGCCGCAATACTGATTGCTAATTCTGCACGTTCACTAAATATAATATCATATCCTGTGAATGCTTCAAGAATTGTTACAGTTCCTAGTATAACACCTGTAACCCATAAAATCTCATTTCTAATTTTGTAACGTCCACTAAAGTATTGGTAATACATGTGAAGTAACGCAAGCATTACCATAGCATTTGAACCGTGATAGTGTATGTTACGTATGTGGAATCCAAATGGAACTTCATTGTTGATAAACTCTACACTGTCCCACGCTCTATCAAGAATCGGTTCATAATAGAACATCAGCAACGCACCAGATACACCAAGAATTATGAAAGTGATGAACGTAAGCATTCCTAAGAATCCAAATGGACTTACAAATCTTGCAGGGAATGAAAACTTTATTGCAGTAAAGATAGTTCTATCAAGGCCATCCCATATCCAATAGATAAAGGCAAGAGTGCCGTTGCGTCTATTTAGCGAAACGGCCATATCCTACTACTCCATTTTTGTTTGGTCCCCATGTTGGCGGTGTGACAAATAGATTACCTTCAGCGTCTGCTTCAAAATTTAATTCTGGCAATGTGTCAGATGGTGGTGCTTGTAATGATGCAGGTCCTGCAAATGCAGTACCAGTAACTGGATCATACATGCTTCCATGACATGGACATTCACCTCGCATACGTCCTTCTTGTGGCCAGTATTTCCATACACACCACAGATGTAGACAAATCATACTATAAGCTCTAAATGAAGAAACATCATTTTTGTCTCCTCCAAATTTTTCTGGTAATCTGATGAATTGCCATTTACGAAATGCTTCTTCGTCAAGTACGGCATCACCTGTTTTTGGATAAGTGATAACTTCTGCATGATTAATAGGAAAAGTGAAAGCGTTTGCTTGAGAACCATCAGGTAAAATAACAGGTACTTTTTCAGCTGAGGCAGATGATGGATTTGGTAGAAAAGTTCCCCATGGTACAAATGGTGCAAAGGCAAGACCGGTACCAGTAGCACCCATTAATTTAAGAAAATCACGTCTAGAGAGAGCTTTTTTTTCAGATGTTGCCGACAACTTAAGTTCAAATCTTGACGGATTGGTTATAAACCTTATTTCAATTTTTTTGAGGAGTTTTTGATTTTTGTTTTAAAATTACCATAACAGAAACGATCGCAACTGCAATTATTGAAATAATAATTATCAGAAGATAATTTCCATCACTTTCTGTGATTTGAGGCGAAATAGTTGAAATTGAAGATTGTGGTGGATCAATAACAGAATGATCAATTTCAAACATTATTTTTGATAATGCATTATTCTTAGCCATATCTTGTGCAGATATCTCGATTGAGTATTCTCCTTGTTCAAAATCACTAACATCAAATGAATATGATTTTTGATCAACTATGCGATCGCCGTTAGGTAAAAGAAATGAAAGATAATCAGATGTAGGAAGATTTTGATCAGAAACAGATACCTGAATATCCAAACGTTTTGAAACTATAGTATTATTTTTAGATTCTAATTCAAGAGTTGGAGATTTTGAATCCAGAATAAAATTAAATATTTCAGAATTTGTTAATCCGAATTTATCAACTGCATTTATTGTAAGAGAATGTTTACCATCATTTAGATTACTAATATCAAGACCAGTAGTATTTAATTGAATTAAATTTCCATTCAATGAATAAGTTAGATTAGAAAGATTATCTTCAATAATTTCCGGCATGATTATGTAATTAGATTTTAGAACATCATCTAATTCAAGAATTATTTCAGGAGGAATATTATCTGACGTTAATGTTGAGAATTTTGCAACAAGTGTAACTGGTTCTGTTATATTTTTTCCTTCAAATAAAGTTGAATGAATTAATAATGAATGAGTTCCAGTTTGATTAATTGGAGCAAATATCAATGTTGAAGTATTATCTTTATTTTTTACAGGGAAAAATCCACCACCTTGACTAAATGGAGAACTACCAAGCCAATCTAATGATGCCCAATTCATAAAATGACCAAATACACCAGTGGGCATATTTGTAGAAATAATTTTACCTTGAGGATCTAATACAAATGCAGAAAAATTTGTATTTTCATTTTTCCATGAAAGTTCTATAGATGCATTGTTAATGGTGCTATCTTGCACATCAAGATAATACTGTCTCCAATCTCCAGCCATGTAACGATTAGTCATATCAAAAGCACCTTTCACATATTCATTACTAAAATTTACATCATCATTTTTTCCGATAAAAGTAAATGGAATGTCTTTCTGAATTTTTTCTACGATAACATATGATACGGGAACATTTACCGTGTGATGTTCACCCTCAAATTTTATAAATCCATCATAGATACCAGTTTTTTGATCTTTTTGAGTTTGAATATCTACATTAACATCAATTGTTTGGTTTGGCGGAATTGAAATAATTTTTTTGTCTAATTTCACATCAGTCCAAGTATCTTTTTTGAAATAACTTGCAGATAATGTGTAATCAAATGCTGTAGAATTTTCTTTAATTGAACCTCCCCAGAATGAATATCTTTCAGGAACAGGGTACATTCCAATAACTGGTTGATTTTCAAAGTGCTCGGTTGGTTTTGAAACACGTAATTCTTGTACAGTTCCCCAAGAACCACCTCTGTTTACTAATGATAATTCATCACTAGATATTTCAGAATCATCATCTTTGTCTTTCCAGTCATATAGATACAAAGATGAAATTTTTAGATCATCAGCATATATTGGATTTGTTTGATTCATAAAATGATCAAAAGAAAAATTAGCGTTAAGTACCAATAATGAAGAATCTTTAGGTATAATCATAGATGAGTTTGTGTGTAGAATTTCAGAAGCAGTGAGATTGGCTAATGGGACATAATTTGGACGATATACCTTAGACTTGTTATGATATGAATCCTGTAAATGAGGTTCTGTTGTTCCATTGTAGATGAATTTTTCAATTAATTTTAAATTTTCAGGTATTATATTTACAGTTAGAGTACTATTTGTTGGATTTTCAATTTTAAAGGAAGCGGACGTAGTATCCCCAGAACTTAATCTTCCACCAAACCAGCTAGTTTGAGGAATATTCTCTAGTGAGATATTAGGAGAAGACATCCCAATTGCAGTGTAATTTAGATTTGTTAATGGTAATTCAAGAATCTGATTAAGATTTTTTGAAGATTCGGTATTATAGACTTTGAAAACACCACCTTCTCCATTGACTAAACGAATTGCATCTAGTGAATTAACCATTCCCGTACCTTGAGTAAATACATCATTGTGCATGTCATTTGCAGTAGACATTAGAATATTTTTTACATCAAAAGGTGAAAATAATATAGAATTATCATTTAATTCTTGTATTACTAATGCAGCTGTTCCAGATACTATAGGAGCAGACATGCTTGTTCCCCCAAACATACCAAATGGATCTTGATCATAGTCTTGTGATGGTTTTGTAACAGATGCGGGTGTAAAGCTGTAAGCTCCAATACTCATCAAATCAGGTTTTGGATCACCAATTAACGTTGGTCCTCTACTTGAAAAATCAACTACGTGATCAGAATGTTTTGTAGAATTTCCAAATCTAGGTTCATCTTTGAAAGGCCCATACCCAACAAAGATATTATTTGTTGTAGCACCTACACTAATTCCAGTAGGAGATGCATTTGGTAATCCAATAGTACCATAACCATGACCAGAATTTCCAGCACTAGATATCATTAACACGCCAGGATAATCTTCAGAAAATGAATTAGGTAAACTTAGAGTAGTCATTACCAAAGATAATAAATCAAATCCAGGCGCATATTCAAAATTTGGAAATGTAGATACACCCCAACTATTAGATATTATATCAGCACGAGTATTTCCAGAAAATGTCCATTCTATGTCATGATTGTCAAATCCTGCAGACCATAGCCAAGCATACAATATATCTCCAAACCATAATGCCTTTACAGGTATTATTTTTGCATCAGGAGCAACACCTCTAATGTTAAATTTTTTTGTATCATTGTAGATGTCATATTCAATGATACCTTTTGAAATTATTGTACCTGCACTTCCAGTTCCATGACCTGAAACATCAGTCATTACACCAAAGAATTCACCATTTCGATTTATGGGTGGAAGTAATGTTCCATTTATTGCACCAAAAGTTTCATCAATCTCAGATTTATTTTCAATTACACCATAAATATCTAGAATTTGAGCACCAAGTGTACCCACACTATAATCAAATTTACCATCATCATCATAATCATAAATTAGAAATTCATTTCCATCACCTATTACATGATGAATATCATCAGTAAAGTCAAAATCAAATTCTATTTTTTCATCGGTAGAATTTTTTGTAAAATCCTGCCAAGACGTAGACATGTCAGGAATAATAGTATCATAATATCCAGATTTTGTTGAGTCAACAACTAAAACAGGTACAACTTGCGGCTGGCTAGGTAAACCCTGATACATTATACCTAAATGGTAAATACCACTTTTTGATTCGATATAATCATGTTTATTTTTTCCAATTTTCATATCATCAGTTAAAGTTCCATTTAGAAGTGGTGAAGATCCAAACATAGGGAACATGGAATTATACACCATCAAACTAGTTCCATCACCACTTTGTTCAATATTCAAAAATATACCACCATCTCGAGATTTTACATAAACATCAGAAGTTGTGTTATGAAGTGCAGATTTTGTAAAGTTTTTGATTGTTCCATACTGATCAATGTTTGCAGCAAAAGTGGCATTTGTTAATATCAAACCTTGTCCATCAGGATCTAACATTATAGGAAAATTTTCATTATCACGCGCTAATGCATGTTGCATATCAGGATTTGAAAAATCTACACCAGTATCAATTACAGCAATTGTAACATCTTTTCCTGTAACATTGTAAAGATCATGTACGCGTTCAGAATTTGCGATGTTTCCAATTGTAGATATTTTTTCAACATTATTTTTTTTGATGTATTTTGAATGAAAATCTAATTGAAAATCTTCAATCACATGAAACCCTTTTGATTGAAAAATGGATAAGGTACTTTCAGGGATTGTCACTATTGAGAAAAATCCATTTGATGAAGATATGGAATACGGTGTTTGTACAAAATTTCCAATCTCAGATATAGAACCCTTTCCAAATATCAAATAACGTTTTACTTGCTGTTCATTTGAAGGTTCATTGAATTGAATTATTTTTGATTCATTAAAACTATAATTTTTATTTTCAATATTATGACCAATCATATCTCCATCAAAATAAGAAAATGATTCAGAAATTAATGGAGGTATTAGGATTAAAAGAACTAGTGCAAGTACTAATTTCATCATGATCAAAAAAGATGTTTAATGAATAATTATAGCTTATCTTCTTCTAGCAATAATTACAATTTGTAATGCAAGAATTATAGCAATTGATGCAACTACAGGGAAAAGTAAAGCATTAAGCTGAGATGAACCTTCCTCTATATTTCCAACAGAATCAGAAATTAGTACTACACTTTCATCTAAATTTGAGCTCGCATCAGATAATGATGAACCAAAAGTTGAAGTTTCTTGTTTTAGATTTGCCAATTCAGTTTTTGTCTCATCTAAAATTTGATTTAATTCTAAAATTTGTGCAGAAATTCCACTAATATCTTGAGCTAGAACGTTAGTTGCGCCAGAACCATGAGAAATATTTCCTTCATCAAAAGTCACCATATGAAAAACGTATATCCCTTCTAATGCAGGAAGATAATCTACATAATACAATCCTTGATGTAACGTTTTCAAATCATCTTCTAGATTTTCGACCTGACCATTAGGTAAATGTACATGAGATGTACCAAGTATTTGATTTGGATCATCACCGATTAACAGACCATCACTTGATGTTTGAACAAATACACGAAAATCTCTACTTACCGCAGCAGTTTCAGGAGCAAAAACTATTGTGCTAACATTTCTTTCAATCGGAACTTGAACAAAATCTGATGTTGATGAAAATTTCACCTCAATGCTTTTTGAGATTCCTCCTTGTTGGTTAGAAATAACCTCTAGAATGTATGTTCCATATGGCAGATTAGTTGTAGGTTTATCCCATTCCATTAAGAAATGATGAAAAGATCCATCTTCATCTGTCATCAATTGTTCAAATTCTGCAATTGTATCATCAGGAGTAAATAATCTTATAATAATAGGTTCCTTTGGCATAGCCTGACCATGTACAAATATTGGTTCTCCTGGAGCAAATACCAATTGATTGGTATAAACATCCAAAGTCCCTTCTAATCTCTCCTGAAATACTTCAGCATTTGCAAACGTTATAGGGGTAAAAGATAGTAAGAGAATTGAGAAAAATATTAAGATATATTTCAATAATTAAGTGCTTGAATTCTAATAGATATTACTTGTGAAAATTTTGTTTGAGAATTTTGTCTATAACGTTCGTTAAGAGGTGTTCAAAAAAAAGAAAAAAAGGAAAGTTTGATGTCTAATTACCTTATACGACTCGGATGCTTACTGATACTGTATCAGATAGAGCAGTTGGATTATCTACGCTCTCCCATACAAAGACTGTTGCTTCGTATGAACCAGAGTTAGATGGTATCCATGACAATGCTGGGCTAAATGATTGTCCAGCAGCCAGTTGACCTGTAATCCATGCTAGTGAGACAGTTACTCCGTTGTTATCCTGAACCTGTACTAAGTATGCGAATGATTGATCTCTATCCTGACCGTTTACCAAATCTGCTTCAATCTGTACTTGTTGGTCTACTGATACCTCACTTAGTGAGTTACCGAATGAATCAACTACTCTTGTGTTTGCTGCTGGAGCACGCTCAAGAGGAGGTACGACTGTGCCGATTAAGGCTGTGCCAGTGATATCGAGGTCATCGCTTCTAGTGTAAGGATCTGGAAGTGTATTGTCCTCATATTCTGCGGTGATTGTGTCACCTTCTGCGACTCTGAGTCTGTGTCCGGATGATTCGTCGTCTGCTGTAAATGATACAGTTCCTTCGAATATTCCAGTTGCCTCATTTGTCTCAGTTATCATTAAGGAAATACCGCCTGCGTCAGAATCTGACCAGACGTCAACTTCAAAGTTGTCCACGTTTTCTGGATCCCAGTTCATATCTGGGTCAACTACTCTTACTACACCATTACCGCCTGCAGGATAGCTTGATTCAAGCCATTGAACTTCACCTACGTTCCATCTGATTAATGCAGAACCGACAACTACCTCATCCTCGTTAAACTCGTATGAGATTGTGATTCCGTCATCATCTTCGGCTTTAATTACACCATCGGTTGGTCCTGATCCACTTGCAGCTGAAACACCTGTAACATCATAACCGCTTGAACCAGTTGCTGGGTCACCGTCAGCATCGTGGGAGAATCCTTTGAGGATTACTTCACCACTGAAGATTCCTGTGTCAGTTCCAGTCTCTGCTAGTTTGTAGCTAGTGAGTTTCTGGGATCTGGTTTGTACGATTAATGGGTCGTCATCAGTATCACCAATCATGTCAACGAGTCCGCTGTCAAAGTTGTGATCTGGTGCGACGATAGTTACATAGATTTTATCAGTCCATGTGTATACTTTTTGGTCCATTTCGATAGTTGCACCGAAGTTAGATGTGTAAACGTCAAGTCCTATGTCTGTATACTCTTCACCAACATAATTGGCGCCAGCTGGGGCCCAATCTGTGTATTCAAGTTCGATGAGTTCACCTCTGTCTAGAGATTCACCACCAAGTTCTGATGGTGTTTCGATAACAATCTGGAAGATTCCAGTAGAGTCACCTGTTTCTCTAAAGTCAGATGGTTCAGGATCAAAGGCTGAGGCTGATCCGCCAGCATTACCCATTGTAAGGCCTGCTGCGTCAGAGTCCCACTCGATTAGATCGAGGTCCCATGTTTCTGCTTCATCAGATTCTAAGTCAAGATCTGGTTCAATCAAGGTCATGATAATATCACTTCCAATGATGTAGACAGACTTGTCAGTTTGAATTACACCGTTTCTTAAGTCAAATGTTGCTGAATCGTAAGCTACTGCCGAGTTACCAGATGCATCGTTTTGGTCAGTATACTCTACTGTAATTACGTCTCCTTGTAAGATACAATAATCACCAGTTGAGGCTGCTGTTGCGAATCTATCTGTTTCCTCGTTGTTTGCAGAAGTACCAGTTTCATTGGTATCACCGTTTAGAGGTGTCCAATTATCAGTCTTGGAAGAACAATCTGTGCTTGCAGGACCGTCAGTATATCTGACTGTCATGTCAAGTTCGAATACTCCAGAGTCTGGAGCGGTCTCAGAGATTGGACCAAGTTCAACGGTGTTTGTTGCCAAGCCACCGTCAACTACTGAAGAACCAATTGTGATTACACCACTTTGTGCGGTGTCTGCACCTGCAGTTGCGAGTACTACACTATCAGAGCCTCTTGCAACGTAGATCTTTAGAGGTCCACGGTTTGAGGATGTTGTTGTATTCTCTGCAATTTGGTCTTCACCTGTTGCTGATACGTCATAATCTGGGTCATCTACACGAATGTGTATGGTCAAGTCACCT